>DASXAP010000179.1:0-54124 GCA_036406655.1 Xanthobacteraceae bacterium | reverse complement strand
TCTCCGATCAGGATGCGCTCAACCGCGTCTGGGCCGAATACTTCCGCGATGCCAAGCCGGCGACCACGACGGTGCAGGTCGTCCGGCTTGCGACCGATCCGCGCTGCCTGGTGGAGATCAACGCGGTGGCGGTCACCGATTAGAGGTATTGCGGTCCCGCGTTATCCTCGGCTCAGGCGCGCTCGGTGGGGGTCGCCACGCGCACCAAGAGCTTGCCGAAGTTCTTTCCCTGAAGGAGGCCGAGGAATGCGGCGGGGGCCTGTTGCAAGCCTTCGACGATGTCCTCGCGATATTTGAGCCGGCCAGACCGCACCCATTCACCGACCTCGGTCAGGAAGGCGTCCCGCTGCACCATGAAGTCGGAGACGATGAAGCCGCGCAGCAGCAGGCGCTTGCGCAGGACGGAGAACATGTCGGGCCCGGGCATGGGGGTGGTGGCGTTGTACTGGGCGATGAGGCCGCAGACCGGAATGCGCGCGAAATCATTGAGCAGGGGCCAAACCGTCTGCTGCACGGCGCCGCCGACATTCTCGAAATAGACATCGATGCCGTTCGGGCAGGCAGCCGCGAGCCGGTGCGCGAAGTCCGGCGCGCGATGGTCGACGCAGGCATCGAAGCCGAGCTCGCTCACCACGAACCGGCACTTCTCGTCGCCTCCGGCGATTCCCACCGCGCGACACCCCTTGAGCTTGGCAATCTGCCCGACGACCGAGCCGACCGCGCCGGAAGCCGCGGCAACGACGAGCGTATCCCCGGGCTTGGGCCGACCGATCTCGGTGAGCCCCACATAGGCGGTCATGCCCGGCATCCCGAGCACGCCGAGCGCAGTCGAGATCGGCGCCGCGCGCGGGTCGAGCCTGCGCAACCCCGCGCCGTCGGACAGCGCATATTCCTGCCAGCCGGCGGCGCCGAGGACGATGTCGCCCTCGGCGTATTGCGGATGCCGCGAGGCAACGACCTCCGCAATCGTGCCACCGACCATGGGCTGGCCGATCTCGGCGGGCTTCGCATAGGATTTCGCCGCGCTCATTCGGCCGCGCATATACGGATCGAGGGAAAGATAAAGGACGCGCATGAGCAGCTCGCCGGGCCCCGGCTCGGGCACCGGTGCCTCCCTCAGCTCGAAATTGTCGAGGCTTGGGGCTCCTTCGGGCCGGCTTCGGAGCAGGATCTGACGATTGACGCTCATCGCGTGTCCGCTCCCGGTTTCGCCGCGCCTTTTGCCTGCCCGGCCTGATCGGCCGCCTGTCGTCCCGGCTCGGGCCGCAGGACCCCCCAGCCGATGCGCAGCAACGGCAGACGCCCCTGCACCGATCGCTCGAAGGCGCGCGGCACCTCGGGCACGAGCTCGGGAAAGCGCTCTTTCACCTCGGGCGGAGGAGTGCCGGAAGTGTCGTTGGTCGGCCAGACCACGATCGCGCCCTTGGCCCTGACCGCTTCCATGCTGACCCAAGGCGACCGCGCGGGTGTCTGGTTGAGAAAGACGCTGGGTCGGCTGGGCGAGGCCAGCGCCACGAGCGCGGCGGTGCGCGGATCACCGGCGACGATTCGCAGCGGCACGCCGGTGCGGCGCTCGAAGCTCTCGGAGAAGAACCGCGCCATGGCGGTCGTCGGATAGGTGACGCGAAGATCGAAGTTGAGCCATGGAAGAATCATCAGCGCGAGCGCGGTCATCAGCGGCGGAACGATCAGCAGCCCGAACCAGGTGGCGATGACGACATGCTGCCGGTTCAGTTGAATGGCGTCGCCGGCCGCGATGACGACGAGCAGACCCGAGAGAATGACCAGCGGAGCGATGCCGCCGACCGGGCCCGACCAGCCGATGAGCACCGCGACGAGCGTCCCCACGAAGGCCGGCACCAGGGCGAAGAAGTAGACGAACTGCCGGGCGAAGGCATCGAGCGGCGGGCGCACGACCACCGGGGCGGGGTCGCGCCGCGGCCAGGGCCATCCCGCCACCAGCGCAACAAGGACGATCAGCCCGGCATGCGCGACCAGGATCAGCCCGATCTGCCCCAACCAGGCTTTCAGGTTGCCCAGCACCGATTCGGGTGCGCGCAGGCGAGCAAGAATCTGCAGCGTGCCCTCGCCGGATTGGGCGAGCCAGATGAGGTGCGGGCCGATGACGAGTCCGGCCACGACCGCCGCAATCAGGGGGTCGTACGAGCTGAGAGCGGCGCGCGCGCGGCGGCTTGCAAGGGTGAACAGCGCCAGCGACCCCACCAGGATGACGGCGACGTAGGTCGTGAGCAGCAGCAGTCCGATCTCGATCGCCAGCGGCAGCCAATAGCCACGGCGGCCTTCTCCCACTGCCCGCCAGTAATGCAGCAGGATCACCGCCCACAGCGGCATGGTGAGGACCACGGGGCCGAACTCCGGCGTCGGAACCGTGAAGGCGGCCACTCCGACCATGAGCAGCACGGCCAAAGCCGCGTGCTGTGCCCCCACGATGGACCTTCCGAGCGCGAACACCGCCCAATAGGTGATCACAACGCAAATCTGCGACAGCACGTAGACGCCGAACAGGCTGCGCCCGGAAAGCTCGAAGGCGAGGTCGGCGAGCCAGAATGCGAGCGGCGGGCCGAGATAGGTGCCGAGCTGGAACTCATGTCCGACCGCAAGCACGCTCGGCAGCTCGCCGGGCGGGCCGGCATAGAGGAGGATCGGCACCAACGCCCATAGCAGCGCCTGCGCGAGCGCTGCGAACCAGACCGCGAGCGAGGGGCGCGAACGCAACAGCTCGACGAAGATGGAAACGTGCAGCATGGGCCCGAACGCCAACCGGCATTCTCCGACTGCAGCTGGATTGCCGCCCGGAGAGAGTGCCGCCAATGCTCTACGACGGAGCCGGCAGAGATAAGGCGTGACGGCTAGAGGGGCAGCAAAATCGGCTCGATCTCGTCCGGGTCGGTGACGCCGGCCGGCGGATCGCCGTAGGCGGCGGCAACCGGCGCGAAGGAGCGGCGATGGTGGATCGTGGGACCGAGCCGGGTCAGCGCATCGAAGTGCTCGGGCACGCTGTAGCCCTTGTGCTGCTCGAACCCGTAGCCGGGATGCAGCAGGCCCAAGCGTGTCATCAGCCGGTCGCGGGTGACCTTGGCGACGATGGAGGCAGCCGCGATCGAGGCGATGATGGCATCGCCGCCGATCACCGCCTCGCAGTCGCAGGCCGCCTCGATGCGGTCGCGACCGTCGACGAAGACGAGCTTGGGCCTGACCGGCAGCCCGGCGACCGCGCGCGCCAGCGCCCACAGCGAGGCACGCAGGATGTTGTCCCGGTCGATCCGCGCCGGCGGGGCGAAGGCGACGGCGACCTCGGCGGTCGCGCAAATCCTTCCGTACAGCTTCTCGCGGGTCTCGGGATCGAGCTTCTTGGAATCGTCGAGGCCGCGCGGCACCCGCCTGGGATCGAGAATGACCGCCGCCGCGACCACCGGACCGGCGAGCGGCCCCCGCCCTGCCTCGTCGCAGCCGGCAACCGGCCAGACGCCCCGCTTCAGCGCCGCCCGCTCGCGCCGGAAGGTCGGGCGGATATCCTCTTCCGGCAGCGGCAGACGCAGAGGAGAGGAGCGGCTGGAGGGCATGGGCATCCATGCTGCGCGGAGCAGCAGCGCGAAGTCAAATTGTCCGGCAAGCTGGATGTGGATACCCGTCTATCGGCCCAGTCCGAGCTGGGCTAATCGCTCGATAGCTGGCCTCGGGTAGTCCCAAAGCGCTTGGTCCGGTAGGATTCCTCGAGCTCTTCCCGAGGGGATCGCCAGCATGGCGCGTCGAGCCGCCGACCGAACCCCAGGCCCGGGCATCTCCTCAGCGGTCCGCTCAGAGATGATGCGGAGCATCCGCAAGACCAACACAGGGCCGGAGCGGACTGTCCGGCGCCTTCTCCGGGAGCTCGGCCATCGTTACAAGCTATATGCTCGTGATCTTCCCGGCTCCCCCGACATCGTTTTCCGGGGCAAGCGCGCAGCAATCTTTGTGCACGGCTGCTTCTGGCATCAGCATGAAGGCTGTCCGCTCGCCAAACGACCTTCCGCGCGCCCTGAATATTGGCTGCCCAAGCTTGCTCGCAACAAGGCGCGAGATCGCAAGGTGCTGACCTCGCTGCAAGCGCAAGGATGGCGCGTGCTAACCCTGTGGGAATGCCAGCTGGGTCGCGAAGCGACTGTGAAATCCCGGCTCAAGAAATTTCTACGGAACACTATCGAGTAGCGTGCTCCGGGAGATCGCGCGGAAGCCCTTACCTGTGCCTGGATGTGCTTCGTGTGATCCCCGAAGCGAGAGATATCGCTGCGGAACGGGCTTGGGCATCTCGGGTTTCGGGGGGGGAAGCGGTGCTGCGTCGATCGCCAGCCTCAGCGGCCCGTTCACCGGCCGTGCAAGAAGCTGACCGCTGATTTCCCGTGCGAGCACCTCCGCCACCAATGAGGGGACTGCATTTCCAAGCTGACGTTGCACGTCGCCATACCCACCGACGATCTCCACATCTGCCGGAAACGTCTGGAGGCGCGCCATCTCACGCGCGCTCAAGCGGCGATTCGACCAATGGAACGGACCTGTCGCCGGGCCCGGCTGGGCCTGAATCGTCCATGAGGGAAGGTCTTTTGCGAGCTTGAGCAGAAAGGACCAATATCTTCGTCGCCATCCAAAGAGCGGCTCTCCACCTCCTCGCGGCGTATGCCAAAGGTAGTTTTGGCCCTCGGGAATCGTTGGGAGCAGCTCCGCCCATTTCCCGCGAACGCGCAAATCACCATCAGAAGGGCTCACGGAGACGTTGTAAAGGGCATCCCATGCGGTCCGATACGGAGCTCGTGCGTCGCAAGTGCCCCGCTGCGGCGGGTGATGTGTTCTTGCCGGAAAGCCGAAAGGCGTGCCGTCTCGCGCGGCAATCAGAAAAAAACGTCGCCGAATTTGCGGAACCCCATAATCCGCCGCATTGAGAACCGCTGTCCGGAGTCGATAGTTGGTTTCCTGGCGCACGTTTATCTGCTGTAGCCGTTGCTCAATGTAGCGCAGCCCATCGTCCTTGCCGGCAAACCCGAGGCCTTCGACGTTCTCCATGAGGAAGGCCCGAGGCCGAGTCTCCTCGAGGACCCGCAAGAAGCTCTCCAGCGTAGAAGCCCGGGGATCATCAAGGCGCTTGGTTTCCCCGGACGCCCAAAATCCAGATTTCGAGAATGGCTGGCACGGCGGTCCCCCGACCAGCACATCGATCATTTCAGCCGAAGCATTCGCCTTCTCCAGGATCGCGGATGTGGGCACTGATTCGATGGGCGCGCAAATCACTGGCCAGCTTCGATTGTGCATGAGAGTCTTCACGCATGTCGGGTCCAGCTCGATCGCCACCGCCGTCTCGAAACCAGCGGCCTCAAAGCCGTAGTCCAGCCCTCCGGCGCCCGTGTACAGGCTTATTGTCTTGGGCGTTCTCATCGGCTCAATGCACTCCTGCATAGGCTGCCCTGAAGATCGCTGTTGGATCAGTGGCCCAGCTGGATTCCACGACTACATTGCTGGCTAGCTTGCCCTTGCACTTGTCATGGCCGGCGAGAGTTGACGGCAACGTGTACCGAAACTCCCATTGCTCGGTCACTGCGTGCAGACAGGCAGCAATTACATCGAAGTCGGCTGGCGAATAGTATCGCGAGCAGGGATCAGCCTTGCTGGCTCGCGTGCGCTGAAAATCGAGGCGTGGCCGCCCGTCCCTGTCGCGCTTCCGCAGCACGTTCTTGCACTCGATCAGCAAAGGAGGACCGTTCCGGTATTGCACGCTGAGATCGGGCCCGCCTTCCACATCCAGCTTCTCACAATGCGTAACACCCGGCGTGATCGCCAGGACATTGCGAAGGTGCTCCTCCGCTACCCAGCCGCGCACCGCCATTTTCAGACGACGTGCGCCAGCAATGAGATCGAGTATCTCGGCATTTGAGAGATCGAACTCGCTTGCAAGCGGGTGCACGAGAGCTTCCTCTGTGATGTCTCTATAGGCTGCACCCGTTACAGCGCCGAAAAGCTGCGGCCGCTCGGCCAGCAGCTGTCGATTGCCGGGGTCGAGACCCTGGGCCGCGCGCTCAAATCGAACAAGGTCCAGGAAGCGCTCAGGCGTGCCTCCGACCAGGACCTCGATTGGCTCGCCCCCGCTCCTCCGCTCTCGCTCCCATGCGCACCACCCGTTTTTTCGAACCTCGGCTATGTGTCGATCCTTGAACTCGATACGGATGAAGAAGCGCGTTGGATTGTGCATCGCTGGATCTGCGGAGACGAAGTACGGTTCGTCGTTTTCTGCTGATATGCCGACGAAAAGAGTTGTAAACAGGCCCAACGGGTCGATCCAAAGCCGGTGAGGCTTGTTGTCTGTTTTGTTCCCATATTTCACCTGAAAGCTGCGCTCGTCCGCGGGTCGATTCCGGGTGGGAGTGCGTGTCGCCCGGAATGCGTACGCAACGATGCCAAGGCGCTCGCCGCCGGCGGTCTCGAACGTGATGATGAACGGCGCCTTCCCCGCCTCTGAGCAATACAGGATTCGACAGCGGGCCAGCTTCAGGCTCTCAACGATGAAATTCAGGAGAGGCTGCCGAGCCGCGAGCGATACAGTGTATGTGCGAAGACCATGGATCACCGGCCAATCCCTCCAGCAATGTCCGGCAATTTTATCTGAGTCGCTTGGCAAGCGCGCCCATTCCAACGATGCTCACATCCATTTCTCGCAGGCAGCCATGCCGCTCGGTTTCAGATCATACGAGGCCCGCCGCTCCTCAGAACAGGCTGAGCTGCTCGGCACCGCGGCGGGGGGGATCGAAGTGCTCCGTGCTCAACGCGGTCCGCGCCTGATTGAAGCCGAGCCTTTCGCAGGCGAGCTCGAACCGCCTGCCGATCAGCCAGGCGATGGGGCCGGCCCCGGTCATTCGCTTGCCCCAGCTGGAATCGTAGTCCTTGCCGCCGCGCGTCTCGCGGATGAGCTTGAAGACGTGCCGACAGCGATCGGGAAAGTTCGCCAGCAGCCACTCCCGGAAGAGGTCGCGCACCTCGAGCGGGAGCCGCAGCAGCACATAGCCCGCCTCCCGGACGCCGACCGCCGCGGCGGCGTCGAGAATTCGCTCGATCTCGGAATCGTTGAGCGCGGGGATCACCGGCGCCACCATCACCGAGGCGGGCACCCCCGCAGCACGCAACCGGCGCAACGCCTCGAGCCGGCGTGGCGGGGTGGCAGCGCGCGGCTCCATCACCCGCGCCAGCTTGGGATCGAGCGTGGTCACCGACAGCGCAACCTTGACCAGGTTGCGCCGCGCCATGCGCGAGAGGATGTCGAGGTCGCGCAGGACCAGCGCCGACTTGGTGACGATACCCACCGGATGGCCGTAGCGGTCGAGCACTTCCAGGATGCGGCGCATCACCTGATGCTCGCGTTCGATCGGCTGATACGGATCGGTGTTCGTGCCGATGGCGATGGTGCGCGGAACATAGCCCGGCGATGCGAGCTCGCGTTCCAGGAGCTTCGGAGCTTCCGGCTTGGCGAACAGCTTGGTCTCGAAATCGAGACCGGGGGAGAGCCCCAGATAGGCGTGGGTGGGCCGGGCAAAGCAGTAGACGCAGCCGTGCTCGCAGCCGCGATAGGGATTGATCGAGCGGTCGAAAGAGATGTCGGGCGAATCGTTGCGGGTGATGATCCTGCGCGTGGTGTCGATCGTCACCGTGGTCGCAAGCGGAGGCAGGTCCTCCAGGCTCTGCCAGCCGTCGTCGAATGCGGCCCGCGCCCGCGGCTCGTAGCGGCCCGAGGCATTGGAGTGGGCGCCGCGGCCGCGCCGGCGATCGCCCGGTACGGCTACCGCTGCGTCGGCCGGGCTGTCGAGATCAACCGCAGCGGGACGCAAAGCTGACGCGGGACCGCCGCGCTGCGGCGTTTTGCGCGCCGGCGGAGCGGATGCGCCGGGCGCCGCCGCGCTTGGTGCCGCCGCTGGTGTGGAGGAGCTCATGTTCCACTGCTTCGAACAAAACAGGAACATAGGGGCTCGGCGGCTCAACAGCAAGCTTTTTCGGACCGTTTCGCCTGCCGCGCGCGTTGCCGCCCGGAACCATCCAGCATGGGAGCACATGCCGATGCACAAGGTGATCGCCGCTTCTGGACTGGTGCTGCTGGCGACGGCGGGCAATGCGCCGAGCGCGAGCGCCGCAGCCTGGTGCGCAGTCTATGATCCATCGACCTATAACTGTGGCTTCCACAGCTATGCGCAGTGCCTTGCGACCATTCGCGGGGCCGGCGGATACTGCCGCCAGAACTACTTCGAAGGCTATCGCCCCCGACCCGAACCCGAGGGCAGACGGATGCGGCACTACCGTTAACGCCTCGGCGGAATGCAGACGCCATCTGGAGTCGTTGCGATGCGGGGGCAATGCTCAGCGTCGTCATAGCCACCGACGCCGACGAGCGCGCGCTCCCGCCCACGCTCGGTGCGCTGGTTGCCGGCGTCGTGGCCGGCATGGTGCGCGAGGTCATCATCGCCGACCGCCGATCGCGAGACGCGACCGCCGCCATCGCCGATGCTGCGGGTTGCCGGTTGCTGAGCCTGTCGACCGAGCGCGCGGCACGGCTGCGGGCGGGCGCCGATGCCGCTCGCGGAGAGTGGCTGCTCTTCCTCCGGCCGGGGGTCCTGCCCGACTCGTCGTGGGTCGAGGAAACCCGGCGCTTCGTCCAGGCCTGCGAGGTCACCGGTCAGGCCGCGCAGCGTGCCGCCGTCTTCCGAGTGGAGGCCGCGGGACCTCGGCCGCCGCTGAGAGAGCCGCTCAACTTGCTGCGGAGCGCGCTCCGATACCGCTCCATCGGCGGACACGCATTGGTGATCGCCAAGCCGCTTTATCGCAGGATCGGCGGACACCGTGACGTCGACGAGCCGGAAACGGATTTGCTCCGCCGTCTCGGCCGCCGTCGCATAGCCCGCCTGCGCACTGGCGTCATCGTCCTGTCTGCTGATTGACAGAGGCAATACGCGAGCATGCGCGCGCACAAGGAGCGAAGAGGCGCACTAGGAGCCTTCCGCTCCGGTCCTCAGACCGTCGCGCCTCTCGCCTTCGCGCGGCGCAGATGCTCGTCGAGGCGCGGCATGATCTCGACGAAGTTGCAGGGGCGGTAACGATAGTCGAGCTGGTGCACGAGTATCTCGTCCCAGGCATCCCGGCAGGCCCCGGGCGAGCCGGGCAGGCAGAAGATGTAGGTGGCACCGGCGACCCCGGCAGTCGCCCGGGTCTGGATCGCCGAGGTTCCGATCTTGGCATGGCTCACCAGCAGAAACAGCGTCGCAAAGCCGTCCATTCGCTTCTCGAGCAGCGGCTCGATCGCCTCCGGCGTCACATCGCGGCCGGTGAACCCCGTGCCGCCGGTGGTGATGATCACGTCAACGGCGGGATCGGCGATCCATTGCCTGACGCGCGCGCGGATCATGTCGACGTCGTCGGTGACGATATCGCGCCCGGCCAGCACATGACCCGCCTGCCCGATCCGCCGGCTCAGCGTGTCCCCGGACTTGTCGTCGGCGAGCTCGCGGGTGTCGGAAATCGTCAACACCGCGATCCTGAGCGGGACGAACTGCTTGCTCTCATCGATTCCCGGCATGACTGCTCGTCAATCCCTTGGCGAGAACGCCCGGTCGCATAGGCGCGGCCGGCGCGCGCCGGCTCCTTCCGGTTACAGCTGCGCCGCGGCGAAGGTGTTGCAGCTCTGCACCCTGCCCGAGTCCAGGCCGGCGCCGAACCAGCGCCGCCGCTGCTCCGAGCTGCCGTGGGTGAAGCTGTCGGGCACCACATAGCCCTGCGACCTTCTCTGCAAGGTGTCATCGCCGATCGCCGCGGCGGTACGCAGCGCCGCTTCGACATCGCCCGGCTCGATGAAGGGCGGCTTGCCCTGCCGCTTCAGGCTTTCGTTCTCGAGCTTGGCCCACACGCCCGCCAGGCAATCGGCCTGCAACTCCACCTGCACCTGGATGTGATTGGCTTCCGCCCGCCCCATGGCGCCGCGCTGCGCCTGCTGTGCCTTGGGAAGGATGCCGAGCAGGTTCTGCACATGATGGCCTACCTCGTGGGCGATCACGTAGGCTTCCGAGAACTGGCACGCCTTGCTGCCGACGTCGCAGCCGCGAAATCGCGTCGCGATCTGGTTGAAGAACGAGGTGTCGAGGTAGATCTTCTGATCGGCCGGGCAATAGAACGGCCCCATTGCCGCCTGCGCGGCGCCGCCGCACGAGGCGCGGGTGACGCCGTTATAGAGCACCAGGATGGGCGCGCGATAAGTCCGGCCGTCCGCCTCGAACACCTTCTTCCATTGCTGGTCGGTGCTGTGAAGCACCTTGTCGACAAACTTTCCGGTCGCATCCTGCGGCTGGCCGGTTCGGCGCGCAGTCGGAGGCGCCTGCACCTGCGGCTGGCCCTGACGCGACAGGACCTCGGCCCCGCCGATCAGCAAGCTCGGATCGATCCCGAGCGCCCAGCCGATGATGCCGAGCACGACGATGGCGCCGATGCCCAGCCCGCCGCCCCCGACCGGGATACCCAAGCCTCCGCCGCCGCCGCCGAAGCCGCCTTCTCCGCGCCGGTCCTCAATATTGCCGCCTTCCGGCAGATCGTCCAACCGCATGCTTCGTCTCCTCGCCCGACACGGCGCTCGACCTCGGCTGCGGGAGCCGTCTCGCTCCGCCGCGCCGCTCGCGACACCGTCACACCTGGTCAGGATAAGCCTGTCGTCAGCATATAGTTGCTGGGCAATTCTTTCCCAGTGCCCGCAAGGCGTCGATTAAGCCGATTTTTACCTTGGCCGGCCATAGTGCATCGGGTCGGTTGTAGGTCCCGCGTCACCGACCGCGTCGCCTGAGTCAGAGTTCTGAGTCATGGTTGTGTCGCGTCGCGGGGCGTCCGTTCGGGCGCCCCGCGTCAGTCTCAAGACAACCGGGAATCACTGCATACTGATCGGCGACGGCGTTGCCGAGATGGCGAAGCTTCCGGCGGAGTCGGTCGACCTCGTCTTTGCCGACCCTCCCTATAATCTGCAGCTGCAAGGCGACCTCAAGCGTCCGGATGATTCGCATGTCGCCGCAGTCGATGCCGACTGGGACAAGTTCTCGAGCTTCGCCGCCTACGACGCCTTCACTCGCGCATGGCTGATGGCGTGCCGCCGCCTGATGAAGCCCACGGCGACGCTCTGGGCGATCGGCTCCTATCACAACATCTTTCGCGTCGGCACGATTCTGCAGGACCTGGGCTTCTGGATCCTCAACGACGTGGTGTGGCGCAAGGCGAATCCGATGCCGAACTTCCGCGGCCGCCGATTCACCAACGCGCATGAGACGCTGATCTGGGCGGCACGCGACCCCCACACGAAGGGCTACACGTTCAACTACGAGGCGCTCAAGGCGGGCAACGACGACGTGCAGATGCGATCGGATTGGACGATCGCGCTCTGCACCGGCGAGGAGCGGCTGAGGCACGGCAACGGGCAGAAGCTGCACCCGACGCAAAAGCCGGAGGCCTTGCTGGCCCGCGTGATCCTCGCCGCATCGCGCCCGGGCGATCTGGTGCTCGACCCGTTCTGCGGCACCGGCACGACCGCCGCCGTCGCCAAGCGGCTCGGCCGCCGCTCGATCGGCATCGAGCGCGAGGCGAGCTACGTCCGGGCGGCCGCCGCGCGGCTCGCAGCGGTCGAGCCGCTGCCGGAGCCGACGCTCGCCCCGTTCATGACCGCGCGCGAGGCGCCACGCGTCGCTTTCGCGGCACTGCTCGAGCACGGCCTGCTGCAGCCGGGCGCCGAGCTTTGCGACAGCAAGCGCCGGATCAGCGCACTCGTGCGCGCCGACGGGGCTATCGCTCTCGGCAACACGGTCGGCTCGATCCACCGCATCGGCGCCCTGGCACAAGGCTTGGAAGCCTGCAACGGCTGGGCCTTCTGGCACCTGAAGACGGAGCAGGGCCTGCTTCCGATCGAGAAGCTGCGCGCCGAGATCAGGGCCAGGATGACGACGACCTGAACGCCGCGGCTGCGCTCGAGCTGCCGCGCGGGAACAGAATGGTCAGCGCGCTGCGGTGACCTGGATCTCGATTTTCTTGTCCGGGCCCTGCAGCAACGCCTCGATGCAGGCGCGCGCGGGGGTGCTTCCCGGCACCACCCAGGCGTCCCAGACCTTGTTCATCTCGTCGACGGTGCGGATGTCGGACAGCCAGATGGTCGCCGTCAGCAGCTTCGACTTGTCGGTTCCGGCCTTCGCCAGGAACATGTCGATGATCGACAGAATCTCGCGGGTCTGCTCGGCGACGCCCTGGCCCAGCGACTTGTCGGCAATGAGCCCGGCGAGATAGACGGTGTCGCCGTGCACGACCACCTTGCTCATCCGCGGATTGCCGTCGATACGCTGAATGCTCATGTCGCCCTCCTGGGTTGCTCGCCCGCGCCCATTACCTCGGCAACGCCGGGCTTTGCAATCGGAACGGCATGGGCGATGACCTTGCGCATCAGCCCGGGCAAAGCTTCATCCGCAAGGTCGGTGAATGCCAGCCAGCGCATGCCGGCGGGCGCTCTCGCATCGGCACCGACGCTCGCGGCATAGACCACGAGCTCCAGCGGGAAATGCGTGAAGAGGTGCCTGACGCGGCCGGGTATGCGGCGCCAGTGCAGCCGCCTGCGACCCGGACGCGGAGCGTCGAGCAATGCACCGGCATCATTGAAATCAGGGGTCCAATCCGTGGTCGGGACCTCGGTCATCGCGCCGAGCAGGCCATGCGAAGGACGCGTTCGCACCAGCAGGAAGCGATCGGCGCGGGTGACGACGAAAGCTGCTCCCGCGCGCAGCCGGCCTTCCCTCTTCGCCGCCTTGATCGGAAAAGCTTCGGGATCACCGTGCCGATGCGCGGCGCAGCTGTGCGCCCACGGGCAGAGCATGCAGGCCGGGCGCTTTGCGGTGCAGACGAGGGCACCCAGATCCATCAGCGCCTGGGCAAAGTCCCCGGCGCGCTCGGCCGGGACCAGGCTTTGCGTCAATTGCCGCAGCCTCGGCCTGGCAGCGGGAAGGTGCTGGGCGAAGGCGAAGAGCCGGCTCGTCACGCGTTCGGCATTGCCGTCGACAGCCGCCGCGGGCGCGTCGACGGCGACCGCGGCGACCGCCGCCGCCGTGTAGGGACCAATGCCGGGCAGCTTGCCGAGCTCGTTCTGGTCGCGCGGAACGCGTCCGCCGTGACGCGCAACGATAAGCCGGGCGCAGGCGTGCAGGTTGCGGGCGCGCGCGTAATAGCCGAGCCCGGCCCACGACCGCATCACCTCCTCGAGCGGCGCGGCGGCGAGCGCCTGAACGCTCGGCCAGCGCGTGATGAACCGCAAGAAATAAGGCCCGACGGTCCTGACCGTCGTCTGCTGCAGCATGATCTCGGAGAGCCAGACCCGGTACGGGTCGGGCCTCTCGCCGGCCGGCGCGCGCCAGGGCAGCCGCCGCGCATTGCGCTCGTACCAGACGAGCAGATCGGCGGCCCGCGGCGGCGCGGGACGCATCGCCCGCTTTCGCCGCCCGTGCCTTGCTGCTACCCTCATCACCGATCCCTCTCGCAGGATCGTCAGCCGTGAACAAGCCGGGTAAATCGTACCCGCGGCCTTTGGCAGATCTTCTGCATAAGACCCTCGACGAGGCGTTCGCCCGGCAAGGCTTCGCCTCGACCGCGCTCGTCACCCGCTGGGTCGAGATCGCGGGGGCCGAGATCGCCGCCCATTCGCAGCCGGAAAGGATCAAGTGGCCGCGGCCGGCCGGCGGCCGCACACCAGAACCGGGCACGCTCATCCTGCGGGTCGAGGGTCCGACCGCGGTCGAGATCCAGCATCTGTCCGCGATCATTCTCGAGCGGGTCAATCGCTTCTTCGGCTGGCAGGCGGTCGCGAGGCTTCGCCTGCGCCAGGCTCCGCTGCGCCGCACGTCTCCCGCGCCCGGGCGTTCCCCCGATCGAGGGGCGGTAGCGCGCATGGCAGCCGAGCTGTCCGATATCGACAACGAGGACCTGCGGGATGCGCTGGCGCGGCTGGGAGCCGCCATCAAGCCGCCGTGAGCGCGCAAACTTTGCCGCCCCGTCATGCCGGGAGGGATTGGCGGGGCGATCTCCCATTGCCACATTCCTTGTTTAAGGCTAGCGAGCAGGGTCACTCAATGCACGGACGGGAAAGCATGGCTACGACAAGCGAAGGCGCCGCGAAGGTGCCGCTCACCCGGCGCCGGTTGCAGACCGGCGCCGCCGTAGCGGCGCTGGTCGTCGCAGCCGGGGGCGGCGCCGGCTACTATTATTTCGGCGGTCAGGCGCCCATGGCGACGACGCCCGCCCACGCCGAGCCATCGCCGGCCGACGTCGCCCAGCCGGGTCCGCTCGGGGACGAGGTGATGGGGGCAGCCGATGCGCCGGTCACGATCGTCGAATACGCATCGATGACCTGTCCGCACTGCGCCCATTTTCACGAGGCCATCTTTCCCGAGCTGAAGAAGAAGTACATCGACACCGGAAAGGTCCGCTTCATCTTCCGCGAGTTCCCGCTCGATGCGCTGGCCGCGGGGGCTTCGGCGCTGGCCCGCTGCGCCGGCAAGGACAAGTACTTTCCGCTGGTCGAGACGCTGTTTGCGCAGCAGCGGGAATGGGTGGTGCAGAAACCGCTCCAGCCCTTGCTCGCGATTGCGCGACAGGCGGGCTTCACCGAGCAGAGCTTCAACCAGTGCCTGGAGAACCAGCAGGTCATCCAGGGGATCGAGCAAACGCGAGAGCGCGCCGCCAAGCAATTGAACGTCCGTTCGACGCCCACCTTCTTCATCAATGGCAAGCTGTTCCAGTTCCAGGCCATGACATTCGAGGAGATCGACAAGAAGATCGCCAGCTATCTGACCGGCTGATTAACCGTTTTTTTACCGTCCTGCCCGCTAAGCTCGGCGTTGGGCGTTGCGCGGCTGCCTGCACGCCCGCGCCGAGGCGGGACAATGGGCTCTTTCTATTGCGGAATCACCCGGGCCGATTCATTCTCCCCGCCGATGCGGCATTCCACCTCGACCCACCCGCTGGGACCGAGCCCTGAGCGATTCTGCCGGGCCGGCCCCGCCGCCATTGGAAACACGTCGGCATGAAGCTCACGCGATTGCGCCTGCTCGGCTTCAAGTCGTTTGTCGAGCCGACCGACTTCCTCATCGAGCCGGGCCTCACCGGGGTCGTCGGCCCCAACGGCTGCGGCAAATCGAATCTGGTCGAGGCGCTGCGCTGGGTCATGGGTGAGACCTCGCACAAGTCCCTGCGTGCCGCCGACATGGACGACGTGATCTTTGCCGGCACCAGCAGCCGGCCGGCCCGCAACCACGCCGAGGTGGCGATCCATATCGACAACAGCGCGCGCAAGGCACCCGCCCAGTTCAACGAGCAAGAGGCCCTCGACATCGCGCGACGGATCGAGCGCGAGCAGGGCTCCGTCTACCGGATCAACGGGCGCGAGGTGCGCGCGCGCGATGTGCACATCCTGTTCGCGGATGCCTCGACCGGCTCCCGCTCGCCGGCGCTGGTGCATCAGGGCCGGATCGGCGAGATCATCCAGGCCAAGCCCGAGCAGCGTCGCCGCGTCCTCGAGGAGGCCGCCGGCATATCGGGGCTGCACGCGCGCCGGCACGAGGCCGAGCTGCGCCTGCGCGGGGCCGAGCAGAACCTGCTGCGGCTCGAGGACGTGATCGCCCAGCTCGCGGGTCAGATCGATGCGCTGAAGAAGCAGGCGCGACAGGCTATCCGCTACCGGGCGGTTGCCCAGCAGGTACGCAAGGCAGAGGCCACGCTGTTTCACCTGCGATGGATCGCGGCCAATACCGAGCTCGCCGAAGCCGAGCAGCTCGACAATTCGGCTGTCCGCCTGGTGGCCGAGCGGACCGGCGCGCAGGCCGAGGCGTCGCGCCGCCAGGCTCTGGCCGCGGCCGACCTGCCGGCGCAGCGGGAGGCCGAGGTCCGGGCAGCCGCGGCCCTGCAACGCCTGACGCTGGCACGGGAGACGCTCGACCGCGAGGAGGCGCGGACCAAGGAGCGCATGGCCGAGCTCGACCGCAGGCTCGCTCAGCTCGATCAGGATCTCGACCGCGAGCAACGCTCGGCCGCCGATGCGGAGACAGCATTGCACAAGCTCGACGCCGAGCAGGAAGCGCTCGACCGCGAGTCGGCAGCTGCGGAGACGCAGCGCGCCGGTGTCGATCAGCGCGTAGCCGCAGCCGAGGCGACACTGCAGGCCTCCGAGCAGAGCGGCGACGCCCTGACCCGGGAGATCGCCGACCTCACCGCCCGTCGCCATTCGATTGCAAGCACGCGGCGTGAGCAGGCGGAGCGGCTGCAGAAGCTGGATGCCGAGATCGCCGCGGTCGAAGCCGAGCTCGCGCAGCTCCGAGCCGAAGCTGCCGCTCACGTGGACCTGAATATCCTGGCGGGTGAGGTGGAAACCGCGCAGGCCGCCGCCGCCGATTCGGAAGCGAGCGCCATTCGGGCGGAAGCCGCGCATTCCGCGGCCCGCCAGGGACTCGATGCAGCCCGCCGACCACTCGCGGAGGCCGAACGCCGCGCGCAACGGCTCGAGACCGAGGCAAAGACGCTCGCCAAGCTGCTTCGCATCGACACCCGGAGCTTGTGGCCGGCAGTGATCGATGAGCTCGGTGTCGATAAGGGATACGAGGCCGCGCTCGCTGCCGCGCTCGGCGATGATCTCGAGGCCCCGGTCGATCCCGCCGCGCCCATGCGCTGGGCTGGCGCCGCTATCGATCCCGCGGATCCCTCGTTGCCGGAGGGCGCCGAGCCGCTGGGCGATCACGTCAAGGCGCCACAGCAACTGGCGCGGCGGCTCGCACAGATCGGGGTCGTTTCCCGCGAGGCCGGCGCCCGCATAGCGCCGACTCTCAGGCCCGGCCAGCGTCTGGTCTCACCCGAAGGCGACCTCTGGCGCTGGGACGGATTCTCGGTCGCGGCGCACGCACCGACCGGCGCGGCCCGGCGCCTCGCCGGCAAGAACCGTCTCGCCGACATCGAGGCCGAGCTCGAGCTGGTGCGCCGGGAGCTCGAGAGCAGGCAGCAGGGCGCGACTGCGGCGGAAGCAGAGGTCGGCTCGGCCGCCGACGCCGAGGTCGCCGCCCGCAACCGCTGGCGGGCACTGCAGCACGCGGCGGCCGCCGCACGCGACCGGCATTCGCTGGCCGAGCGCGAGGCCAATCGCAGCAGCGCGCGGCTCTCGGCACTCGGCGAAGCGACCGCGCGCCTCGCCGCGAGCCGCGGTGAGGCGGCGGCGGCGGGCGAGGAGGCGGAGCGGGCGCTCGCATCGCTGCCGGGGTCGGCGGAATTCGAGACCAGGATGGCGGCGGCACGCACCGACATCGAAAGCCGCCGGGCGCAGCTCGCAGAGCTGCGCGCGGAAACGCAGGCCCTCGCGCGCGAAGCGGAGATCGCCAATCGCCGGCTGGCAGCGATCGCCGCCGACCAGCACGCCTGGAACGAGCGCAAGCTTGGTGCCCTCGCGCAGATAGCGAGCCTGCGGGCGCGGCTCGAGGAGAGCACGACCGAGCGCGACAACCTGCAGGATGCCCCCCGCGCGTTCGAGGAGAATCGCCGCGCGCTCATCAGCGGGATCCAGGCTGCTGAGGCGGACCGCCGGATCGCCGCCGATCACCTGGCGCAGGGGGAAGCGGCCTTGGCAGAGGCGGATCGTCAGGCGCGAGCGGCGCTCGAAGCGATGGGCCTGGCGCGGGAGGAAGCGGCACGCGCGCAGGAACGCTTCGAGGGCGCCAAGCGCCGGGCCGCCGAGGTGGCGCGCGAGATTCGCGACATGCTCGAGATCGAGCCCGCCGAGGTCGCGGCGATGGCCGGCATCCATCCCGACCGTCCGCTCCCCGAGGTGGCCGAGGTCGAGGCGAGCCTCGAGCGGCTGCGGCGCGATCGCGAGCGGCTCGGGGCGGTGAACCTGCGCGCGGAGGAGGAGCTGCGCGAGGTGGAGAGCCAGCATGGCTCGCTCACCTCCGAGCGAGACGATCTGGTGGAGGCGATCAAGCGGCTGCGGCAAGGCATCCAGAATCTCAATCGGGAAGCCCGCGAGCGGCTGCTCGCCTCTTTCGAGGTCGTCAACGCCCATTTCCAGCGGCTTTTCACCGAGCTGTTCGGCGGCGGGACGGCCGAGCTGCAGCTGATCGAAAGCGAGGATCCGCTGGAGGCGGGTCTCGAGATCGTCGCCAAGCCCCCGGGCAAGAAGCCGGCGACGCTCTCGCTCCTCTCCGGCGGCGAGCAGGCGCTCACCGCGCTCGCGCTCATCTTCGCGGTGTTCCTGACCAATCCGGCGCCGATCTGCGTGCTGGACGAGGTGGACGCGCCCCTCGACGATCACAATATCGAGCGCTTCTGCGACCTGCTCGACGAGATGACGCGCTCGACCGACACGCGCTTCATCATCATCACCCACAACCCGATCACCATGGCGCGCATGAACCGGCTCTACGGCGTCACCATGGCCGAACGCGGCGTGTCGCAGCTGGTGTCGGTCGACCTCGAAGGCGCCGTGAAGCTGCGTGAGGCCAGCTGATCGCCCGAGCGGCTCGACCCACGCGTCCGCGCCGCGCGATCATTGAACCCCCTGCCTG
The DNA here is from genome assembly GCA_036406655.1 of Xanthobacteraceae bacterium. Lineage (GTDB taxonomy): Bacteria > Pseudomonadota > Alphaproteobacteria > Rhizobiales > Xanthobacteraceae > VAZQ01. Next base: position 35,498 of record DASXAP010000179.1, on the reverse strand, counting down.
TGAGCTAGCCGACCCGGTTTTTCTTGCCCGACCCGCTGTGAGCGGCGAGCCATTTCGGCCCGGGTCCGCGCATGTAGTGCAGCTCCGGCCGGTAGCGGTCCAACAGGAGGCCGATGATCTTTCGGAAGAACGCCCGAACCAACATCCCCGTGCTCCCAACCATTACCCCAGTAGCGGCTTAGTGGCGCAGAGTTTCGACGCGCGGAAGGACGCGGTACGGCGGTAATGTGAAATCAGACGGGCCGGAATGGGACACCGCGGGCCAGCCGGCTGGACGATCGGGCGGCCCGTGCCCACATGAGGAATCCACCCATCGAAGCGCAGGTTTGACATGTCCCTTCGCCCCGTCAAGCGGATCGTCACATCGAAACCCACACTGGAAGGCGCAGGAGTTAAGCTGCACCGCGCCTTCGGGTTCGGCGAGACCGGGGAATTCGACCCTTTTCTGCTGCTCGACGACTTCCGCAACGACCGCCCGGAGAACTACCGCGCAGGCTTTCCCTGGCATCCGCACCGCGGCATCGAGACCATCACCTACGTGCTGGCCGGCTCGGTCGAGCATGGGGACAGCCTGGGCAACCAGGGATCGCTCGGAGCCGGCGACGTGCAGTGGATGACGGCGGGCAGCGGCATCCTTCACCAGGAAATGCCCAAGGGCGATGCACGGGGGCGCATGCACGGCTTCCAGCTCTGGGCCAACCTGCCGTCCGCGCTCAAGATGACGGCCCCGCGTTATCAGGACGTGCCCGCGGCAGCCATTCCCGAGGTCGTCGATGACGACGGGAGCCGGGTTCGGGTGATCTGCGGCGAGTTCTGGGGCAAGCGCGGCCCGGTCGACGGCACCGCGGCGGAGCCGCGCTACCTCGATGTCTGGGTGCCGCCCGGGCGACGCAAGAGCCTGCCGGTGGAGACCTACCGGCACGCCTTCGCCTATGTGTTCGAAGGCTCAGGCACCTTCTCCGCCGCCTCGCAGCCCTTCGGCGTGCTCACCGAGAAGGAAGACGCCGACGGCGCAACCCTGATCCGGGAAAAAACCGGGAACCGATCGCTGGTGCTGTTCGATGCCGGTGACGAGGTGACGGTCACGGCCGGGGACGAGGGAATCCGCTTCCTCCTCGTCTCGGGCAGACCGATCGAGGAGCCGGTTGCCTGGTATGGGCCGATCGTGATGAACACGCAGGCCGAGCTGCAGCAGGCCGTCACCGAGCTGCGCAACGGCACGTTCATCAAGCACGGTTGAGCCTGCGCGCGGCACGCGAGGCTTCTGCGGGCGCGTTGACCGCCCTGGCCGCGGATTGGTAAAGGCCGGGTTCGATGGACAAGTCTGCGCGTCTGCTGGTGACCGGCGGCAGCGGCATGGTCGGCCGGGCGCTCATTGCGCGCCTGCGCGGCGCCGGCCATCACCGCATCCTTGCGCCGTCATCGAAAGAGCTCGATCTGCGCGATCAGACCGCCACTCACCGGTTCTTCGCCGAGAACACGGTCGACCTGGTTTTCCATCTGGCCGGGCATGTCGGCGGGATTGGCGCAAGCGTCACCTATCCGGTCGAGTTCCTGTACGAGAACCTGATGATCGCGATGCATGTGATCCATGCCGCGCGCATCGCCGGAGTGCGCAAGCTCGTGTTCCTCGGCAGCTCCTGCGTCTATCCGCGCGACTGCCGGCAGCCGATGAGCGAGGACGACATCCTCACCGGCGCGTTCGAGCCCACCAACGAGGGCTATGCGATTGCGAAAATCGCCGGCATGAAGCTGTGCGAGTATTCGAACCGGCAATACGGCACCAATTTCCTCAACCTGATGCCGTGCAACGTCTATGGCCCGGGCGACCACTTCGAGCCGACGAGATCGCACGTGGTCTCGGCCCTCGTCTACAAGTTCCACAAGGCGAAATTCGAACGTTTGCCGTCGGTCGACGTCTGGGGCACGGGCACCACCCGACGCGAGCTTCTGTTCGTCGACGATCTCGTCGAGGCCATGATCCATTTCATGGACAAGGTCGATGCGAAGGAGATCGGCGCCTTCGTCAATATCGGGCTGGGTCGGGACATCGCCATCCGCGACCTCGCCTACACGATCAAGGAGGTGGTCGGCTACGCGGGGGACGTGGTGTTCGACCGCGGTAAGCCCGACGGGATGCCGCGGAAGCTGATGAACGTCGAGCGCGCCGCACGCCTGGGCTGGCGCGCCAGAACCGGGATACCGGAGGGGCTGAAATTGACCTATGAGTGGTACCTCCGCAACGTCGCCGTCGGGATGGGTGTCGAGTGACGACAACGCTGCTGCTTCCGACGCTCAACGAGATCGAGGCGCTTCGGATCATCATCCCGCAGCTCCGCAGGGAGTGGGTCGACGAGATCATCGTCGTCGACGGCGGCTCGACCGACGGCAGCGTCGAATATGTGCGAGCAGCCGGGCTGCGGCTCCACATGCAAGTGGTTCCCGGCTACGGCGAGGGTCTGCGGGAGGCGCTGCACATCGCCAGGGGCGACATCGTCATCGAGTTCAATCCGGACGGAAACTCGATCCCGGAGGATATCCCCCGCCTCGTCGCCAAGATGAAGGAAGGCTACGACCTCGTCATCGGCTCGCGTTATCGGGAGGGCGCGAGAAGCGACGACGACGATTGGCTCACCGCAATCGGCAACTGGATGTTCACCCGCATCGTGAACCTGCTGTTCGGCACGAGCTACACCGATGTGCTGGTGGGCCTGCGCGCCTATCGCCGCGACGCGGCGCTGAGGCTCGCGCTCGACGCGCCGGGCTTGAGCTGGCCCTGCCAGAGCTCGACCCGCTTCGCCCGCGCCGGGCTGCGGATCAGCGAAATCCCAGCGAACGAGCCGGCGCGAATCGGCGGACAGCGCAAGATGATGCCGTTCCGCACCGGCTGGCAGATCGTCAAGCTGATCCTGCGTGACTTCCTGACCTTCCGGCCCGAGCGCGAGCCCGAAACCATGCGCGAGGCCGGCGCCGGCACGGTCGAGCCGGTCGCCGCGGTGCGCGCGCCCTGCCGGCAAGCCCCGTTCAAGCTCCTCCAGCGCTGCAAGATCTGCGGCTCGAAGGAGCTCACCGACGTCATCGCGATTGCGCCGCAGTTCCTGTCGCCGACGTTCACCCGCAGCAACGAGGAGGAAGGCGAGCTCGCCCGCATCCGTGTCGGGCTCACCATGACGCTGTGCGACCGCTCGAAGAATTCGACCAGATGTGGCCTGCTGCAATTGCGCGAGGAGGTTGCTCCCGACTTGCTCTACCGGCGTTACTTCTACCGCTCTGCTACCAGCGAAACCATGCGCAACGACTTGCGCGACGTGGTCGAGGACATCCGCCGCCGGATCGAGTTGCGGCCGGACGACATCGTGGTCGACATCGGGGCGAACGACTGCACGACACTGGCGTTCTATCCCGATCACCTGCGGCGCGTCGGCTTCGAGCCGGCGCGCAACATCGACTGGTCGCATGTGGATCGGCGCATCACGGTCGTCAACGACTACTTCTCGGCAGAGGCGTTCCGCCGGCATTTTTCCGCGGACAGGGCGAAGGCGGTCGGCTGCAACGCGATGTTCTACGACCTCGCCGATCCGAACGGTTTCGTCGCCGACGTGAGGGCGATCCTCGCAGCAGAAGGCATCTGGTGCATTCAGCTGAGCTACCTTCCGCTCATGCTGACCAACATGAATTTCTACGACATCTGTCACGAGCACCTTTCCTATTACTCGCTCGACGTGCTCGAAAAGCTCATGCAGCGCAACGGTCTCGCCGTCGTCGATGCCTCGACGAACGCGGTGAACGGCGGAAGCCTGCGCGCCTTCGTCACGCATGCCGACAACACGCGGGCTTTCAGCGAAGCCGGACGGCGCAACCTCGACAAGTTGCGGGAGATGGAACGGAGCATGCGGCTCGATGAGCCGCAGACCTACCGGTCGTACTTCGCGAAGATTGAGGACCTGGCCAGGCGCGTGAACACGTTTCTCGACGAGGAGGCGCGCCGCGGTGGGAAGGTGTTCGGCCTGGGGGCCTCGACCAAGGGAAACGTGCTGCTGCAGCTTTTCGGGATCACCCGCGAGCGCATGCCCTTTATCAGCGAGCGCAATCCGGAGAAGGTCGGCTTGCGGACGCTCGGAACCGATTTCGAGCTGATCTCGGAACAGCGCGCGCGCGATCTCCGGCCCAGCAGCATGCTGGTGCTGCCGTGGTACTTCAAGAAGGAGATCGTCGCCCGCGAGCAGGACTATCTCCGCCATGGCGGCAAGCTCGTCTTCCCGATGCCCTATGCCCACGTGGTCACCAGGGACGGGGAGATCGCGCTGTGATTCAGATGCCAGATGCCAGATGCCGCGCTGCTCTGATCTCTGACCTCTGACGTCTGACATCTGTCCTCTGACATGCGCATCCCCCTCAACAAGAGCACGATCGGCGACGAGGAGAAGAGCGCGGTTCGCGCCGTGCTCGAGTCCGATCGGTTCACCATGGGCGACAGATGCCTCGCTTTCGAGGCGCGATTTGCCGACTACCTCGGAGTCGAGCATGCGGTGATGGTGAATTCCGGCTCGTCGGCCAATCTCATCGCCCTCTTCGTCATGAACGACCCGATGCCGGCCGGCAACGGCGGGTTGCCGGCGCCGATACCGGCCGGCTCCGAGGTGATCGTTCCGGCGCTCACCTGGTCGACCACGGTCTGGCCGATCCTGCAGGTCGGCGCCAAGCCGGTCTTCGTCGACTGCGATCCGCAGACGCTGCAGGTGTGTCCGGAAGCGATCGAGGCGGCGATCACCCCGAGCACCTCGGCGATCGTGGTCGTTCATGTCCTCGGCGGTGCCGTCGACATCGCCGCCGTCAGCGCAATCGCCCGGCAAAGGCAGATCTGGCTATTCGAGGACACCTGCGAATCGCTGGGGGTGGCGTGGGACGGCAGGAAGCTCGGCAGCTTCGGCCACCTCGCCAGCTTCAGCTTCTACTTCTCGCACCACCTGACCACCATCGAAGGCGGCATGGTGGTCACCGACGACGCCCGGCTTGCCGACCAGTTGCGGGCGATGCGCGCCCATGGCTGGGTCCGCGACATGCACGTGGGCGCGCAGATCGCCGCCCGGCATCCCGACATCGATCCTCGGTTCCTGTTTCTGACCACCGGCTTCAACGTGCGGCCGACCGAGATCAATGCCGCAATCGGCCTCGCGCAGCTCCCGAAGCTCGAATCGTTCAACGACAGCCGGCGCGACATTGCTCGCCGCCTGAATGCCGGCTTGGCGTCCCTCGACCGGAGGGGGGACATCACCCTGATCCGGCACGATCCCCGGGTGCACCCCGCCCCGTTCGGCTACACCGTGATCTGCCGCTCGCGGGAACGGCGTGACGGATTGCGCGATCACCTGGAGGCCGCGGGGATCGAGACGCGGCCGGTGATCTGCGGGAATCTCACCCGCCAGCCGGCGCTCGCCCGCCACGCCCATCGGATCAGCGGGAAGCTCGACGGGGCCGACCGGGTGATGGATTGCGGTCTCTACTGGGGCACCCATCCGTTCATGGGCGAGGAAGAAGTCGAGTATATCGTCAGGACGGTCACCGCCTTCTTCGACATGGCCGATGCCCCCGCTCCACAACCCTGATGCGCCCGGGAGACCGCGCAGAAATATGGCCCTGGAAGCCGGCAGCCCAAGCCAAGGGTGAAGACCGATCCATGACGTCGCTTGCCGACCGCATCATCGTCGTCACCGGCGGGGCGCGCGGCCTCGGCCGCGCCTTCGCCGAGAGCTGCGCCGCCGCCGGCGCCACAGTCGTCATCGCCGACCGGGAAGCGCAGCTCGGGCAGGCATCGTGCCGGGCCATTGCCGAGCGGGGGCACGCCGCCAGCTTCCTGCACGTCGATCTCGCCGATCCCTCCGCCATCGAGCTGTTCGCTGCCGCGCTTGCCGACCGGTTCGGTCGTCTCGACGGGCTCGTCAACAACGCAGCGCTGGCCACCGGGATCGGCGGCAAGAGCTTCGAGGAGATCGACATCGACACCTGGGATCGGGTCATGACGATCAATGTCCGCGGCACCTGGCTGGTGACTCGGGCCTGCGCGCCGCTGCTGCGCCGCGGGCAGCGGAGCAAGATCGTCAACATCGCGTCCGACACCGCGCTTTGGGGGGCGCCGCGGCTGCTGCACTACGTGGCCAGCAAGGGCGCGGTGATCGCCATGACTCGCGCATTGGCGCGTGAGCTGGGGCCCGACGGCATCGCCGTGAACGCCGTCGCCCCGGGCCTGGTGCGGGTCGAAGCCACCGAGTATGTCCCGCGCGAGCGCCACGCCCTCTATGAGACGGGCCGTGCCATCAGTCGGGCGCAGTATCCGGAAGATTGCGTCGGGGCGGTGCTCTTTCTGCTCTCACCGGCGGCGGATTTCATCACCGGCCAGCTGTTGCCGGTCAATGGCGGATTCGTCTTCAACTGACGCACAGGCAGCCCGACCGGGAAGGGGGAAGCGCAGCCACCCGGCGGCCACTTCGAAGACAGCATTCGGTATCGGCGCCGTCGGTCTCTTGCACGATCCGGCCGGTTGCGGCAGACGCCTCACCGGGCCGGCTGCCGCCTGCAGTCAGCCGCCCATGGGCATTCCGGCAGCACCAGCGGGCGGACCGCTGAAGGCTCTGCCGAAGGGTCCGATGGCAATCATGTCGACCTCGAGCAGCTGCGGCCCGGGCTCGGCAAGCGCTGAATCCAGCGCAGGGGCGAAATCCTCCACCCGATCGACGCGCCGGTGCGGCAGGCCGAAGCTCGCCGCCAGGCTGGCGAAGTCGGGCGTGCGCAGCGCGCTGTAGGCATGACGCGATCGATACTGGACATCCTGGATGTTGCGGATGACCCCGTAGGCCTTGTCGTTCATCAGGATGAAGACCGCCTCGGCCTTCTCCTCGACTGCCGTCAGAAGCTCGGACAGGCTGACCATGGCGCCGCCGTCGCCGATGAGGGCGATGGTCTTGCGGCTCGGGCATGCCATCGACGCACCGATCGCCATGGCGATGCCCTGACCGATGCCGCCGCCGAGCGCGTGCACGCCGAGATCGGGCGCGCCGATCGTCACGTAGCGGTTGCCGAAGGTGGAATTGGAGATGGTGACATCGCGAACGAAGGGATGCCGGCCCGGTGCGACGCGCGCGCGCAGCGCGTCGGCCAGGGCGCGATAGGGGCCGAGCTGCTCGCGCAGCGTCTCTTCCGCGCTCTCGCGCGCGGCGCTCACGTCACGCCCGAAGCCCGGGTCGACATCGAGCTCTTTCGGCAGCAACGCGACGAGCTCCTCGAGGACGGCGCGCGCCTCGCCGTGCACGAACAGATCGACGGGATAGCTCCGGCCGGCCTGGCTCGCATCGGCATCGATCTGCACAAGCGGTCGCGGCAGGGTCATCCGATTGTTCAGGGTCTCGTTGCCGCGCAGGCGGGATCCGGCCACGATCATGAGATCGGCAGTGCGGTATACCGCCTGCGCCTGCGGCGTCATGTTGAAGGCGCCCAGGCTTCGCGGATGGTCCTCGGCGACAATGGCGCGGCCATTCGTGCTGGTGACGGCGCAAAATCCACGTTCGACCAGCTCGGTTGCGGCTCCGACGGCGCCGCGAGCGCCGCCGCCGAGCCACAGCATGGGTCGCCGGGCGGCCCGGGCACGCTCGACCAGCGCCTTGATGTGCTCGGGATCGTGAGCGATCGGCGCCCTCGACAACGCAATGGTTCGCGGAACGCACGCCGGCTCGCGTTGGACGTCGATCGGTATCTCCACGCTCACCGGCCCGCGCGGGGCGCTCAGCGCCGCGCCCCCTGCCGCCGCGAGCACCGGTATAGTGCCGGCCGCCTCCCAGATGCGATAATAGCGCTTCGAGATCGCCCTGAGCATGTCGGGCTGACGCGGCACGTCGTGGATCGCCGCGCGATCGCGATCCATGAACGGGCGGTCCACCTGGGTGGTGATGTGAAGGACCGGGGAGCCGGCGGTGAGCGCCTCGACCTGCCCGCCGGCAGCGTTCGCCGCCGCGGTCCCGGTGCTGGTGATGACCACCCCCAGCGAATTGGAGACCCGCGCATAGGCGTCGGCCATGTTCATGGCCCCCGCCTCTCCGCGGGCCGGCACGAATCGGATGCGCTGTTGCCGGTGGATCGCGTCGAGGATCGGCATGTTGTGGATGGAGATGACGCCGAAGGCCGCAGTCACGCCGATTGCCGCGAGAAAGCGCGCCACCAGGTCGCCCGCCGGCTCGTCCGCAGGGCCTTCCGCTAGCGCGACTGCCCGAGCGGAAGAGGGTCGCGTGATGCTCATTGATCGCTGGCAAGGCCGCACGATGCGGGGAGGAGCCGAGGAACCCTCGCCGATCAGCGCTTGACCTTGGCGAGCGGATGCTCCGGCGGATAGGTCGGCGTCAGAGGCTTCGGCGATCCGATCATGACCATCATGATCGCTTCCTCGTCGCCGACATTGACCTCGCCGCGATACACGCCGGGCGGCACCGAGATGCAGTCGCGCTCGCCGAGCACGGTCTCGAAATGCTCGCCGTCCTTCTCGATCATGACCTTGATCCTGCCGCGAAGCACGAAGAACACCTCCTCCGCGTCGACGTGCAGATGCATCGGCCCTTCACCGCCCGCCGGAATGATCATGTTCGACAGCGTGAAGTGCTCGGCCGGGATGACGTTTGCGTCATGCGCGACGCCGGTGCCGCCCGTGCCGATGAAGCGCTTCTGCGCGCGACGATACTTCGGATCGAAATCAGCCTGAAACTTCAGCGCGTTCCAATCGTACCGGCGCTCGCTCGCGCGGGCGATGCGCGATCCGATCCATTGCTCGAAAGTCGCCCCTCTCGGCCGATCCCATGAGCGTGCCTCAGCCGTCCTTTCCGCCACCGCCTGCGCCATGAATGCTCTCCCGGTTCCCGGCTCTCCGTTCAATAATGAACAGCATGTTCAAAACCCTAGCAAATCCGGGCACGGCCGGGCAAGGCCCGGACGCGCGGGGCCGAAGCGGACAGGGCAGACCGCGGGTTCAATCGAGGGCAGCCAGCGGCCGCGTCACGCTTTCGAGCGGCTTGCGCTCGGCGGCCACCGCCCAGCGCAGCGCGACCAGCGCCGCCAGCAGCATGAGGATGGCGCCGAGCGCATAGCCGGTGAAGACGCTCCAGCGCGATCCGGTGTCGATCAGGCGCCCGAACAGCCAGGGTCCGCCCACCCCGCCGACGCCGGTGCCGACCGCGTAGAAGAAGGCGATCGCCAGCGCCCGCACCTCGAGCGGGAAGGTCTCGCTCACCGTCAGGTATGCCGAGCTCGCTGCCGCCGAGGCAAAGAAGAAGATCACCATCCAGGCGATGGTTTGCCCGCGCGCCGACAAGACGCCGATCGCGAACAGATAGCCGACCGCGGCGAGCAGCACGCCCGACACCGCGTAGGTGGTGACGATCATCGGCCGGCGCCCGATGCTGTCGAACAGCCGGCCGAGCAGGACCGGCCCGAGGAAGTTTCCCGCCGCGAAGGGCAGGATGTACCAGCCCACGTCATCGGCTCGAACCCCGTAGAAATCCGTCAGGATCAGCGCATAGGTGAAGAAGATCGCGTTGTAGAAGAAGGCCTGCGCGGCCATGAGCGTGAGCCCGACCAGCATGCGCCGGCGCTGGGCACGAAACAGGGTGTCGGCGACCTGCCGCAGGGGCGTGAACCGGCGGGCGCGAAGGCGCATGCGGGGAAGCCCGCTCTCCTCCAGCTGATGCCCGTTCGCCCGAAACCCGGCATCGATACGCCGGACGATTGCCTCCGCCTCGGAGGCGCGTCCATGCGTGATCAGCCAGCGCGGCGATTCCGGGATCCACAACCGCATGAAGAAGATCAGCAGCCCGAGCGCCGCCCCGATGAAGAAGCACACGCGCCATCCCGTATCGGGCGGCAGCAGCGCCGGATCCAAGAGCACGATCGATCCGGCGGCGCCGAGCGCCGCCCCTACCCAGAAGCTGCCGTTGATGACGAGATCGGTCCAGCCGCGATAGCGCGCCGGCACCAGCTCCTGGATGGTGGAATTGATCGCGGTGTACTCGCCGCCGATGCCGGCACCAGTGAAGAAACGAAACAGCGCGAAGCTCCACAGGTTCCACGACAGCGCCGTCGCCGCGGTGGCGACGAGATAGACGGCAAGGGTGATGAAGAACAGCCGCTTGCGCCCGAGCCGATCGGTCAGCCACCCGAACCCGAGCGCGCCCAGCACCGCGCCGGCGAGATAGGCGCTGCTGGCGAAACCGACCTCAGTGTTCGACAGACGCAGGCTGGGGCTCGCCTTCAGCGCGGGCGCCACCGCCCCGGCCAGGGTCACCTCCAGCCCGTCGAGAACCCAGGTGATGCCGAGAGCCACCACCACCAGGGTGTGGAAACCGCCCCAGGGCAGCCGGTCGAGCCGCGCCGGGATGTCGGTCTCGATGACGGCCGAAGGTCCCTGCGGGTGCGCCGGTTTCCTGATCGCTTCAGCCACAGCCATGGTCGAGCCCCCTGCCCGGACGGCCCCGAGCCGGCAACGATTTGACCGATCTTCCCGTTCCACGCGCCTGCCGGCCGGCTTTTCTCCGACTGCTGCAATACCTAGACTGGGGCGGACACGCGTTTCGAGGAGCAGCTTCATGTCCGGCACCGTCGTCACCTGGATCGTCATCGGGGTGATCGTATTGCTCGTGCTCTGGATCATCACGGTCTACAACGGGCTCGTGGCGATGCGGCAGCGGGTCAACCAGGCGCATGCCGACATCGACGTGCAGACCAAGCAGCGCCACGATCTCGTTCCCAACCTGGTGGAGACGGTGAAGGGCTATGCCGGTCACGAGCGCGGCACCCTCGAAGCGGTGGTGCAGGCGCGCAACGCCGCCGTCACCGCCCAGGCCGGGGGAGTGGCCGCCCAGGCCGCCGCCGAGAACGCGTTGAGCGGCGCCTTGCGGCAGCTGTTCGCACTGAGCGAGGCCTATCCCGACCTCAAGGCCAGCCAGAACTTTCAGCAGCTGCAGCGCGAGCTGAGCGACCTCGAGAACAAGATCGCCGCAGCGCGCCGGTTCTTCAACAATGCGGTGCAGGAATACAACACCGGCATCCAGCAATTCCCTGCCGTCCTGCTGGCAGGGTCGCTGGGATTTACGCCGATGCAGTTCTTCGACGTCGGCGTGGAAGAGCGCAAGACGCTCGAGCAGGCGCCGCAGGTGAAGTTCTGAAGCGTCGATGGCCGCTTACGGTCTCTACAGCCACATCCGGTCGAACAAGCGGCGCTCGGTCGCGCTGCTGATCGGGCTGTTCTTCCTGGTCTATGTCCTCGTCTATGCCGGCGCCCTGGTCGGCGAGGCGCTGACCGTGGATGCCGTCCCCGAGGTGCTGCTGCGCCGCGCGCTCTCTGACGCGCTGCATGCCGCCCCCTGGGCCACGATCGGCACGCTTGCGTGGATCCTGATCGCCTACAGGTTCCATCAGGCCATGATCGACGCGGTCACCGGTGCGCGCGAGGTCTCGCGGCAGCAAGCGCCGCGGCTCTACAATCTGCTCGAGAACCTCTGCATCTCGCGCGGCATCACGATGCCGAAGCTCAGGATCATCGAGGACCGCAGCCTCAATGCGTTCGCGACCGGCATGAACGACAGGCAATACTCGATCACCGTGACCTCCGGCCTTGTCGATGCTCTCGACGACGCGGAGATGGAGTCCGTGCTCGGGCACGAGCTCACGCATATCCGCAACAGCGACGTCCGCATGCTGGTGATCGCCGTCGTCATTGCCGGGGTGGTCGGGTTCTTCGCCGAGCTGGTTTTCCGGCTGACGCTGAGGGGCGGCTGGCGCTGGCGCGGCGGGCGCGACGGCGGCGAGCGGCGCGGCGCCGGAGCCGCCATCCTCATCGCCGCTGCGCTCATCGCCGTCGCCTGGCTGCTCTCGATCGTGATCCGGTTCGCGCTGTCCCGCAAGCGCGAGTATCTGGCCGACGCGGGGTCGGTCGAGCTCACGAAGAATCCCGACGCGATGATCTCGGCCTTGCGCAAGATCGAAGGGCGCGGCGAGCTCAACGGCGCCACCTCGGCGGTGATGGAGATGTGCATCGACAATCCGCGCGAGGGTTTCTCGAATATTTTCGACACCCACCCGCCGATCGAGGCGCGGATTGCCGCGCTCGTCAGGTTTGCCGGCGGTCGGGATCCGGGTCCGCTCGCGCTCCCCGAGCCGTCACAGGACGAGGGAGAGCAGGACAGCGACGAGCTCGCGCCGGCGGGGCCTTGGGGTGATCGGCTGGAGCCGCTTGGCGAAACCAAGCCGTTCCTGCCGCCCCGCCCGCCCATCGATCTGGGCACCCCCTCCGAGCCGGAAGGCGAGCCCGGTCCCTGGGGCCCGCACCGGAGATGAGGGCCGGGTGCCCGGCAGCCCGGCAGACCGGCGATGACTGGTCCCGCGATGCTGCCGGCCCGCCACTGCGGCCGGAGCCGATACGAGCCGTCTCAATGCCCCTCGAAGCTGATCAGTGTGCGCACCGGAACGTCGAGCTTGCGCAGCCGGTCGGCGCCGCCGAGATCGGGCAGGTCGATGATGAAGCAGGCCGCGAGCACCTGCCCACCCAGCTGGCGCAGCAGCCGGACGGCGCCCTCCGCCGTGCCGCCGGTCGCGACCAGATCGTCGACCAGGATGACGCGATCGCCGTCCGCCACCGCGTCCTCGTGCATCTCCATCTCGTCGAGGCCGTATTCCAGTGAGTAGGCGATCGAGACGCGCTTGTGCGGCAGCTTGCCCTTCTTGCGGATCGGCACGAACCCGGCCGATACCTGATGCGCCACGGCGCCACCGAGGATGAACCCGCGAGCCTCGATGCCCGCCACCTTGTCGATCTTCATGCCGGCCCAAGGCTGCACCAGCTCGTCGACCGCGCGGCGGAACGCCCGGGCATTGCCGAGCAATGTGGTGATGTCGCGGAACATGACCCCGGGCTTGGGATAGTCCGGGATGGTGCGGATCGAGTGCTTGAGATCGTGCTCGAACTGGATACTGACCATGAGGTTCTCGCTGGCAGCCGATCAGAAAGCCTTGCCGAAGGCTACACTCTGGCGAAGCATGGGGTCGCGCGCAACCATGCCCCGCATCCGCGCGAGGTCCCGATAGCCGACATGTCGTCCTTGCCGACAATCCCGATAATCGGAGGCGGGCCGGCAGGCATGTCCTGCGCCCTGTGGCTGCACAATTACGGCCTGCGGCCGGTCATCGTCGAGCGCGAGGCGGAGCTCGGCGGTCTGGCGCGGTTCAACGCCTACCCGAATGACTGGCTGCTCGGCAGGCCGGCGGAGAGCGGGCGCGAGAACGCTGCCGCGTTCACCCGTCACATCCGCGAGATTGGGGTCGAGGCCCTGCTCGACACCCGCCCGCGGCGGCTGAGCAACGCCAACGGCGGCTTTCGGCTCGAGCTTGCCTCGTCTGCCTCCGGGGGCGTGCAGCCGCTCTCGGCTCCGGCGCTGGTCGTCGCCACCGGCACACGTTTCGACGGTGAGGATTGGCTGGAGCGCATCGGCGATGCGCGGGAGCTCATCGGGGGCGGCCGCGTCCATCTCGGGCCAACTTACGCCGGCGAGCCGGGCGCCGATCTCGGAGCTCGCGTCGCCGTTCTCGGCGGCGGCGACAATGCCTTCGACGTCTCGCGCATGCTCGCCGAAAGGGGGCTTCGGGTAACTCTCATCATGCGTTCGGCCGCGCCGAGAGCGCGACAGCCCCTGGTCGATCGGCTGCGCGAGCACGAGGCGTCCGGGGCGGTGAGCATCATGGCTGCCCGGACGGTCGAGAGGCTCGAGGGCGGCCGCGACGGGATTCACATCCGCTTGGACGGCGGAGCAAGCATCGAGGCCGATCACGTCCTGATCCTGTTCGGTTACCGGCCGAATACCGATGAGCCGTGGCTCACCCGGCTCGGCCTCGAGCGAGATGCGCGCGGCTATCTGACCGTCGACGGCAACATGGAAACGTCCCGGCGCGGCGTTTTCGCGGTCGGCGACGTCGCCAATCCCGCCAATCCCTGCGTCGTCACCGCGCTGGCGAGCGGCGCGATGGCGGCACGCGAGATCGAGCGACGGCTCGCCGCGCGGTAACCGGCAAGATCGCCCAGCGTCGTCTCATAGCGCGTTCCGGTCAGATCGGTGCGAAACGGTGCAGCAGGGTCACCTCCCCGCTTGCGGGGAAAGGTCGCCGCGCGGTTGCGCGCGGCGGGTGAGGGGGACTTTCAGCAGCGGAGCGCGTGGATGAGAAACGCCCCTCACCCCACCTTCTCCCCGCGAAGACGCGGGGAGAGGAAGCAGACGCAGTGCGCCTCAGCGCGGCCGCTTCAGCACCCGGCCGGCCACCGCGTCGAGCTTCCCGAGCAGGTTCTTGTCGCGCGCCTCGGGCGCGGTGAGGAGCGCGGTGTCGAGCGCCCTGTCGGAGCCGATCGGGCAGCGCTCGTGCTCGCGCGGAAAATCCCGCGCCAGACGCGCGACGAGCCGCTTGGCCTTGTCCGCGTTGGCGGCGAGCACGGTGATGATGTCCTGCACCGTGACCGCGTCGTGATCGGGATGCCAGCAATCATAGTCCGTCACCATCGCGACGGTCGCGTAGCAGAGCTCGGCCTCGCGCGCGAGCTTTGCCTCGGGCAGGTTGGTCATCCCGATCACCGAGTAGCCGAGCCCCTTGTAGGTCATGCTCTCCGCCAAGGTGGAGAACTGCGGCCCCTCGATGCAGACATAGGTGCCGCCGCGCACCAGCTTGATGCCCTCGAGCCCGGCGGCGGCGGCGATGCGATCCTGCAGCAACGGCGAGACCGGGTGGGCCATCGACACGTGGGCGACGCAGCCCTTGCCGAAAAACGAGCTCTCCCGATGGAAGGTTCGGTCGACGAACTGGTCGACCAGCACGAAGGTGCCGGGCGGCAGCTCCTGCTTGAACGAGCCGCAGGCGGAGAGCGAGACCAGGTCGGTGACGCCGGCACGCTTGAGCGCGTCGATATTGGCGCGGTAATTGATGTCGGAAGGCGACAGCCGGTGGCCCTTGTCGTGGCGCGACAGGAACACCACCGGGGTGCCGGCGATCTCTCCCACTCGCAGCGGGGCCGACGGCTCGCCCCATGGCGTCCTGATCCTTCTCTGCCGCACCTTCGCGAGTCCCGGCAGATCGTAGATCCCGGAGCCGCCGATGATGCCGAGAACGGCCCTGCTCATGCTGCTGCTCTCCCCCGAAGGCGCCCCGCCGCCCCGCGTCCGGCGCTCGGGCGTGGCCTTGCCATTGCCATGCCAGCCGCTAGTTTTGCAACCGATCCGCCGGTGCAGACCGTTCGCGCGGACGGGGATTTTCCATGTCCAATTCCGGAGTGCTCGATACGCGCTTCCGCTCGGCGCTCGAGCGCATGGCCACGCTCGGCCGGCTCACCGCATATACCGCCGCGGTCGATCCGCACCTCGAGGTCGCGGCGGTGATGAAGCAGCTGGACGGCGGACCGGCGCTCCTGTTCACCGCGGTGGACGGTTACGCGATGCCGGTGGTCGGCAACCTGCTCTCCTGCCAGGCCAACTGCGAAGCGGCATTCGGAATCGATTTCAGGGCGATCCGCGACTTCGTCGGCCGGGCCCTCGGCTCGCCGCAACCGCCGGTCCTGGTGGCGAAAGCACCTGCCCAGGAGCACGTCCACACCGAGGCGATCGATCTTCCTCGCATGCTGCCGGCACTGCACCATACCGCGGCGGATGCCGGCCGTTTCATCACCGCCGGAATCGTGATCGTGCGCGATCCGGAGACCGGCACCTACAACGCATCCTATCACCGCCTGCAGATCGTCGGCCCCGCGCGAACCGCCATCAAGCTCGACCACGGCCGGCATCTGCGGCTCGCCTTCGAGCGGGCGCGGCGCAAGGGCGCGCCGCTGCCGATCGTAGTCTGCATCGGGTCCGATCTCGCCTTGCACTACACCGCCGCGACGATGGGCTCGCAGATGCCCGAGCATGCTGACGAGCTCGCGGTCGCCGGCGGTCTCGCCGGCCGGGCGCTGCCGGTGGTCAAAGGGGTGACCCAGGATCTCCTGGTTCCCGCCGAGACCGAGATCGTCCTGGAAGGCCGGCTGTCGGTCGAGGACACGGTCAGCGAGGGGCCTTTCGGCGAGTTCGTCGGCTATCTCTCGCCGGCCGACGAGGCGCCGATATTCGAGGTGACCGCGGTCACCCACCGCGCGCGGCCGATCTACCACGCGATCAACGGCTACGGCCGCGAGACCATCATGCTGCGCAAGTACGTGCTGGAGGCGAGCCTGCTCAAGGTGCTGCAGGCGGCGGTGCCGATCGTGACCGATGCCGAGATGACCGCAGGCGGCTTGCACCGGTTCCACGCGGTGGTGCAGGTCAGGAAAACCACGCCGCAGCACGACGGGCTGCAACGCAACGCCATCTTCGCGGCGTTCGGCGCGCTCAAGGATCTCGACTTGGTCATCGTGGTGGACGAGGACATCGACATCCGCGACCCGCACGACGTCGAATATGCGCTGGCCACGCGGATGGAGGCCTCGCGCGGCCTCTTGGTGATGCCGGCGGCGCGCGGGCATGAATATATCCGGGTCGGGCAGAACGGCATCCGCGCCAAGCTCGGGATCGATGCCAGCGTGCCGTTCGGGGAGAAGGCGCGCTTCGCGCGCTGCGAGTTCGAGAAGGTGGCGGTCGATCCTGAGGCGCTTTCGAGCGATGCGCGGGTGATCCGCGATCGATTGCTGTAGGAGCGGATTCTGCTCAGTTGCATCCACGTCTTCTCGAGGTCGCGCAAGGCGTGGATGGCCGGGACGAGCCCGGCCATGACGACCATTTCATTCGATGCAACCGAAACATGGTCTAGGAGCGGATTCCCGCGCTCGATCCGCCGATCCGATCCGGGAATGCGCGGCGCTCGTCACGCGCATCCCGCTGACCAGAGCACCTGCGTGCCTCCCTGGAGCGGTGTGCGCTCGAGCATCCTGCCGCTCAGCTGCGCGGATACTCCGTCGGCGAGCGCGGCTCGAGCATCTCGGGGCGCAGCTCGACCTCGTGCCACACTTTTTTCTTGGTGAAGTAGAGCAGGCCGGACAGCACGATCAGGAAGATGAACACCTGCATGCCGATGCGCTTTCTCGCGACGAGATGCGGCTCGGCCGCCCACATCAAGAAGGCCGCTACGTCCTTGGCATACTGCTCGACCGTCGTCGGCGAGCCGTCGGTGTAATCGACCCGCTGCTCGGTCAGCGGCGGCGGCATCGCAATCGTGTGCGGCGGAAAGTACTTGTTGTAGAAGGTTCCGGGCGGAAGATTGAAGCCCGCGGGCGGATTCTCCTCGTAGCCCTGCAGCAGAGCCGTGATGTAGTCGACGCCCTGCTCCTGGTACTGGGTGAACAGGTCGAGCACCCAGAAGGGAAACCCGCGCTCGTAGCCGCGCGCCTTGGCGATCACCGAGAAATCCGGGGGAACCGCGTTGTAGCGGGCGCGCGCCTCGTTGTCGTTCTTGAACGGCGGCGGGAAGAAATCGGCGAGGCGGCCGGGGCGATCCTTGACCTCGCCCTGGTCGTTGGGCTCGCCGGGGACCTGATACTCCGCGGCAATCGCGGCGGCCTGCTCGGAGGTGAACCCCGGTCCGCCCGCTTCGGCCAGACTGCGGAACGCCAGCAGCTTGAGCCCGTGGCAGACCTGGCAGACCTCACGATAGACCTTGAAGCCGCGCTGGAGCTGAGCGGGATCGTATTTTCCGAACGGCCCGGCAAACGACCACCTGTTCTTCGGCGGGGACGGAGCCTCCTGCTCCTGTGCGAGCGCGGGCGCCGCGAGCGCCGCGAGCGCGACGGCGAGAGCGAGCAATCTGCGCGCCATGGGCCTCTCCCTCACCGCGGTCAGGACCGGCCGCCCGGCGCGGGCGCCGAGGCACCGATCGGCACGCCTTCCCCGAGCACCGACCCCGTGATCGAGCTCGGCATCGGCTTCGTCTTCTCGACCTTCCCGAGCACCGGCAGAATGACGAGAAAATATGCGAAGTAGTAGAGGCTGAAGATTCTCGCCAGCAGCACGTAAATGCCCTCCGGCGGCTTCGACCCGAGCCAGCCGAGCCCGATGCAGACGGCCACGAACAGCCAGAAGAACTGTCGGTAGAGCGGGCGGTAGCGTGCCGAGCGCACCCTGGAGGTATCGAGCCAGGGCAGGAAAAGAAGAATGAAAATCGAGGCGGCGAGCGCGATCACGCCGAGCAGCTTGTTGGGGATCGCGCGCAGGATCGCGTAGAACGGCAGGTAGTACCATTCCGGCACGATATGCGTCGGGGTCACCGCCGGATTGGCCGGGATGTAGTTGTCGGGGTGGAGCAGGAAATTCGGCATGTAGAAGACGAACCAGGCGAACAGGATGCAGAACACCACCAGGAGGAAGCCGTCCTTGATGGTCGCGTAAGGGGTGAACGCGACGGTATCGCGCTCGGTCTGCGGCTCGACGCCGGTCGGGTTGTTCTGGCCGACCATATGCAGCGCCCAGACGTGCAGCACCACCACGCCGGCAATGACGAACGGCAACAGATAGTGCAGCGAATAGAAGCGGCCGAGCGTCGGATTGCCGACCGCAAACCCGCCCCACAGCCAGGTCACGACCGCCTCCCCCACCACCGGGATCGCCGAGAAAAGGTTGGTGATGACGGTCGCCGCCCAGAAGCTCATCTGCCCCCAAGGCAGCACGTAGCCCATGAATCCGGTCATGATCATGAGCAGCAGCAGGATCACGCCGAGTATCCAGAGGACCTCGCGCGGCTCCTTGTAGGAGCCGTAATACATGCCGCGGAACAGGTGGATGTAGGCGGCGAGAAAGAACATCGAGGCGCCGGTGGCGTGGAGATAGCGCAGCATCCAGCCGTAGTTCACGTCGCGCATGATGTGCTCGACGGAGTTGAACGCCATGTCGACGTCGGCGGTGTAGTGCATCGCCAGGACGACGCCGGTGACGATCTGCACGGCGAGCATGAAGGTGAGAATGCCGCCGAAAGTCCACCAGTAGTTGAGGTTGCGCGGGGTCGGATAGACGACGAAGGACGAATAGACGAGGCCGGCCAGCGGCAGCCGGCGCTCCATCCATTGCATGAACGCGCTGCGCGGCTTGTAGCTCGTATGTCCGTTCATAATCCAGCTCTGCGGGATGAAGTCGGGCGTCAGCCGATCCGGATCTTGCTGTCGGAGATGAATTCGTACGGCGGCAAGGCGAGATTGGCGGGGGCGGGGCCCTGCCGGATGCGGCCGGACGTGTCGTAGATCGAGCCGTGGCAAGGGCAGAAATAGCCGTCATACGGCCCCTGATCGGCGAGCGGGATGCAGCCCAGATGGGTGCAGATCGCGATCAGGACCTGCCATTGCTCATGCCCCGCCTTCACGCGCGCCGAATCCGGCTGCGGGTCCGGGAGCCTGGCGACGTCGACGTTCCGGGCCTCCTCAATCTGCTTCTTGGTCCGGTGATTGATGAAGATCGGCTTGCTGCGCCAGAACACCTTGATCACCTGGCCCTCGGCGATCGGCGTGAGATCGATCTCGATCGGTGCGCCAGCGGCAATCGTGGAGGCGTCGGGATTCATCTGCGCTATCAGCGGCACGAGCGCGCTGATTGCACCGATCGTCGCCACGGCGGCAGTCGCGACATAGAGAAAATCACGACGAGTCGGCTCGGCCGATTCCATCGTTGTCACTGGTGAATCCCTTTCCTGTCCATCGGTCGACCCGCGGCCTTGATGGCTGGGCAATTGCCGTGTGCCGTGTGCCGCGCGCGGCACGCCGCCTGGCAGCGGCGGCCGAACCCCGGTGCTTCCCGTGCCTGCATTCCTTGAGCTCTTGACGCCAGAGCACGATTGCAGGCGAGCGGCCAAGCAGCCCGATTCAGCAGGTTTTCTATTGGCACCCTTGCCACGGGAGTGCAAGTGGGGGCCGAGCGCGCGGCTTGGGAAGAAGAAACTCCAGCCATGACCGGCATTTGCCGCAGATCCTGGCCCTCGCGCATTACCCGCACCAAGGGATGCAAGCGACGTCGGGATGGGCCCGTCGAGCCCCGTCCTGCCATCCCGAAACATGCGGCACCATGACGCTTCGCCGTCCGCATGTGGGACCATGAGGCGTTCACCCGCATCGCCTGACGCGCTATGCCAGTGCAGGACGGAGAAAACCTGCGCAACCGGCTTCAGGATGCGGATCGCCCTGTTCGAGCCCGACATCCCGCAGAACACGGGCACGGTTCTGCGTCTTGCGGCATGCCTGGGCCTCGAGGCGCATATCATCGAGCCGGCGGGCTTTGCGACCTCCGATCGCGCGTTCCGCCGGGCCGGCATGGACTATCTCGACCGGGTGGACCTGATCCGGCACCCGAGCTGGCCCGCCTTCGAGTCCTGGCGCAGGGCGCGAGCTGCCCGACTCGTTCTCCTCACCACGCGGGGCAGCACCTGCTACCTCGATCACGTCTTTCGAGACGACGATGTCCTGCTGCTGGGCCGCGAATCCTCAGGCGTGCCGCCGCAGGTGCATGAGGCCGCGGATGCCCGGCTGGTCATTCCGATGCGCCGAGAGCTCCGCTCGCTGAATGTAGCGATGGCCGCGGCGATGGCGGTCGGCGAAGCGCTTCGTCAGCTCGGCGCGTTGCCGGCTTCGGCGTCGGCTGGCGATTCTGATCGGTCGGCGGCGGGCTAGGGCGGCACAAGGCGGGTGAAGGCCAAACTCACGCCCGGGGCGCTGCCCCTCACCCGCCCTGCTCGCTGGCGTTGCCGCCTTACTCCGCCTGCAAATTTCCCCAAAGCAAGCGAGGCGACAATCGCACTCCCCGACATCCCCCACGCGCGCAGGGTTCCGTGAAAGAATGGCGAAAAGTTGCCCGGACGAAATTTTCCCGTGCATGATCGATATGTCACTGTACGCACGCGAACACAGGCCGAAGAAAATCGTTGTGCCCACGGCGGCTTCGGCCGGGAAGCAAAGGAGGCACCGGAGATCGCGATGGAGCTGCCTCACGCCCGCAAGGAGCGCGCGCGGATCTGGTTCGAGATGCTGCGCGACGAGATCTGCCGTTCGCTCGAGGGGCTCGAGGACGCGTTTGCGGCCTCCGATCGCGGGGGCGCGGCCGGCCGATTCGCACGCACGCCCTGGAGGCGCGCCGATCACTGCGGCACCGACGGCGGCGGCGGCGTGATGTCGCTCATGACGGGGCGGGTGTTCGAGAAGGTCGGAGTCCATGTGTCGACCGTGTTCGGCGCGCTCGCACCCGAGCTTCGTCGGGAAATTCCCGGCGCCGAGGCTGATTCCGAATTCTGGGCGTCCGGCATCTCGTTGATTGCGCACCCGCGCAATCCGCATGTGCCGGCAGCACACATGAATACCCGCTTCGTGGCGACCGGAAAGGCGTGGTTCGGCGGCGGTGCGGACTTGACGCCGGCGCTGGAGGCGCGGCGGACGCAGCACCATCCCGACACCGTCGCCTTCCATGCGGCGATGAAGACAGCGTGTGACGCTCACGCGCGGGTTGCGCCCTATGACAAGCTCAAGCGCTGGTGCGACGACTACTTCTATCTGAAGCACCGCCGGGAGATGCGCGGCGTCGGCGGCATCTTCTACGACTATCTGGACAGCGGCGATTGGGAGGCCGACTTCGCCTTCACCCGGGCCGTCGGCCGCGCCTTCGCCGGAATCTATCCCGAGCTCGTCACCAGGAATTTCACGACGCCGTGGACCGAGACCGAGCGCGAGGAGCAGCTGGTGCAGCGCGGACGCTATGTCGAGTTCAACCTGCTCTACGACCGCGGCACCATCTTCGGGCTGCGCACCGGCGGCAATGTCGAGGCGATCCTGTCGTCACTCCCGCCGGTCGTGAAGTGGCCGTGATGCTGCTGCCGGATTCTTTCGGATGGGTTCCGTGCTCGGCAGCAATTGTGAAGGGAGCACCGGCGTGGTTCAGCCATCCTTGTCCTCGGCTCAGACCAGACGTCACGCGGGCCCTCCATTGCCGGCCTGCGGCAGAGCTAATAAATTAAGCTGATGCTTGATTGGACGCAGTGTGCCGCGGTCGAACGGTGCCCCGGAAAGGTGAGCGGGGAGTGGCTCTTCAAGGGCACGCGAGTGCCGGTCCGAGCCCTTTTTGAGAATCTCGAGAGCGGCGCTCGCATCGACGATTTCCTCGACTGGTTCCCGGGAGTGACCCGCGACCAAGTGGCAACCGTTCTGAAGCACGCGGAACGCAGCTTGGCCGTGGCCTGACCAAGCGGCAGTGTCGTCGCTTCGATGAAAATCCTTTTTGATCAGGGCACCCCTGTACCCTTTGGTTGCTCGACACACCGTTGTCACGGCGCATGAGATGGGATGGGCGAAGCTCGAAGCGTTGCTCGCGGCGGCTGAAAATCAATTCAACGCGCTGATCACGACCGACAAGAACCTGCGCTACCAGCAGGATCTGACAACACGACGACTCGCGATTCTGATATTGCCGACGACGAGCTGGCTTAGACTTCAAATCCATCTCGCCCAAATCATGAACGCGATCGATGCGCTATCGCCAGACGATGTGCACGAGCTGAGATTGCCATAGCAATCTTGGCCCGCGGCGCGGCCAACCAGAAGCCCCGAATCAAGCGCGTCGCACACGTTTCCGAATGCGGGGACGCGTCTATGCCCGGACCCGGCTTATTCGCTCACCGCGATCCCGAGGTCCTTGACCGCGCGCTGCGGCCAAGCCTGCGCCGCGGTCGCAGTGAGCAGCGCCAGCGCGGCGAGCGCGATCGTTGATCCGGAGTGCAGGCGGCGGACCATGGCAGGTCAAGATCGCTCAGCGATGCTGGACGGGGCGCCGAAGCAGATCAAGCGGCTCCCGGCGCACCCGCTATTTGCGCCCACCGGCACGGCTCGATATCTTCGCCCGCCGCCCCGTCCTAATTCCCGTCGTCGTCGGAGGTGAGGCCGCAATGCTCGACCTGAGATCGGCGGCACCGATCGCCGCAAAACCCAGTCCCGACCAGCTATTGTCGCGCGCCCGCGCGATCGGCGAGCTGGCGCGGGAACGGGCGCAACGGACCGAGGCGGATCGCCGCGTGGCCCACGACATGATCGAGCGGATGCGGCAGGCGGATCTGTTCCGGGTCATGCAGCCGCATGCCTACGGCGGATACGAATACGGCTTCGAGGTCTTCTCGGCGATCGTGGCGGCGATTGCCCGCGGCTGCGGCTCCACCGGCTGGGTCTACGCCCTTCTCGCCTCGCATCAATGGCTGATCGCCTGCTTCTCGCAGAGGGCGCAGGACGAGGTCTGGCAGGACCGCACCGCGCTCGCCAGCGGGACCTATGCTCCGGTCGCCCGGGCGGTCGCCGCGGACGGCGGCTATCGGCTCTCCGGCGCCGGAAGCTTCTGCAGCGGCTGCGACAACGCCCAGTGGCAGCTCCTCGGCGGAATGATCCCGCGCCCCGACGGGCGGGCGGAGCCCGGATTTTTCCTGCTGCCGACCCGGGACTGCCGCATCGACGACAACTGGCACACGATGGGGCTTTCCGGCACCGGCAGCAAGAACATCGTCGCGCAGGACGCGTTCGTCCCCTCGCATCGCGCGCTCCCCTTCGCCGAGCTCCTCGACGCCAGCGCGCCCGGCATGCGCGCAAGCAAAAATCCGCTGTACCGGCAATCCTTCCTGGCGGTGCTGCCGGTCACGATCGTTTCGCCGGTGCTCGGCATGGCGCAGGGGGCGCTCGCCGATTTTCTCGACATGGCGAAGGGGCGCACCACGCGCGGCGCGGTGGCCGGCGGCAATTCCCGCATGGCCGAGCTCACGACGGTTCAGCTGCGGGCGGCCGAAGCGAGCGCCTGCATCGACGCCGCGCAGCTCCTGATGACGCGCGACATCGCCGAGGCGCTCGACACCGTCGCGCGCGGCGAGCCCATCAGCATCGCAACACGCCTGCGCAATCGCCGCGATCAGGCGTTCTGCGTCCGGCTGCTGGTGCAGGCCATCGATGCGCTCTTCCTCGCCGCCGGCGGGCAGGGCCTGTTCCTCGACCACCCGCTGCAGCGCGCCTGGCGCGACGCGCACGCGGCGGCCTCCCACATCAGCCTGAACTGGGATTCGACCGGCAGCATGTACGGCCAGTCCATGCTCGGCCTCGAGCCGAAGGGACAGTACTGAACGCGCCGTTCGGGGCTGCCGACTTACGCCTCGCGCACGCGCGCGAAGAAGCCCGCCACCCTGCTCTCGAGATCGTGCGCGCCGGCGGACAGCCGCGCCGTCCACTGGGTGATGTCGGCGGCTCCGGTCGCGCTGTGGGTGGCCGCTTCCTCGACCGAGCGAAACTCCCTCGACGCCTGCGCCAGGTTTCCGGCCGCAGCCTGTATGCTGCTGGAAATCTGGCTTGTGGTGACGCTCTGCTCGTCTACCGCCGAGGCGATGCTGGTCGCGACCTCGGTGAGATCGCCGATGCTGCGGGCAATCGACGCGATCTCGGCGACCGCACCGTTCGTCGCCTCCTGGATCGCGGCAACCTGGCGAGAGATGTCCTCGGTGGCGCGCGAGGTCTGGTTGGCGAGCGCCTTGACCTCGGACGCGACCACGGCGAAGCCCTTGCCCGCCTCCCCGGCCCGGGCGGCCTCTATCGTCGCGTTGAGCGCGAGCAGGTTGGTTTGCGAGGCGATCTTGGAGATGAGCCCGACCACCGAGCCGATACGCTCGGCCGCATCATTGAGCACGTGGATGGTGTTGCCCGTGCGCTCCGCGTCGGCCACCGCGGAGCGGGTCATCTCGAGCCCGCGGGCGGTCTGCCGGCCGATCTCGCGGATCGACCCGGCGAGCTCCTCGACCGCCGCCACGGCCACGTCCACCGTTTGTGTCGTCTGTCGAGAGGCCGTCGAGGCGGAGGACATCCGCCGCGCCGTGTCGCCGGCGAGCTGCTGCATCCCAGCGGAGGTCGTGGTGAGGGAGGCCGAGGTCTCCTTGATGGCGGCGGCGACCGCGCCGATCGCGCCGTCGAAGCCGGCGATGGCGTCGTCGATCGTCCGGCGACGGAGTGAAGCCTTGCGATCGACGAGCTCGAGGTGGAAGGTCGACGTGGTCGCGATGTCGAACATCACGGCCTGGGAGAGCACTTCCGCACGGGCTGCGAACGCCGCCGGGCGAAAGCGGAAATCGTGCGCCAGCGCCCGCAACGCACAGCGCAGAACCGCGGCGCCGCAATTGATGCGGGCGCGGCTTTCGAAGCCGAGCGCGGTCTCCTGCTCGATCGTGCCGCGGCAGGTCTCGAGGTACTGCTGGTCGAACTCGGCTCGCAAGAGCGCCCGAAACTGCGCGGCCTCGATGCGCCGGATGGCGGCGCCGTGCCGGGTCCAGAGCTCGGCGACATGCGGCAGCTTGACGGCGCCGGCGATGACCTGGTCCAGCGCGGGCTCGAGCTGCGGCTCGACGACCGGTTGCAACGCCTGCAGCAGCCGTCTCGCTCGCTGGTCGAGGGCGTAGTTCTCCAGCCGCTGAAGGAGCTCGGGGGCGATTGCGGAGGCCGCCATCGATTGCAATAGTTCGTCAACCACTACGTCCGGGGATAGGGCCACAAAATGGTTGTGCGCCTGTTAACGGGCCCGCATCAGGCCGGATGCCCGGGCTTTGCGCGGCCGCAGCGTGCCGCGGCATCCTGGTTCCCGGCGGGCGGGTTGTGCCGATGAGCAACATGCCGATCTACGAAGCACTGGCGCGGGCCTTCGCCGCCGAAGGCGTCGCCGCCCACTTCACCTTGATGGGCGACGGCAACATGCACTGGGCGACCGCCATGAAGAGCCTCGACGGCATGGACACCTTCTGCGTCCGCCACGAGCATTGCGCCTGTGCCATGGCCATGGGCTATCACTCCGCGACCGGGAAGGTCGGGGTCGCCTCGGTCACCTGCGGGCCGGGTTTCACGCAGATCACGACCGCGCTTGCGGTCGCCTCCCGGGCGCGCATCCCGCTGGTCGTGCTCGCCGGCGAGGCGCCGATCAACGCCAGATGGTACAATCAGGCGATCGAGCAGCCGCCGCTCGCCGCTGCCACCGGTGCCCATTACATCTCCGCGCACAGCCCGCAGCGGATGCATCAATATGTGCGGGAGGCATTCCACGTCGCGCGCCACGAGCGCAGGCCGGTCGTCCTCGGCGTCCCCTACGATCTGCAGAAGCAGCCGGTTCCGGACCTCGGCGAGTACCAGCCGTCGTCCGCGGTTCTGCCGCGGACCGAGCCCCTGCCCGCCGATCCGCGTCAGATAGCGCGGCTCGTCGAGGCACTCGCCTCGGCCCGCTGCCCGATCGTTCTCGCCGGCCGCGGCGTCATGCTTTCGGGGGCGGCGCTCGCGGTCGAGGAGATGGCGGAGCTGGCCGGCGCACTGCTTGCAACCACCCTGCCCGCCCGCGGCATGTTCGACCACAATCCCTTCTCGATCGGGATCGCCGGCGGATTCGCGCGGGACATCGCCCGCGAGCTCGGCGAGCAGGCCGACCTCGTGGTCGCCATCGGCACGAGCCTCAATTACTACACGGTCGACGGCGGCAGCATGTTCCCGAACGCCGTCGTGGTTCAGATCGACCCCGAGCCGCTGGGGCTGCACAACGGGCTCAAGACCGCCGATCTGCATCTGCGGGCCGATGCGAAATCGGCTGCCGTGGCTGCGCTCGAGCATCTGCGCAGGCGCGGGCGCGGCAGCGCCGGCGTCCGCTCGGCCGAGCTCGCGCGGCGGATCAGCGAGGAGCCCGCCGATCGCGCGCAGTTTCCGGTCGCGCCGGGGCTGCTTGATCCGCGCGCCGCCATCGCCGAGCTCGATCGGGTGATCCCCAGGGATTTCGACTGCGTGAGTGGCTCCGGGCATCAATCCTATTTTCACTCCACCATGCGCGGTCGCCGGCCGGAGAATTATCATGCCATCCGGGAATTCGGCGCGATCGGCAACGGCATCTCGTTCGCCATCGGAGTGGCCGCGGCGCGGAAGGACGGCAGGACAGTCCTGTTCGAAGGCGACGGCAGCCTGCTCATGCACATCCAGGAGCTGGAGACGGCCCGCCGCCACGGGCTCAAGCTGCTGATCTGCGTGCTCAACGACGGCGCCTATGGCTCGGAGCTGCACAAGCTGCGCGCCGACGGGCTGGACGACAGCGGCTCGGTGTTCGGGCGGACGGATCTCGGCGCCGTCGCGCGCGGCTTCGGCCTGCGCGGCACGACCGTCACCGAGACGAGCCAGCTTGCGCCGCTGTTCGCCGCCTATCAGGCGCAGGATCTCGCCGAGCTGTGGGACATCCACGTCTCCGACCAGGTGGTCAGCCCGAGCACCCGGCGCACCGTCAGCCGCGGTCACGGCAGGATGTGAGCGGAGCGAGAACGCGGCAATCGAGCAAGGAGAGTGAGCATGGCCAAGATAACCCGGACCAACCCCGACGGCATCGCCAAGCCGTTCTCGAACTATTCGCACGTGGTCACCGCCGAGGGGGCGCAGAAGCTCGTGTTCTGCGCCGGCCAGGTGGCGGCCGACCCCGACGGCAAGGTGCTGCCGCCCGACGATTTCGATGCCCAGGCCAAGATGGTGATGCAGAACCTCACCCGGGCGCTGGCTGGCGGCGGCGCGAAACTCTCCGATGTCACCAAGATCACGATCTACATCTGCAACCCGCACGACGTGCCCAAGGCGCGCGGCCTGTTGCAGACCTATTTTGCCGGTCATCCGCCCGGCAGCACGCTGTGCGTCCTGCGCGGCCTTGCCAACCCCAATTTCCTGCTGGAGATCGAGGCCATCGCCGCGGTGTGATCGCCAACCGAGGCGTCGCGGACGAGCCTTGCGCAGCGACCGCCCCCTCCCGTGCGGGCGACACGGTCGAGTGTCGGGCCTCTGCATGCGCAAAGGGGACCTCGTGCCCGGCATGGGGCCGGGCGAGCGCATATGCGATCGCCCCCGGTCCGCCCGTAGCGGCTACGCGCGGCGACTGATGCCGGCGCCGGAATCGGCACGGTCGCGCAGCCCGCTGACGCCGATCACCTCGGCGCAATGCTCGCAGCAGAAGAACGTGCCGTCCTTCTCCAGCCCGTGCCCGACGATGCGGATTCCACAATTCGCGCAGATCGGCGCCAGCGCATGGATCGCGCATTCGAAGCTGTCGAATACGTGGGTAATGCCATCCATGGTGAGCTCGAACGCCTTGTCATAGTCGTTGCCGCAGGTTTCACATCTGGCCATGCCTGCCTCCCGCCGGCCGCTGGTTTGACGGCCTGCAGGTTACAATTCGCGGCTGATGGCGGGAGTTCCCGAAGGCGCTTCGCGGCTGCCGGCCCTCGTGCGTCTCGGCTGCGTTCGCGAGCCGACGCCGGCGCCCGCGTCGCGGTCGATCAGGACAGGCGCTCACAGGGTGTGCGGCGTGGCAGGAATCCCAGCCACTTGCGCATTCGCGCGTGATCCTTCGCCCTTTTCGCAACAAACCCGTCTCTGCAGGCTTTGCGACAGAAGCGCAGGCCGCGGTGGTGGTAGGAGACGAGCCCGAACTTTCCACCGCAGTAAGCGCAGCGGTTCTCGACTCTCTTCATGGCGGCCCTGCCTCCGCGCATCCTTCAGTGCAGAGATAATGCAAGCCGCATTGCCGCGTGATTTCGGCCGAATTAATCTTTCGCAAGAAATGTCCGGCGTTGGTCGGGACACGAGCGCTGGTCGGGCGGCGAGATCGGCGCCATCCCATCGGTGCGGCGGCGTCTCTTTCAGGGCTCGATGCATCGGAGATGAGTGCCTCTCCCCGCATAAGGCTCGAGCGGCTCCTGGCGCGGCTCGACCGCTTCAACCGGATCGGCGCCCTGCCGGGCGGCGGCAATTGCCGGCTCGCGCTCAGCGACGAGGATCGCGCCGGCCGCGACCTGCTGGTGCAATGGATGCGCGAGCTCGAGCTCGCGGTCAGCATCGACGCGATCGGCAACATCGTCGGCGTGCGGGCGGGGCGCGAGGATACCGAGCCGGTGATGTTCGGCTCGCATGTCGACACGGTCGCCACCGGCGGGGCCTACGACGGCCTCTACGGCGTCCTCGCCGGGCTCGAAGCCTGTGAGGCGCTGCGCGAGGCCGGCGTCGTCACTCGCCGTCCGCTCGCGCTCGTCGCTTTCACCAACGAGGAGGGCTCGCGCTACACCCCCTATGCGATGGGCAGCCTCGTCTATGTCGGCGCTCTCTCCCTCGCCGATGCCTATGCGATCCGCGGCTTCGACGGAACCAGCGTCGGCGAGGAGCTCAAGCGCATCGGCTATGCCGGGCCGGCGCGGCCCGGGGCGATGACGCCGCACGCTTATCTCGAGCTGCACATCGAGCAGGGACCGCTGCTGGAGAATGAAGGCCTCGTCATCGGAGCGGTGGAAGGGATTACCGGGCTGTCGTGGACGCAGGTGACGGTCAGCGGCCGGTCCGCCCATGCCGGAACCACGCCGATGCATCTGCGCAGCGACGCGGCGCACGCCGCCGCCGAGGTCGTGCGCTTCGTCCGCCGTCTGGCGCAGGACATGGGAGGCGCGCAGCGGGCAACCGTCGGCCGCCTCGAGCTTGCACCGAACCAGATCAACGTGATTGCCGAGCGCGCGGTCCTCACCGTCGATCTGCGCAATTTCGAGCAGGCGCTGCTGCAGCAGGCGGAGGACGAGCTGGCCGCGTTTCTCGACCGGCTGGCGGCTCAGGAGAAAGTCTCCATCTCGAGCACGAGCCTCGCGCGATTCGCGCCGGTCGCGTTCGACGACGGGGTGGTCGGCCTGGTGGAAACAGTGGCGCGCGAGCTCGGCTTTCCCTGCCGCCGGCTTCCCTCCGGAGCCGGCCACGATGCGCAGATGCTGGCGCGCATCTGTCCGGCAGGGATGATCTTCGTGCCGAGCGTCGGCGGGCTCAGCCACAACGTCCACGAGCATACCCGGCCCGAGCATCTGCACGCGGGCGCAACCGTGCTGCTCGAAGCGGTCATGCGCCTGGCGCGATGACCGCGGCGCCTCACTGCATCCGCACGCCGACCGATTTCACGAGCGCGCTGTACTCCTGCATCTGCGCCGCGATGAAGGCGGCGAATTGCGCGGGCGTCGAGCCGATCGGCTCCGCCCCCTGATCCGACAGCTGCCTGAGTATCCGGCTGTCGCGCACCGCCTCGACGAAGACGGCATTGAGCTTCTCGACCACCGCATCCGGCGTCGCGGCCGGCGCCACCAGCCCAAACCACGGGTCGAGCCGGATCCCGGAAAACCCCGATTCCTCCATCGTCGGCACGTCGGCAAGCTGCGGCATGCGCTGCGGCGAGGTAACGGCGATGACCCGCACCTTGCCGGTCTGCAGAACGGGCAGCAGCGAGGAATAGGAGACGAAGAAGAAATCGACGCGTCCGGCGGCCAGGTCAAGTGCGGCAGGCCCGGCACCCCGATAAGGCACGTGCACCATGCCGGCCCCGGTCCGGGCTTTCAGCATCTCGCCGAGCAGGTGGCCGCCCGAGCCGGTCCCCTGCGACGCGAAGCTCAGGCCCTCCGGCTTTGCCTTGGCGAGCGCAATCAGATCGGCCACGGTCCGGGCCGGGCTGTCGGCGGGAACCGCAAGCAGGTTGGCGAAGCTCCACATCAGGCTCACCGGTCGGAAATCCTTGACCGGGTCATAGGGCAAGCTCGCATAGAGCGCCGGGTTCGCGGCGTGCGTGCCGGCGTTCGCCTGGAATAATGTGTGCCCGTCCGGCGCCGCCTGCTTGACCGCCGCCGCGCCGACCGCCCCGGCGCCTCCGGGGCGCGATTCGACCAGCAGCGTCTGCCCGGTGAGGTCGCTCACCTTCCTGTTGACGATGCGCTGCAGCGTGTCGGAGCTGCCGCCGGGCGTGAACGGAATGACGACGGTGATGGGCCGGCCCGAGAGCAGCTGCGCGGCAGCTGGCCCGGATGCCAGCTGCCCGGCGAGGGCGAGCAGAACGACCCCGCAGATCCTGAACATCCGATCCTCCCGCCGGCCGGCAGGCCTTCGCCGTGGCCTCGAGGCCAGGAGGGTACTACTCCCGAAGCGGCCAGTCGCGGCTTCAGATGGGAACGTTTGCAGAAGCGATCGACCCGGCAGCTTCGGTCGGGCAGCGGCAGATGGGTTGGCAGCCGGAATTCCCGCCATCGCCGCCACGGTGGTTAATATCCCCCTGCGGTTTGAATAAAACCTGCGCTCCCCCGTTGAAAATTCCCAAGTCTCTGCCGGCTAGCCTGCATCGGTGGCTGGGGAATGCCTGGCTCGTCACCAACACCGGAGGTCGCACCGTGGCCAGCACGCGCCAGCGCTTCGTCCCAGCCGCCGCCGAGCGGTCGGCACCACCCGACATCCAGCGAGACGGAGCCAAGAGACGCGCTTCGATGCACCAGGACATGCTCCGCACCCTCCTCGACAACATGTCGCAGGGCGTTCTCATGTTCGATGCCGATACGCGGCTGATCTTCTGCAATCGCCGTTACCTGGAGATGTACGCGATATCGCCGGCGGCCGCGAAACCGGGATGCACGCTGCGCGACCTGCTCGAGCACCGCATGTCGGCCGGCACCTTCTCCGGCGATCCCGATGCGTATGTCAGCGAGCTCCTCGCCCGGGTCGCCGCAGGGCGGACGACCGGCAGCGTTGTCGAGCTCGAGGACAGGCGCATCATCTCGATCGTGAGCAAGCCGCTCGCCGGCGGCGGCTGGCTGGCGACCCACGAGGACATCACCGAGCGGCAGCGGGCCGAGGAGCGGATCGCGCACATGGCGCGGCACGACGCCCTGACCGATCTTCCCAATCGCACGCTGTTGCGCGAGCGGCTCGAGCAGGAGCTCAAGCGGGTCAAGCGCGGCGAGTGTCTTGCGGTGCTCTGCCTCGACCTCGATCATTTCAAGAGCGTGAACGACACGCTCGGCCACCCGCTCGGCGACGAGCTGTTGAAGGCGGTTGCGGAGCGGCTGCGGGGCTGCATACGGGAGCTCGACACGATCGCCCGCCTGGGCGGCGACGAGTTCGCGATCATCATGACCGGGATGGCGGAGCCGGCGCACGCCGCCGCGTTCTGCCAGCGCCTGCGCGAGGAGATCAGCAGGCCCTATCACCTCGACGGCCACCAGATCGTCATCGACATCAGCATCGGCATCTCCATCGCGCCGTTCGACGCCGCCGAGCCGGACCAGCTGCTGAAGAATGCCGACATGGCACTGTACGGAGCCAAGGACGACGGGCGCGGCGCATACCGGTTCTTCGAGCCGGAGATGGACGCGCGCATGCGCCAGCGCCGCGAGCTGGAGATGGATCTGCGCAACGCGCTGGCCAGCGGCGAGTTCGAGCTTCACTATCAGCCGCTGGTCAGCCTGAAGGACAACGAGATCACCGGGTTCGAGGCGCTGCTGCGGTGGCGCCATCCGCTCCGCGGCCTGGTTTCCCCCGCCGAGTTCATCCCGGTCGCCGAGGAGACCGGGCTGATCATCCCGCTGGGAGAATGGGTCCTGCGTCAGGCGTGCAGGGAAACCGCCGGCTGGCCCGGCGACGTGAAGATCGCGGTCAACCTCTCGCCGGCGCAGCTCAAGAGCCGCAATCTGGTGCAGGTGGTGATGAATGCGCTGGCTGCCTCGGGAATGCCGGCGTCGCGGCTGCAGCTCGAGATCACCGAATCGGTGCTGATGCAGAACACGTTCGCGACGCTGGGCACGCTGCACCAGCTGCGCAAGCTCGGGGTGCAGATCGCGATGGACGATTTCGGCACCGGCTATTCCTCGTTGAGCTACCTGCGCAGCTTTCCCTTCGACAAGATCAAGATCGATCGCTCGTTCATCAACGATCTGGCGAACGGGGCCGAGCCGCTCGCGATCGTGCATGCCGTCACCAGCCTCGCCAAGAGCCTGCGCATGATCTCGACCGCGGAAGGGGTCGAGACGCAGCAGCAATGGGAGAAGCTGCAGGCGGTCGGGTGCACCGAGATGCAGGGGCACTTCTTCAGCCGAGCGCGACCCGCCAGCGAGATCGTCGAGCTGTTCCTGCCGGAGCTCAGCCCGCAGGCCGTGGACGCCGCGTGAGCTTCGAGCGAGGTTGACGCTCGGCCTCGCGCCGGGCGACCCTGCGCGAGCGCGGCGATCCGCGCGGGGCCCTGGCACGCGCATGGAACATCCGGATTTTCTCATCGTCGGCGGCGGCAGCGCCGGCGCCACGCTCGCATCATTGCTGTCGGAGGATCCGGCAACCCGAGTGCTGCTGATCGAGGCCGGCGCCGACACGCCGCCGCAAGCCATTCCGACCGACATCGCCGACACCTTCCCCAGCTCCTCGCTCAACCCCGACTACTTCTGGCCGGGCCTGCAGGCGGCCGCCCGGCCGGGAGATACGCCGCGCCCCTACCCGCAGGCCCGGGTGATGGGCGGCGGCTCGAGCGTGATGGGGATGTGGGCGTTGCGCGGGCTGCGATCGGATTTCGACCGCTGGGCCGCGGCCGGAGCCGAGGGCTGGGGCTCGAGCGAGGTCGTCCGATGCTTCCGTCGCCTCGAGGATGATGCCGACCGCGACCGCACGCAGCGGGAGGCCGGAAGCTATCCGATCCGCCGCGTCCCGCCGCAGGAATGGCCCGCTTTCGTCACCGCGATCGAGCGCGCGGCGGCGGCGCGCGGCCTTCCCCACCTCCCCGACATCAATGAAAGCGAGCGCGACGGATTCTTCCCGATGCCCCTCGGCCAGGACGCGCAGCGGGCCTCGAGCGCCCGCTGCTACCTGACTGCCTCGGTGCGCCGGCGCAGCAATCTCGCGGTCCTGGCGCGGACGCGGGTGACGGGGCTGCGGCTCGAAGGCGGGGCAGCAGCCGGGGTGGAGATTGAGCGCGGGGGAGCGCGCGAGCGGCTCGACGCCCGGGAAGTCGTCCTGTGCGCGGGGGCGATCTTCTCGCCGGCGATGCTGCTGCGCGCCGGCATCGGCCCCGCCGACGAGCTCAGCAAGATCGGGATCACGCCGCACCGGCACCTGCCGGGCGTCGGACGCAATCTGCAGAACCATCCCTATCTGCACTTCGCCCTGACGCTCCCGCGCGGGATGCGGCTTAAGGCGCATCTGCGGCGGTTCGCCATTGCCGGCATCCGGCTCTCCTCCGGAGCGGCAGGATGCCCGGCCGGGGACCTGCTGCTGTTCATGATCGGTCGCGTGAGCCCGCGCCCGCACGGGCCCGATCTGGCGATGCTCGGGGCGGCGCTCTACGCGCCGTTCTCGCGCGGCGAGGTCAGTCTGGCCGGCGCCGATATCGAGGTCCCGCCGCGCATCGAATTTCGCCTCTTGGCGGACCCGCGCGATCCCCCGCGCATGCTCGCGGCGGCGCGCTTCGCGCAAGCGCTGCTGCTCGATCGCGGCGTGGCCGCGACCTACAGCGAGGCATTCCTGCTGCCGCCGCTCATGTCGCTGCACCAGTTCAACCGGCCGGGATTTAGCGGGTCGCTGCTCGCGCTCGCGGCGAAGGCGCTGCTCAACGCGCCGGCAGCGGTGCGGCGCGCCGCGATCGGACGCGCGATTCGACCGGGGCGCTGGTTCGCCGACCGGCGCCGCCAGCTGCCCCTCGCCGATGCCGAGCTCCTGGCGGCGGCGGCGCCGATGGCGCATCCGGTCGGAACCTGCGCCATCGGCCGTGCCGAGGATGCTGCGGCGGTGGTCGACAGCAGCTGCCGGGTTCACGGCCTGCGCAACCTGCGTGTGGTGGATGCCTCGATCATGCCGGGCATTCCCAGCGCCAACACCAACCTGCCGACGCTCATGATCGCGCATCGGGCGGCCGAGCTGATCCGTTCGCAGATCAGGGCGTAGGTGCTTTCCGACGAGATCGAATCACCTGCGACGCACTCGTGCTCTTCCGGATTCGATCCGATGGGCGTTATCTTCGTGCTCGCCGACGGTCGCAGATGCCGCGGGATGTTGGGGGGACGCGTGACCGATTCGCCTCGGGACCATCACATCAGATTATCCGTCGCGCGCCGGATGGTCGCAGACTACATGTGGGCAGCCTCCGGCGTGGCGAGGGTGGACGTCGCCAGCTCGATATCGTTCGGTGACGTGATCAGGGCTCGCAACGGCCTTGACGCTGCGCCATCCTGGACGGCGATCTTCACCAAGGCGTTCGCGATCGTCGCGGCCGAAATCCCGCAACTGCGGCAATTCTACATGAAGCTGCTCTGGCCGCATCTCTTCGAGTACGGCGAGAGC
Organism: Xanthobacteraceae bacterium; assembly: GCA_036406655.1. Lineage (GTDB taxonomy): Bacteria > Pseudomonadota > Alphaproteobacteria > Rhizobiales > Xanthobacteraceae > VAZQ01. The sequence goes on along the minus strand of DASXAP010000179.1, from coordinate 325 downwards.
ACAGCCTGCATTCTGCAGGAGCGCGAGATCCTCGGCGATATCGGTCTGTTCCCGCTTCGAATCCGCAAGCCCGACGGGATCCCGCTCGCCGAGCTCACGAAGATGATCAGGCGCGCCGCCGATGCACCAATCGACGATTCGCCCTTCGGCCGGGTGGTCGTAGCGGTCTCGCGACTGCCTCTGCCGTTTCGTCGATTGCTGTGGAGCCTGTGCCTGAATGTCCCACGCCTGCGCCGGCATGGGCTCGGGACCTTCGGCATCTCCTCCGTCGCGCGATGGCACAGCGAGCTCGGCACTTCCCGGACGCCGCTATCCTGCCTGCTGA
>DASXAP010000178.1:0-41024 GCA_036406655.1 Xanthobacteraceae bacterium | reverse complement strand
TTCTGGCCCGCAGTGCCGCCGACATCCTGTTGCTTGCACCGGCGATTGCCGAGCTGCCGCGGGCGCGAAGCATCGCGCGCGCGGCGCTGCTCGACGACGTGGTCGCGGAATGCGCCCCCGCGGTGCGGCGCGCGGCGAGGGCGGCGGCGGCAGCGCTGTCGGGATCGGCTGTCGCGGTCGAGCCATGCCCCGGCTTGGCAGCGATCGAGGCGGCAGACCGGCACGCCCTGATCGTGCTGCAGGGCGAGAGTGCCCGCGTGCACCGCGCGTATGTCGACGAGCCATCCCTTGCGCCGCCGCTGCGGCGCCGGCTGGGCAAGGGTCTCGACATCTCCGACGCCGAGCTCGCAGAGAGCATCAGCACACGTGCCAGGCTGGCAGCGGATTTCGAGGAGCAGGCGCTCGGCGCGAACGAAGCGGCGATATTGCCGATGATGGCGATCCTCACCCCCGACGCGGCCGAATGCGATCCCGGTTCGTCGCGCTTCTCGCCCCGGACGGTCTACGCTCTCAGCCGGTTCACCCGTTTCGTCAATCTGCTCGGGCTCCCCGCCGTCGCCCTGCCTGCCGGGTTCGACGACGCCGGGATGCCTGTCGGAGTCCAGCTGGTCGGGCGCGCCGGATCCGATCTGGCGCTTCTCGGCCTCGCCCGCGATCTGCAGGCAGGGACCGACTGGCACGGACGCGTGCCCGATGCCGTCTCGCATGTTCTATAGCTGCACGCGCTCGGCCGCTCGCCGGCCCAGATAGGCCTCCCGCACCCGGTCGTCGTTGCGCAGGCTGGCGCAGGTTCCGCTCGCGATGATGGAGCCCGTCTGCAACACATAGGCGCGGCTGGCCGCCTCGAGCGCATAGCGCGCGTTCTGCTCTACCAGCAGCACGCTGGTCCCGGCCGCATTGATCGCCCGGATGACGCGAAAGATGCTCTGCACGACCAGCGGCGCGAGACCGAGCGACGGCTCGTCGAGGCAGATCAGCTGCGGCTCCGACATCAGTGCCCGGCCGAGCGCCAGCATCTGCTGCTCGCCCCCGGAGAGCGTCCCGGCGTTCTGCTTCATGCGGTCGACGAGCCGCGGAAAGATGCCCCGCACCTTTTGCAGCAGATCGGCGACCTTTCGCGGCTCGCTCCGGAACTTGAACGCACCCAGCTCGAGATTCTCGCGCACCGTCAGAAACGGAAACACGCGGCGGCCCTCGGGAACGAGCGAGATTCCGAGCGCCGTGCGCGCGTGCGCCGGCAACGCGGATATGTCCTTGCCCTGGAAAAGAATGCGGCCAGCGCGCGGCAGGATCAGGCCGGCGATCGCGCGGAGCGTGGTCGACTTGCCGGCCCCGTTGGCGCCGATCAAGGTGACGATCTCGCCCACATCCACATGAAAGGCGAGGTCCCGGCAGACGGAGACCGAGCCGTAGGCGAGCTCCAGTCCCTCGACTTCCAGCAGCGGCGGCACGTCAAGCCCCGAGATAGGCGGCGATCACCGCCGGACTCGCCTGCACCTCGGCCGGCGTGCCCTCGAACAGGAACTGTCCGTAATCCATGACCAGCACGCGGCTGGCGATGTTCATGACCAGATCCATGTTGTGCTCGACGATCACGATCGTCATTCCCTGCCTGCGCAATTCATCCATGCGGCCGAGAAGCCTTTCAACCTCTGCAGCGTTGAGGCCAGCCGCCGGCTCGTCGACCATGAGCAGGCGGGGCGAGGTTGCAAGCGCGCGGGCGAGCTCGAGCAAGCGCTGCTCGCCATGCGGCAGTGAGGCGGCCTGAACGTCGCTCCGCGCTTCGAGCCCGACGAAGGCGAGAAGCTCGATCGCCTGCTCCCGACAGCGCAGGTGGTCCTGGCGGAAGCTGCCGGCATGGATGACATGCTGCCACGCCGGTATGCGGTGATGGATGTGAAACCCCGCCATGATGTTTTCCAGGACCGACAGATGCTTGAACAGCCGGATTTTCTGAAACGTCCGCGCCAGGCCCAGCCGCACCCGCCGGTGCGCCGGCAGGCCCACCAGATCGACGCCGTCGAGCTTCATGCTGCCTGCATCCGGCTGATGAAATCCGCTCAGCAGGTTGAGCAGCGTCGACTTGCCGGCTCCGTTCGGACCGATGATCGCGAGCACACTGCCCTGCGCAACCTCGAATGAAAGATCGCGGACGGCATTCACCCCGCCGAAACGCTTGCTGAGCCCTTCGCCGCGAAACAGAATGCCGCTCCCGCGCGGCGAACGTGCTGCACCGGTGCCCGCGACGGTCATTTGCCGAATACTGCCTGCAGCCTGCCCGGCCACCATGCCGCGCCGGATCGCAGAATCCTGCCCGCTTGCGCCATGCCGCCCGGCATGAACAGCACCGCCAGCGTGATGGCGGCACCATAGAGAATGAGACGAAGATCGCCGAAGCCGCGCAGCAGCTCGGGCAGGAGCGTCAGCAGGACTGCGCCGAACACCGGCCCGATCAGCGTCCCCATGCCGCCGACTATCACCATTGCCAGGACGGTGAACGACTCGGTGATGATAAAAGCGTCGGGAACCAGCGTGCCGACGAAGCTCGCATAGAAGCCGCCTGCGGCACCGGCGACGAGCGAGCCGATGCCGAACGCGAACACCTTCCAGGCCGCACAGTTGATGCCGAGCGAGGAAGCGGAGACCTCGTCCTCGCGGATCGCGGTGAGGGTGTCGCCGATCGGTGAGCGGACAAGCTGGTCGAGCAGGATGTAGAACAGGAGAGCAAAACCCGCGACCAGGCAGAACATGTTGCCCGGATCGGCGAACGATACCGGCGGCAGGCCGGGAATCGCGATCGGCGGCGGCGGCTTGATGCCGTAGATCCCGAGCGGACCCTCGGTCAGGCCGATCCAGTTGAGCAGCACTTGATGGGTGATGACGGCGAATCCCAGCGAGGCAATCGCCAGGTAGTGGCCGCGCAGCCGCACCGCGAAGATCGACAGGCTCATTCCCGCCGCTCCCGCCGCTGCGGTCCCGGCGAGGAATGCAAGCCAGAACGGCATGCCGAGCTTCATCACCAGCAATGTCGAGACATAGGCGCCGATGCCGTAGAACGCGGAATGCCCGAGATTGAGCTGGCCGGCGTAGCCGAGAATGAAGTCGAGCCCGATCGCCAGCATGACGTTGAGCGCGCACACCACGAGGTTGGTGCGCCAGTAGGAATCCCGGAGAATGAGCGGAAGAACCGCGATGAGCAGCACGGCGAGGAGCAGCCACCATCGACGCCGGGCCCCCCGCCCTTGTCCCCCCCGCTCGCGGGGCCAGACCGAAGGCGCATCGGGCTTGCCGCCGGCCTCTCGCCGACCTTGATCAGACATTCTCTTCGCGCTTCTCGGCGACGAGCCCGGTCGGGCGGAACGCGAGCATCAGCAGCAGCAGGCTGAACACGACGATGTCGATCAGCCCGGGGTTGACGAGCTGAGTGGTATAGCTCTCGATCAAGCCGACCAGAAGCCCGGCCATGATCGTCCCTTCCACGTTGCCGAAGCCCCCGATGATCACGATGGCGAACGCCTTGATGATCACGGTCGTGCCGGCGAACGGCGTCAGCACGAGAATGGGCCCCAGCATGGCACCGGCCATGCCGGCGAGAGCCGAGGCGATCACGAAGGTGAGCATGATGAGCTGACCCGGGTTGATGCCCATGAGCCCGGCGGTCTCGCGGTCCTGCGCCACCGCGCGCAGTGCCTTGCCCATGAATGTGAATTTCATGAACGCGTAGAGCGACACGATCGTCAGCGAGGACATCACGACGACGATCAGGTTTTGCCAGGTGATGAAGGCGCCTCCCCAGAATCGGATGACGGTGTTGCTGTAAGGGCTGTCGAACGGGTATGGGATCGGCCCGAAAGCGAGCAGCATCGCGTTCTGCAGCAGGATCGATACGCCGATCGTGGCGATCAGCGGCAGCAGCTCGCTGCCCCGCTCACGCAGCGGCGCAAAGATCGCGGCGTTCACCAGCCAGCCGAAAGCGGCGCCGACGACCACCGCGGCGCCGACGCCGACAAGATAATTTGCGCCGAGGCCCAAGGTGGCGAAATAAGCGGTGAACGCACCGATGGTGACGATGTCGGCGTGCGCGAAGTTGATCTGGACGAGCACGCCATAGATCAGCGTGAGCCCCAGCGCCACGAGGACATAGAGGCTCCCTAGAACGATGCCGTTGATGGCTTGCTGGAGCAGGACGGTCGACATGACCGCTAGATACTATTGGCACGTCCCGGTGAAATTGACGCGCGATGGCGCGACAACGTTCCCTCCCCCGCTTGCGGGGGAGGGACAGGGAGGGGGCGCAAACGCCGTGAGCCGTACCCCCTCCCCACCCCTCCCCCGCAAGCGGAGGAGGGAGCAGATCGGTCGCGTCGCACCGATGTGCATCAATTTGACCGAGACATGCTCTGCTAGTTCCAGGCGAGCGCCCTCCACGACAGATCCGGCAAGGTCTCCATGTAGTGGATCGTGTCCATCTTGATGTTCTGGCGGGTCTTGTCGAACTCGACGCTGCCGGTCACGCCGGAAAAGCCCTTCGTCGCCGCCATCACGTCGTGGATGGACTGCGAATCCTTGCCGCCCCGGCGGACGACGTCGGCGATCAGCAGGACCTGATCGAAGCCGTGCGCGTTGATATGGGTCGGGTCCTGGCCGTATTTCGCCTTGAACGAGCGGACGAAATTCTGCACGACCTCGCGCTTGTCCGCCGGATCGAACTGGACAATCCGCACATAGCCGAGTGCGGCCTTGCCGGCCTTCTGCTCGAAGCCGAACGGAAGCCAGATGGTGCCGAGCTGGATCGATTGCCCGCCGCCGCCCTTGGTGACTCCAGCCTGGGCGAGCGCCTGGGTGATGCGCAGCCCCTGACCCTCCAGCGTGTAGGTAGGGATGACGTCGACCTTGCCCAGACCGGCGATGCGGGTGGCAATCGCGGTGAAATCGTTCACGTCACGGCCAAAGCCGATGTCGGCAAGGATCTGCCCGCCGAGCGACTTGAAAGTGTCGGCAAAGACCTTTGCGTTGCCGATCCCCGCGTTCGTGTTCTCGTAGAGGAGCACCGCCGTGCGCGCATTGAGCCGCTTGTAGGCGTTGGTGGCGATGTCGATCCCCTGCATCACCTCGTTGGGCATGATCCGGAACGTCCACGGGTTGCCGGGCTCGGTGATCTTGATGGAGGACGAGCCGGCGTTGAGGAGCGGGACCTTGGCCTGCTCCATGAGCGGCATGACTGCGAGAGTGGCATCCGAGCATTCCTCACCGATCACGACCTGCGGTTGGTACTGCTCCAACAGCCGCTTGGCGGCCTGCGTCGCAGGCAGCGGACTGCAGGCCGAATCCTCGTAGTGAATGTCGAGCTTGTAGCCGTTGACCCCGGTCTTGTTGAGCTGATCCAGCGCGAGCTCGATGCCCTGCTTGTCCTGCGCCCCGAAATAGGCGCCGGGGCCCGACATCGGGAACAGCCCCCCGATCTTGATCGTGTTGCCCTGGGCGCCGGCGGCGCCGGCAGCGGCAAGCAATCCGACGGTCGCCGCCAGGGCCAGGCAGCAAGCGGTTGCGCGTGTCTTCATGGCGTCCTCCCTCGTTCCGGCGATTTAACTCCGAAATCGGGCCGATTGCCAATTGCCTGCGCATCCCAGGGGCCGTGCGTCGGGCAGACAGGCAGGATCGGGAATAGCGGCTTGCCGCATCCACCACCGGTTTCGTCGGCGCCGGGGGCAGCGCGCGTGTCTCACGCCGATGGGGCGGGCGCGTACTCCTCCCGCACCGGAGTGAAGATGTCGAGGTTGAGCACGGGCTCCTCCCCCACTACCTCGCCCCAGTGCATGACATCCGGCGGAATCTGCAGGAGGCCGCCCGCGCCGAGGACGACGCTCTGGTCGCCGACATGAAAGCGGATCCGACCGGCGAGAATGTAGACGATCTGCTCGTAGGGATGCTTGTGCGGTTTCGGCTCATGCCTGGGCATGAGCCTGTGCAGCGCCAGCGTCGCACCCTTGCCGGAGAACGCCTTGCGAACGATGCCCTCGCGCACCGGCTCCCATGGAATGCCTTCCCAGTCGATCTTGTGCAGCTCCATTTGTTCCTCCGTCACCTGGTTTCGCCGAGAATGCCGCCCGGCCGGATGAAAAGAAAGACGAGCAGAACCGACAGCGCCGCGACGTTCTTGAGCCCGGCGCCGAAAGCGACGATGGCGACCGATTGCGTCAGCCCCAGCATGATGCCGCCCATGAATGCGCCCAGGGGATGGCCGAATCCGCCGACGACGGCGGCGATGAATCCGGAGATCGCAAACGGCACGCCGACGTTGAACGCGGTGTACTGGGTCGGCGTGATCAGCACGCCGGCAACGGCGCCGAGCGCGGCGGAGAGCACAAACGACAGCGACAGCATCCGCGACACGTTGATTCCCTGCAGCGCCGCCGCCTCCGGATTGAAGGCGCAGGCGCGCATCGCCTTGCCGAGCTTGGTGCGCCTGAAGAACTGGCCGAGCAGAACGATCAGCAGGATCGAGATGCCGACGATCCAGAGAAACTGGTAGCTGATGGCGAGACTGCCGACCTGGATCGGCGGAAAATCCGAGAATTGCGGCAGCGTCCTCGGCTGGTCGCCGGCGACGATCAGCGCAAGGCGCTCGATCACGATCTGCGCCGCGAGCGTCGCCAGAATCATGACGAACATCGTCGCCTTCCGCTTCCATAGCGGGCGCACCACGGTGACCTCGATCACAAGGCCCGCCAGCGCGACCGCGGCGATGGCGACGGCTGCGGCGATCGGGAGCGGCAGACCGAGCCTGTCGAATGCGCCATGGGCGATCATGCCGCCGAGCATGACGAAGGCGCCCTGGGCGAAATTCACGATGCCGCTCGCATTGTAGATCACGCAAAAGCCGATGCCGATCAGGCCGTAGATGCAGCCGACCGCAATACCCGAGAGTGCGATCTGCGGCAGGTACGAAAGGTCAGGCATGCCCTGCTCCGAGATAGGCAGCAATAACGGCGGGATCCTCGCGCACGCTGGCTGGCCGCCCCTCGGCGATCTTCCTGCCGAAATCGAGCACCGCGACCGTGTCGGCGGTGTTCATCACCAGATGCATATCGTGCTCGATGAGCAGCACCGTGATCCCCCGCTCGGCGACGGTGCGGATCGTGGCGGAGAGACGCCTGGTTTCCTCGGTCGAAAGCCCGGCCGCCGGCTCATCCAGCAGCAGCAGCCGCGGACGCGCGGCAAGCGAACGGGCAATCTCGAGAAGTCTCTGCTGGCCATAGGGGAGCGTGCCGGCTTGCGATTCGGCGGCTGTTTCGAGGCCCACCAATGCGAGCAATTCCCGCGCCTGGGCCTCGATCTCCCGCTCGCCTTGCCGCGTTCGGCGGGTGCGCAGCAGAGCCGACAGCACCCCGCCCTCGGTATGCAGGTGACAGCCCACGCGAACGTTGTCGAGGACGGACAGATCGTTGAACAGCTGGACAAGCTGAAACGTCCGCACCAGGCCCGCCGCAGCGATCGCCTCGGGAGCGCGCGCGGTTATGTCGTTGCCGGCAAAGACGATGCGCCCCGCATCGGGCGCCTGGAACCCGGAGATCAGATTGAACAACGTGGTCTTGCCGGCGCCATTCGGACCGATGACGGCGGTGACCCCGCCCACGACCACGGCGAGATCGACGGCATCGACGGCGACGAGCCCTCCGAACCGGCGGGTCACGCCCGCTATCGACAGGAGCATCATCCCCTACCCTTCGGCGGGACGAGGTGAGCGAGCCCCTTGGGCGCATAGATCAGCAGCAGAACCAGGCCCGCCCCGTAGAGCAGGTCCTGGTAGTCCTTGAAGCCGCGCAGCGCTTCCGGGATCAGGCTGACGATCACCGCGCCGATGATCGGTCCGCCGAGCGTGCCGATCCCGCCGACATAGAGCATGGTGAACGCCAGCACGACCATGTTGAGCCCGAACACTTCCGGGCTGACGAACTCCACCACATGCACGAACAACGACCCGGCCAGGGCGGCGTAGCCGGCCGATACCAGAAAGGCGGCGAGCTTGTAATGGGCGACATCGATGCCGAGGGCGCGCGCGGCGCTCTCGCTTCCGGCGATGGCGGCCAGGGCGCGCCCGAAGCGCGAGGCGCGCAGCCGCGCGGCCGCAGCCGCTGCGAGCGCGGCGATGCAAACCAGAAAGAGAAGCTTGCCCCGCTCGGAGACGAGGTCGTATCCGCCGATACCGAGCGGGGCTATGCCGGAGATGCCCATGTAGCCCTGCGTGACCGATTGCCACTGGACCGCGATCTCGTAGACGATGAGCCCGATCGCCAGCGTGGCCATGGCGAGATAGTGGCCCTTCAATCGCAGTGTCGGCCAGCCGATGAGGAGCGCGACCGCGAGCGCCAGCGCGAGCCCGACGGCGAACGCCGCCACCGGCTCCCAGCCGTGATTGGCCGTGAGCACCGCCGATGTGTAGCCGGAGAGGGCCGCAAAAGCGTTATGGCCGAACGACACCTGCCCGGCGAACCCCATGAACAGGTTCAGGCCGGTGACGAAGACCGCATAGATCATGGCGAACGACATCACCGTGACGAAATAGCCGCCGGCAATGAACGCATAGGCCAGCATGGCGCAGGCCAGCGCCCAGGGCAGCACGGCGACCCAGCGTCCCAGCCGGTCACGAAAGATAGTAGCGGGCGATCTCGTCATGGGAGGCGAGCGTGCGGGGATCGACCTCGGCGATCAGCCGGCCCACCGACAACAGGTAGGCGCGGGTGGTGAGACGGAGCGCGAGCGGCGCCTTCTGCTCGACCAGAACGATGGGCAGCCCGGCCCTGTTGAGAACCGCGAGCGTGCCCAGGATTTCCTCGACCACGCGCGGCGCCAGCCCGAGCGAGGGCTCATCGAGCAGCAGCATCTTCGGATCGGCCATCAGCGCGCGGCCGACCGCGAGCATCTGCTGCTCGCCGCCCGACAGCGAGCCGGCAACCTGGCGCAGCCGCTCGCGCAGGCGCGGAAACAGCTCGAATACCCGGGCGCGACGCCGTTCGAATTCGGCCGCGTCGCTGAGCAGGTACGCGCCCAGCTCCAGGTTCTCGGCCGCCGTCATCGGCGCGAAGATCCCGCGGCCCTCGGGGACCAGCACCACGCCGCGCGCGACGCAGGCATGCGGGGAAGCGCGCGGCAGTGCGACACCGCGAAAGCGCACCTCGCCGGAATTGACGATGATGCCCATGATCGCGCGCAGCAACGTGCTCTTGCCCGCGCCGTTCGGCCCCAGCACCGCGACGAACTCGCCGTCGGCAACGGTGAGGTTTATGTCATGCAGCGCCTCGACGCGGCCGTAGCTCGCCGAGAGGTGCCGGATCTCGAGTGCCGGCATCACTGCACGACGATCACGCGCCCTCCGATGATGCTGGCGAGCAGGAACGGGTTTACGGTGATGCCCTGGTGCACCGTCGGCGACATGTTGTAGACGCCGGTGGTGCCCTGGAAGCCGGAGATCATCTCCAGCTGATCGCGCACCTTCGCGCCTTCGAAGCTCCTGCCCCGCTCGACCGCCAGCTTGGTGATCTGCACGGCATCCCAGCCGCGTGCCGCCCAGTTCGGGTCCCTGTCGCCGAACTTCGCCTTCCAGGGCGCCAGGAACCTGGTGATTTCCGCTTTCATCGGGCTGTCAGGCAACGCGTCATAGACCTGCGAGGGTGAAGCGACGAAGAAGAACTTGTCGCCGAGCACCTCCGCCACTGGGCGGAACACCGCCAGGTCTTCCACGCTGGTGAGCATCAAGAGGTCGAGGCCGAGCTGCTTGATGTTCTTGGCCGCGGTCAAGGTGGTGCCGCCGAGACCGATCTTGAGAAGGGCGCGGGCGCCCGCCGCGTGCATCTTGCTGATCTGAACGCTGAGATCGGCGTCGTCCTGCTTGTACTGCTCGATTCCGGCAATCTCCAGGCCATAGTCAGGCGCAGTCTTCTCGGCGATTCCCTTCTGCAGCAGCGCGTAGGGCGAAGGGTCGTGCAGGACGCCGATCTTCCTGACCTGGGTTCTTTCCTTCAAATATCGCAGTCGCGTGGCGACCTCGAACCCGGCCGGCGGCAGCGTGCTGAACGCCCATTTCACGTGCTCGGGGTTCTGCGGCAGGATCGAGCACAGCAGCATCGGGATCTGCGCGCGCACCGTGAGCGGCGCGCCGGCGAAATTGCCGGCCGAGACACAGCCGGACAGGAAGATCTCCACCTTGTCCGAGGAGATCATCTTCCGGTAGACGGTCACCGCCTCCTGCGGCTCGGACTTGTTGTCCTCGGTGATGACCTCGACCTTGCGGTCCATGATGCCGCCCTTGTCGTTGAGCGCGGCCGCCGCGATCTCGACGCCGTCGCGCCAGCCGCGGTCGACGGTCGCGGCATAGCCGGTCAAGCCCGCCGAGATGCCGATCTTGTAGACCTGCTGAGCTCCCGCCGGGGCAGCGGCGAGCACCGACCCGAGCGCGGCGACTGCGGAAAGCAATCTCATGGACATCTTCGTCCCTCCCTGAAGCGTTCTCTCTTTTACGGCATTCGGACGCGGGCGCACAAAGATGATGAGCGGCGGCTTCACACGACGTCTCCGGATGCCGCAACTCCGTAGCCGCCGCCACCGGGCGTTTCGAACAGAACGACGTCGCCGGGCTGCATGGTGAGCTTCTTGTGGTCGTGCACCGGCGTGCCGTTGATGTGGAACTTGCCCGCGGCACCCCGCCCGCCCCCGCCCAGCCCTTCGGGGCCTTCCTCGACGCGGCTCGCGACGGCGTTGAGCAGCCACTCGTCCCTGGTCAGCAGCCGGAATTGAATGATCTGGCCGTCGCCGCCGCGCATGGCGCCGTTCCCGCCGGAGCCGGGACGCAGCTCCTTGCGATCGAAGATGACCGGGGTCACCGCCTCGACGATCTCGACCGGCACCGCGGCAACCCCGGTAGGGTAGCAGGTGGCGCTCGGGCCGGGCTTCGTCGCCCGCGCGCCCATGCCGCCGGAATAGTTGAACATCGAGGACGTGAACGGGCGGCCATCGGGATACCTGCCCTGGATCTGCATGGTCCAGACCGCGCCGGAGCCTTCGGCCAGAACCCGGTCCGGCATCACGCGGTAAAGCGCTTTCAGGATCGGCATCGGCACATACATGCCGACGACGTGCCGGGCGGCCACCGGTGCCGGATAGCAGCAGTTGAGGATCGAGCCTTCCGGCGCGTGCACCTTGATCGGCGCAAGGCTCCCCGTGTTGTTCGGCAGATCGGGATTGAGGCAGGAGCGGATCGCGAAGGTCGAATAGGCGTGGGTGTAGTTGAGCACCACGTTGATCCCGGTCGAGGCTTGCGGGCTCGAGCCGGTGAAATCCACCAGTACTTCCCCCGCATTGGGGTCCACCGTCACCGCGCATTTGAGCGTGATGATCTGCCCGCCGGGGACGTCGAACCGGCTCTCGCCCGCGAAGGTGCCCGCCGCGAGGCGGGAGATCGCGGTGCGCGTCGCCGCTTCCGAGCGCGAGATCACCTCGTCGGAAAGCTCCTCGATGTCGATCAGCCCATACCGCTTGCACATGGCAATCAGCCGCTCGCTCGCCGCTTTTCCGCTCGACACCTGCGCCGCGAGATCGCCGAAGACCGCGTCGGGCGTCCGCACATTCTGCTTGATCAAGGCATGCAGCACCGGGCACGGCTCGCCGGCGTTGTAGAGCTTTAGCGGGGGAATCCACAGCCCTTCCTCGTGGACGTCGCGGGCGCCGGCGCCGATGCCGTAGCCGCCGATGTCGGTATGATGAATCGTCGAGCCGATGAAGGCCAGCGTCCGCTCGCCATCGAAGATCGGCGTCAGCACGGTGATGTCGAAGAAGTGCCCGGCCGAAAGCCAGGGATCGTTGGTGACGAGGACATCACCGGGGCGCAGATTGTTGGAGAAGATGCGCACCAGATGCGCCCCCGCGATCGCCAGCGAATTGATGTGGCCGGGCGTGCCGGTGTTGGCCTGTGCCACCATCCGGCCGCGCCGATCGAACAGCGCACAGGCGAGATCGCCGGCCTCGCGCACCACCGGGCTGAAGGCGATGCGCTGCAGCGCCTTGGCGCGCTCGGTGACGATGCCGATCAGGTTCGACCACAGGATCTCGAGCTCGACGCCGTCCATGCCGCTCATTCCCTGCGTGCGAAGATACAGCCGATCCGGTCGACGGTCGCCGTCCACTGCGGCGGAATGACCGTGGTGGTCTCCCGTTCCTCGATGATGGCGGGGCCGCTGACGCGCTGACCGGCGGCGAGGCGATGGCGGTCGTAGACCGCGACCGCATCGCCATCGCCCCAGGCGTGCACCGCCCGGAGCGCCTTCGGCTCGCCGGGCACCTCGGGCAGGCGCATCGCCCGGCTGAACGGGACAACCGGTCCGCGCGCGGTGACCCGCCAGGTCACCAGCTCGATCGGCACGTGCGACGGATTGACGCCGTAGAGCTTTCGGTACAGCGCCTCGAAGACACCGACGATGCGGCGCACATCGTGATGGCTGCGCGGATCGGCGCTGAGCGGCACGGTCAGCTCGCTTTGCTGGCCGACGTAGCGCAGGTCGGCCGCGAATATCAGGGTCACATCGCCCGCGGCACAGCCCGCCTCGCGCAGCGCGGCGGTCGCCTCCTGTGCCAGCTCTCCGAGGATGCGGTCGACCCGCATCCAATCGAGCGCGCCGACCCGCACCAGATCGCTGCGGACGAGATCGAGGCGCACCGAGGTGACCAGGGTCCCGAACGCCGACAGCACGCTCGGCTGCGGGGGGATGATCACCTCGGAGCTCTGCAGCAGCGCCGCCACCTCGCAGGCATGCACCGGTCCGGCCCCGCCGAAGGCGAAGAGCGGAATGCCGCGCCAGTCGACGCCGCGGTCGGTGGCATGGGTGCGCACCGCGGCGGCCATCGACTCGGTCACCACCCGAAAGATGCCGCGGCCCGCCTCGGTGGCGGACGAGCCGAGCTCCTCGCCGAGCCTGCCGGTGACCCTTTCGGCGGCCTCGCGGTCGAGCTTCATGTCGCCGCCGAGAAAGTTGTCGGCGTCCAGCAGCCCCAGCACCAGGTCGGCATCGGTGACGGTCGGCGAAGCGCCGCCGCGGCCGTAGCAGGCCGGCCCGGGCGCGGAGCCGGCGCTTTCCGGGCCGACCTTGAGCAGGCCCAGCGCATCGACCCGGGCGATGCTGCCGCCGCCGGCGCCGATCTCGATCATGTCGATCGATGGGATGCTCACCGGCAGGCCGCTGCCTTCCTTGAACCGCCATCGCCGGTCGACCTCGAACAGCCCGGTGACGAGCGGCTCGCCATCGTCGATCAGGCAGATCTTCGCCGTCGTCCCCCCCATGTCGAACGACATCAGGCGCTGGATGCCGAGCACCTCGGCATAGTGACAGCCCGCGAGCGCCCCCGCCGCCGGGCCGCTTTCGATCATTCGCGCGGGGTTGCGCCCGGCCGTCTCGGCTCCCACCACACCGCCCGACGAGAGCATGATCAGCGGCGAGTTCGAGAACCCTTCGCGCCGCAGCCGCTCGCTCAAGCCGCGCAGATAAGGCAGCGATATCGGCATGGCATAGGCGTTCACGGTCGCGGTCGACGCGCGCGGATATTCGCGGATCTGCGGAGCTACATCCGACGACAGCGTGACGAATATCCGAGGCAGCAGCGCCGCAAGCTGTTTGCCGACCGCGCGCTCGTTCTCGGGATTGGCGTAGCTGTTGAGAAGACAGACGGCGACCGAGACGGCGCCCTTGGCCGCGAGCTCACCGGCCACGGCCTGGAGCTGGGTGTCGTCGGGCCGGCGCAGGATCTCGCCGTCGGCGCGGACGCGCTCGGTCACTCCGAAGGTCAGCTCCGGCGGCACCAGCGGCTCGGGGAACTCGATCTGCGGATCATACATCTCGTAGCGATGCTCGTCACGGATGCGCAGCACATCGCGGAAGCCTTCGGTCGCCAGCAGCGCGGTCGGCGGCCCCTTGCGCTCGATCAAGGCATTGGTGACGATGGTGGTGGCATGGACCAGAACGCCATCGACCTCGCGCGGGCTTACCTTGGCGGCCTCGAGCACCTTCCCGACTCCGGCAAAGAAGCCTTCGAGCAGGTCGTGATGGGTGGTCAGCACCTTGTCGGTGCTGAGCATCCCCGATGAGTGGCGAAGCACGACGTCGGTGAAAGTGCCGCCGATATCGACCGCGAGCGAATAGCTCACCTTGCTCACGCGTCCTTGGGCCGGTGCCGGCGCACCGCCTCCGGATGCGTCGAATCGGTGCCCATATAGACGCCGCGCTCCCATTTGCGCTTGAGCGGGTCGGCGACACTGAGCCGCATGCGGCCGATCTTCTCGATCTCGACCTCGACCACCTCGCCGTCCTGCAGCGCGCCGAGCCCCTCGTGATTGGTGCCGCAGGCGATCAGGTCGCCCGAGTTCATGGTCATCACGGCAGTGGCGAACTCGACCAGGGCGGGCACGCGATGCTCCATATCGTCGGTGTTGTAGTTGTGGCGCAACTGCCCGTCGTTCCAGAATCGCACGATGAGATTGTTGGGATCGTCGACCTCGTCGGCCGTCGCGATACAGGGACCGATCGGCGCGAAGGTATCGAACGACTTGCCGAGCCAGCTGGTCAACGGCGTCGCCGGCCAGGTTCTTCGCCCCTCTTCCCGCGCCGACACGTCGATCATCGCCGTGTAGCCGAAGACGGCACGCCGCCAGTCGGCCGCCTTCACCATCTTGGCCGGTCCCTTGATCACCAGCGCCAGCTCCGCCTCATGCATGAAGATCCAGGGGACGGTGAACTCTGGCAGCACGATGGTGTCGCCCGGGCCGACCACCGCATCCGGATTCTTCATGAACATGTTGAGCGGTCGCGCCTCGCGCTGCGCATGCTCCCAGTAGTTGGCGATGCAGGCAAGGATCTTGCCGGGCCGCGGCAAGGGCGGGCGCAGCCGAACCGCATCGAGGGGGACGGCCTGTCCGCCGGCGGCGAGCCGTTGCAGCGCCGGCCGCAGCCGCTCGAAATCGTCGATGATGCCTTGCATGGTCAGCTGCGGGGTGTGGCCGAGCTTCACCTCGCCGGCGATGCCGACTATGCCACGCTCGGTCAGCAGGCCCGGCAGCACCTCGCCTCCGCCCCGCGCCTCGAACAGTGCCAGCTTCACGATTTTCTCCCGGCCGGATTGACGTCGGCGGACCATAGCACGCCCGGCCGAGGCTGCGGCCGGTGGTCAGTCATGGCGCGGGATGGGTGGGCCGTGCAGCGCAGCGCGATCCGTCAAGCCGACAGGAGCGAGGGATGCCGCGCGCCGGGCGCGATCCTACGCAGATGTCACTGCTGCTTGTCCCAGAAGCTCAGCGCGGCGGACGATCCGGCGCCGCCGATAACGCAAGGCAGACCGAGCTCGATATGTCCGGTCGCGGCGGCGGCGATGCAGCCGAGCGCGAGCGCGCCGGTGCCGATCTGGCCCCAGGTCGACACGTCGCGCTTGTAGGCCGGACCCTTGCGCTTGAGCTCCTCGAGGGCGGCAAGCGCGTCCTTGCGCAGCCGCGTGGTCTCCATGCTCTCGGCGGCGTCGATCACCTCGGCCAGGACCGGAGCCACGTTCCGCGGCTGGTTCTTGCTGGCGGCCTTGAGCAGGGCGAGCAGCTCGGGGTCGCGCGAGGCGTTGCTCGCGAGCGTGTACTTGGCCATGTTGCCGACGGTGAGCTTGTCCACACTGTCGCGGTCGTTCGACCACGGCAGCAGCACCACGATGCGGGCGATCGGACCGTAGGAGCCCGTGGCGAAATAGTATCCCCACAGCGTGTCGAGCAGCTCCGGGTTTCGGTCGAAGGTGGTCTCGCCCGGCTGCGCCGCGGGGCTGCTGAACGTCAGCTTCTGCCAGAGTGTCGGGCTCTTCTTCTCGAGTGCAATTTGATCGAGGATCGGCAGCTTGCCCTCGATATACTTCTCGGCCATCACCCTGCGCTGCGGCATGCGGCCGGCAAACTTGCCCAGCAGCTCCTTCCATTCCGGGTGCCCGGAATAGGCAATCGCCCGCACGATCACCCACTGGTCGACCGCTGCGATCGGGAGGAGCTTGGCGATCAGCTCCTCGGCCCTGGCGGGGTTGGCATAGATGACGCCGGCGATGAAGCCGACATAGACGCCGCTCGCCTCGGTTTCCTTCAGCGCGCCGAGCTGGCTCAGCGCCCGTACCGCGGCGGCGAGCCGCGCCGGCTGCGGCTTGACGCGGTAATTGCTGATCCATCGATTGACCGCGTCGACGGAGCCAAGCTCACCGCCGCCGGGCACCCCGGCCCAAGCTCCGCCGACGAGCACGCCAACGGCGAGAAACATCCCGATGATGCTGCGCATGAACCCCTCCGGGCTCGATCACGGGCACATCTCCCCGCCCGCGCGCGAGCCTCATCCCCGCCCGAGCGGAGCAGGTGCCTGCGTCGTTTTGCGGGCCGCGCTATGGCGCCGCGGCGCGCAACTAAGGCGCACCGCCCAATTGACACAGGATACGTGCCGAACTGGGACAGCAGCGCAGTAACTGCCTGGCGTCGAAGGCTGAGGTGCATGCTCGGCTAGTGCCCGGCCGCCACCACTCGTTGCGGCCTCTCGTACTCCGACGGCGTTGTTTGCCAGATGATGCCGCTGCGCCCACGCCGGTAGCCGTAGTCGAACAGCCGCTGCATGTAGTCGGGATCGAAGGTGTCGGATGGACCCTTCGGGAAGCTCGGCTCGATGGTCGCGACGTTGAAATCCCAGTTCCGGCTCTTGGCAAACTGGTAGGACGCCAGCAGCGTGCTGCGGGTATTGGCGCGCACCGACGTCTCGAACGAGCGTCGAACGATCGGCAACGTCGAGGCCTTCACGATCTCGAAGTCCGGCGCGAGCTTCTGGTTCATGATGACATAGACCTTCGGCCGCGAGTCGGGCGGAAACACCGCAGTGCCGGAGACCAGCACGGCTTCGGGCAGGATGAACACATTCACCGTGACGCCGGCATCGACGTGCATCTCGGCGAAGTGTCGGCCCTGCGATTCGACGTTGATCAGCATGGGCGAGAAGACGCCGGGTATGCTCGCCGACGCGGTGAGGACATTGCGGAACAACTCGAGCGCGCCGGGCCCCCCGCTCGAGGCGATCTTGCCCATGTCCCAGATGGCGGTGCGCTGAGCATCGAGATTGGTGGTCACGACATAGAGGCGGCGGCCGGCCTGGTACTCGCGCGCGACCGCCGCGATGAGATCGGCATCGACGTGTCGGGCGATCAAGTCGCGCAGCGGCGCGGTCTCGAACAGGCCGGTGCCGAACAGCGCTCCCGCCACCACGCCCTTGGATTGCAGCAGATTGGCCATCTCGCCGTTGGCGAAGACGCTGCGGAGGGTGTCGTCGTAGCGCGGGCCGAGGAAGGCGAACGGGGCCAGCAGCGCCCCGGCGCTGGCTCCGGTCACGAACGTGAATTGCGGCCGCGTTCCGCTTGTCGACCAGCCGCTCAAGAGACCGGCACCGAAGGCGCCGTCGGCACCGCCGCCGGACAAGGCCAGCACGATCGGCTGCTGCACCTTGCCGCGCGACACCACCGAGCGCCGACCGCCTCGGGCGATCGCCGGATCATCGGCCCACAGGCGGGCACCCGGGATTCCCGGAATATCGGCCACCGCCTGCTCCTGCTGGGTATAAGGCGCCCGCGGAGGGGCAGTGCTGCAGCCCGCAAGCAGCATGAGGGCGCAGCCGCACGCTGCAGCCGTCAGCCGACCGAGCCGGACCGAGCCGGTGAAAATGGCCCCCGCCACAACGCCCCGACGTCCGCGACGTCGCCCCCGTGTTTCGAACGGTCGAGCAGTCAGGCCCCCGTTGACCGCAGTCGGCCGCTGTTCCCCGGCCTCGCAGGAAGCCCAATCCTGCCGCAACTTCGACGCAATGGTAATCGCCCAGTAAAATGGCAGTTATGTGGTGTCGGCGACGACCGACCTCGCCGCCCGGCGGGGAGGTCTCAGCGGCATCGGCCAGCCGCAGCCCGCGCTCGAGCGCGAGCGAACACGAGGAGCGCGGATTTCAGGGGCGTTTGCGCGGTATTGACGCGCCACTCCCACCGCTTCAGGGGCTGTGCTCAGAACAGATCAAAATATTCCCGCTGCTCCCAGTCCGTGACCTCGGCCTGGTATCGGGCGATCTCGGCCTCCTTGATCCGCAGGTAGTAGTCGATGAAGCTTCGGCCGAAGCCGTCGGCCAAACAATTGTCGTTGCGGAGTGCGCGCAGTGCGTCGTCGAGGCTTTTCGGCAGCGGCAGCGCCTGTGCCTCGTAGGGAGTGTCGGCCGACGAGCCCGGATCGAGCATGCGCTCCATCCCGTCGAGCCCGGTGAAAATCTGCGAGGCCATGTAGAGGTAGGGATTGGCAGCGGGCTCCCCGACCCGGTTCTCGAGCCGTGCCGCCGCATCGCCCGGCCCGCCGAGGACTCGGATCATGACCCCGCGATTGTCACACCCCCAGGTCGCCCGATCCGGCGCCAGCGAATAGCTGCGGTAGCGCTTGTAGCCGTTGACGGTGGGCGTGGTGAAGGCGGCCGCGGCGCGCGCATGGGCCAAAAGCCCGGCAAGGAAATGACGGCCGAGACGCGACAACGGCTCCTTGTCGCTCGAGCTGAATGCATTCACCCCGGAGCCCCGGTCGTGCAGCGACTGGTGCAGGTGCCAGCCGCTCGACAGCACGTTCGCCAGCTTCGGACGTGCCATGAAGGTCGCGTGATAGCCCCCCCGCCGGCAGATCTGCTTCACTGCGCTACGGAACAGCATCATGGTATCGGCAGGGGCAAGCCCGACCTGCGGCTGGAAGGTGAACTCGCATTGGCTCGGCCCGAGCTCCAGCTCGACCGAGCGCAGCGGCAGGCCGAGTGCGACGACATCGCGCCGCAGCTTCTCGACGACCGGCTCCATCTGATCGAAACGCGCCTCGGTGAGGTACTGATAGCCCTGCGACAGCAGGCTGACCTCCGGCGGCTCGCCGGGCCAGCCGGCGTCGATAGGGCGCAAGCGCGCATCGTCGAGCTTGAAGATGTGAAACTCGACCTCGAGACCGGCCATGTAATCGAAGCCGGCATCGGCGAGGCTGTGGAGGGCACGGCGGTAGAGATGGCGGGTCGAGAACGGCACCGCCCGCCCGTTGGCAAAATAGATGTCGCACAGCATCCAGCCGGTCTGCGGCGCCCACGGCAGCACGCGGAAGGTGGTGGGATCGGCGATCATCAGAAAATCGCCGCCGCCCTCCATCTCCGGCATGCCGAACCCGCCACCCGGCGTGAACACCGGGAAGACGGTCTTGTGCGCCGTGTCCTTGGCGAGCAACGTGGTGGTGAGCGCGCAGCCGTTGCGCATGGCATGCGCGGCCTCGCTCGCGACCAGCGTCTTGCCGCGCAGGACACCGTGCTGGTCCGGAAACGACAGGCGGACGACCTCGAGGCCCTGCTCCTCGATCCATTTCTCGGCGTCGGCCGCCGCCTCGAACTGCTCGTCGTCCCACAAGCCCTGCCGTTCGACGAAGCTGCGCGCGCTTCTTTCTTCTGCTGTCGACACCGGACCCACTCACCCGCTGCGCCGGCGAGGTTAATCGATCTGGCGGCAGGCTTCGAGGGGGCGCGGACTTCGATTGCTCGCCCGGTTCTCCGTCATCCCCACGCCATCTTCGATGCGATCGCCGCACCTTCGGCGAGGCTGCGCAGCTTCGCCCACATGATGCTGCGATGGACCCGTCCGGCGAGCGGGCTCTGGGAAAACCCGCAATCGGTTCCTGCCATCAGGTTCTCGCGGCCGACGCAGTCGGCAAAGCGCATCAGCCGCTCGGCCACCAGCTCGGGATGCTCGACGACGTTGGTGGAATGGGCGACGAGGCCGGGCATCAGCACCTTGCCCGGCGGCAGCCGCACCTCCTTCCAAATGCGCCATTCGTGCTCGTGCCGCGGGTTCGCGGCCTCGAAGCTCAAGGCGCCGACCTTCACCCGAAGCACGATGTCGATGATGTCCCGGAGCGGCACATCGAACATGTGCGGCCCGTTCCAGCTCCCCCAGCAGATGTGATAGCGCGTCCGCTCCGACGGCAGTCCCTCGAGCGCATGATTCAAGGCATCGATGCGCAGCTCCGCCCAGGCGCGGTACTGGGCGAGCGTCATCGGCGGCACCATCTTCTCGTACATGAAGGGGAGAAACGCGTCGTCGACCTGCAGGTCGAGCCCGGCATCGATGATGGCGCGATACTCGGTGCGCAATGCCTCGGCGAGGGCGAACAGCAGGCTTTCCTCGTCGCGGTAGTGCTCGTTGCGGGCATTGGGAAGCGCGCTCGCCGGCGCCACCACCGGCAGGAAGCCGGTCACCCCCTTCGCGCGCGCAAGACCCGCCTTGAGATTGGCGATATCGCGCTCGAGCTCGGCCTGCCCGGTATAGACCAGAGGCGCCGTCACCACCGGCCGGCCGGTGCTGCGGGAGACGGCGAGGACGCGCGCGTCGTACTCGGCGTAAAATTCCGGAAAGGCTTCGCGGTCGCGGCCGCTGATGATCGCGATCAACGGATCCCTGGCCTCCGCCTCGGTGAAGGGATGCCATTCGATGCCGCTGAGCCGCCGGTGGACGTAGAACGCCCAGGTTCCCGACTTGCCGTATTCGCCGTCGCTCACGACGTCGATGCCGACCTCGGCCTGCAGCCGCACCGCCTCGATCACGGAATCGGTCAGGCACGTCTCGAATGCGGCGCGATCGTAGGACTCGCCGGCCTGAGCTTTCTGCAGGAACGGTATCATCGCCGGCGGGCGCACCAGGCTGCCGACGTGACTCACGACGAAGCGGCGCTCAGCTCTCAGCATGCCACGCTCCCTTGCTCGCGGTAGAATTACCCCGCCGCGATTACGGCATTGTCGGGCGGATCGGCGCAACGCAGCAGCGTCCGCCCGGCCCGGCGTACCGTGATCGACCGCTCAATGCAGGCTCGCGGCTCTCGCCTGCAGCCCGGCGAGCAGATCGCTCGATCCCTGCACCGCCAGCCGCTGATGGTAAAGCCGCAGCCCGTGCAGCCCGCCGAGCTCCTCGCCTGCGCCTGCCCGCCCGGGACCGCCGTGGTTGCATTGCGGCATCACGATGCCGTGCCCGGTATGGAGGGCGGCGACCGTGGGATCGACGGCAAGGATGCGGCCGTGACTGGGGGCAATCTCGCCGATGAGACCGAGCAGGTACTCCCTGTCCTCGCCGTATAGCGAGGCAACGAGCGAGCCGCCGCCGCGCGCGACCAGCGCGGCCGCCTCCGGCGCGTCACGATAAGGCACGACGGTCGCCGCCGGCCCGAACACCTCCACCTCGTGCACTGCGCTCGCAGCGGACGCATCGTGGACCCGCAGCAAGGTCGGTGCCGCAAAGGCCGACCTGCCCGGGTCGATGCCGGCGAGCGCCGGCGCCCGAGCACCGCCGCAGACGATCACGGCTTCAGCCGCCAAGCGACGGATACCGTCGAAAACTGCAGCTTGCTGCGCGGGCGTCACCAGCGGCCCCATGCGGGTATCCTCGCTGCGAGGGTCGCCCAGCCGGATGGCCTCGAACTTGCCGGTAAGCGCGTCGACCACCGTATCGGCCTGATCCGCCGGCACGAAGACCCGGCGGATCGCGGTGCATTTCTGCCCGGCCTTGACCGTGATCTCCCGCACGACCTCGCGCACGAAGGCATCGAAGGAAGCCCTGCCGGGAGCGGCATCCGGCGCCAGCAGCGCGGCATTGATGCTGTCGGCCTCGATGTTCACCGGCACGCTCTGCGCCACCACCCGCGGGTGGCCGCGTACGCGCGCGGCCGTACCGGCCGAGCCGGTGAAGGCGATCACGTCGTCGGAGATCAGGGCATCGAGAATCGCGCCCGCGCCTCCGCAGACGAGAGCGAGCGCGCCTTCGGGCAGCACGCGCGCGGCGATCACATCGCGTATCATCGCGTGCGCCAGGAGCGCGGTCGCTGATGCCGGCTTCGCCACGACCGGCACACCGGCCAGGAGCGACACGGCGGCCTTCTCCCACAGCCCCCAGCTCGGGAAATTGAAGGCATTGATGTGAATGGCGGCGCCACGGCGCGGGACCATCAGGTGAATCGCCTGATAGCTTTCCGCCTTGGCGAGCCGCACCGGTCCGGCATCGAGCAGCATGTGCGCTTCGCCGAGCCCGGCGCCGAGGCGGGCATAATATTTGAGCGTGCCGATGCCGCCGTCGATGTCGATCGCCGCATCGGTCCTGGTGTTGCCGGAATTGGCGATGGCGATGGATTCATAACGAGCCCGGTTGGCGGTGAGCACCTCGGCGACGGCACCGAGGAGCTTGGCACGGTCGGCGTAGCGCAGATTGCGCAGGCCGCCCTGCCCGGCCTTCCGCGCATAGGCGAGCGCCCCGCCCAGATCGAGGCCTTTGGCGGATACCGTGGCGAGCTCATCCCCCCGGACCGGATCAATCAGACGGGTCTCCACGCCTTCCCCGCCCAGCCACCGGCCGCACAGGAAGCTTTCGAGCTGCTCGGGTGTGGTCATGAATCGCTCCGCGGCGCGGGGTAGGTCGCCTCCCTGCCGCGAAGGGCGCCCCCGGGCGCTCGTCGCGCGGCGGGACGCGACCGGGTCAGGCACCCCAGCCTAGCATGAATGCGAGTTGCGCCACGCCCCGCGCCATCGATCGTCCGCGGCTACGGCTTCCCATGACCGTCCTCGGGCTTGCTCAACAGGTGGGCGCAACCGGCCTTGCTGGCCCAGTGCTGCCACGCCCGCCATGTCTCGGCGGAATAGGGGCTGTAACCGCGGTTGCGGGCATCGATCTCGCCCTGCCGCAGATACGTGATCTCACCGCCCAGCTGCTTGGCCCGCAGGAGCGCCCGCGCGTTGCGCGGCAGGTAGACCGACATGCGCACGACCTCGATCAGCGAGCGCCCCGCCGAGGCGAAGCCGTGCCCGCGCATCAGCGCCACATTGCTGTTCCCCAGGCACTTCGCGAGATCGCGTCCCTGCTCGATGTTGGTGACCAGGAGATTGGTGTCGCCGAACTTGTCGGCGATGTCCCACACCGGCACGTGAGCGCCGATGAAGCTGCCGGAATGGATCACTGGGCGCAGCGGCGTTGCCGGTGCGATGCCGAACGGCAGCGTTTCCTCGGCATGGGCGTGGACCACGGCCTGGATGTCGGGACGCCCCTCGTAGATCGCGGCATGAATGAAACGCTCGAGATAGAGCGCGCGCGTCTCCGCGCGCACCGGCTGCCCGTCGAGCCCCAGCTCGACGATGTCGTCGCGCTCGACGAGGTCCGGCGCCAGCGACCGGGCAATGAAGAAGCGCCTCGGATCATCGGGGTGGCGGACGCTGACGTGACCGTACGCGTCGACCACGTCCTCCTTGGCGAGGATGCGATTGGCGACGACGAGGTCCTGAACGAGGGTATCGATCTTGCTCATGGGGATCAGTGTGTTGGGACAAAAAGATCATCGACCCTGACCGGCGCGGCGATCAAGGACTGATCCACCAGATAACCGATGAAGGCTTCGAGTGTCGGTCGGTTGGGCTCCACGCCATAGGGCCAGGGATCGCCGCCGAAGAGATCATAGATCTCGTCGATGTCGCGCATCAGGAACGGCGTCATGTAGCGCAGCGCCCGCAGATTGAACATCTTGGCGAGCGCGATCCGCTTGGATTCGCAGAACGCATTGTAGAGGCTCGTCGCCACGAATGGATACTTCTCGTAAATCGCCTTGCGGATGGCGACGAGATGCATGATCGGATAGATCCTCGTCCGCTTGTAGAATTCCTTCTCCAGCTCGACGTAATCGGGGAAGAGCCGCACGACGTCGGGATTGGTGCGGATCGCATGCGGCAGGCTGGTGCCGAGCGTGGCATCGATCGTGCGCTCCTCGATGAGATCGCTCAGCGACTTGCCGGATGTGTTCTGCTCGATCGGCAACGGGTCGAGCAACGGCAGCACGGTCGGGCTGCCGTGGGCACCGCCGGTATTCATGGCGCTCTGCACCCAATTGATCCGGCGCAGATCGACGCCGTATTCGCGTTGCAGAAGGCCGTTGATGTAGATGGCTGCGCTCATCGTCCACAGCGGCACGCCGACCCGCTTGCCCTCGAGGTCCTTCGGCTTGGCGATACCCGACTTGCGGTTGACGGCGATGAAGCCATGACGAAAAGCGCGGGAAGGAAACACCGGAATGGCGACAAAGGGACACTGGTTGCTGGCGAAACGCTGGGCGAATTCCGAGCTCGAGAACTCGGCGACGTCGAATTCCTCGCCGCCGGCCATGCGGTCGAAGATCGGCCGCGGCTCGTCGATGGCGATGAAGTTGAGATCGATGCCCTCAACCTTGACCTCGCCGGTATAGAGCGCCTGCATGCGGTCGTAGAGCCCGCAGGCGAAGGAAAGCTGCAGCCTGCCCATTCGTTTCCCCGGTGTCGCTGAGGCGGGAGAATAGGCCTAGCATGCAGGCTCGGCGCCCGGAAAGCGCTCCGAAGCCGAGCGCAGGGTGGACGACGGCGCGCAGGCAGCGGGCGGAAGAGGCGCGCGTCGGCCGGCTTTGCCCCCCTGAAGCTCTCTTATAAGCTGCCCGACCGCGACCGTTGCCAATCGAAAGGTAGCGCATGAACAGGCCGATGCCGGATTTGCAGCATCCGAAGATGCTGCTCGACCCCTATGCGAGCTGGGCGGCGAAGGAAGGGGTGCCGATCACCGAGGACTTCGGCGTCGACCTGCGCAGGGCGGCAACCGCGCCCTGGCCGCGCTTCGGCGTCGACGGTGGGATCGTGCACCTCAAAGGCCGCGGCGACTTCGTCTCCATCTTCGTGCTCGATCTTGCGCCGGGCGCGAAGACCGCGCCGCAACGGCATCTGTTCGAGGAGGTCGTCTATGTGCTGTCGGGGCACGGCAATACCACGATCGAGACCAGCGACGGCCGCAAGCACAGCTTCGAATGGGGGCCGAAGAGCCTGTTCGCGCTACCCCTCAACGCCCGCTATCAGCACTTCAATTCGAGCGGGCGTGAGCGCGCGCGGCTCGCCTCCACCAACAATCTCGCGCTGATGCTCAACCTGTTCCACAACGAGAACTTCGTCCTGGAGAATCCATATTCGTTCCCGGAGCGCGAAGGCGGCGCCAAGTATTTCAGCGGCGAAGGCGAGTTCATCCCGGTGCGTCCAGGCCGCAACATGTGGGAAACCAACTTCATCCCCGACCTCTCCGCCTTCGAGCTCAAAGCATGGGAGCAGCGCGGCGCCGGCGGCTCGAACATGATGTTCATCCTCGCCGACGGCACCATGCATGCACATACCTCCCAGATGCCGGTCGGCACCTACAAGAAGGCACACCGCCACGGCGCCGACTTCCACGTCTTTGCCGTCACCGGCCACGGCTTCTCGCTGCTGTGGTACGAGGGAGAGACGGGCTTCGTGCGTATCGACTGGGAGCACGGCTGGGTATTCGCGCCTCCCGACCAGATGTTCCACCAGCACTTCAACACCGCACCGGATCCGGCGCGCTATCTCGCGGTGGCTTTCGGCAGTCTCCGCTATCCCTTCACTGCCGACAAGCGCCGCGTATTCCTTGGGATGGATGTGAGCGTCAAGGACGGCGGCTGCCAGATCGAGTACGAGCACCAGGACCCTCGCATCCACCGCATCTATCTGTCGGAGCTGGCCAAGCACGGCGTCAGGTCGGGCATGGGCGGATTCGTCAACGAGGCGGCTTGATTCGACGGCACTCCTCACTCATGGCGGGCATCCCGCCGTCCACGGCTATTGTTTCGCCACGGTCGGCGTCTGGGGGAACGCGCGGATGGCCCGGCATCAGGCCGGGGCATGATGGATCGAGGAAGAGCAGCGCAGACCATGCACGATCTCGAATTCGAGCACCTGCACGTCAGCCCGGAGGATGCCGTGCTGAACGAGGTTGCCTGGGCCGCCGACAATGTCGAGCTCACCACCGTCGGCATCGACATCGGCTCGTCGACCTCGCACCTGATGTTCGCCCGCGTGCACTTGCAGCGGCTTTCGGCCGCGTTGTCGAGCCGCTTCGTCGTGGTCGAGCGCAAGATCCTATGGCAGTCGCCGATCCTGCTCACCCCCTACCGGAGCGACTACACCATCGATGTGGATGAGCTCGCCGGCTTCACCGGCGGCTGCTACGCCTATGCCGGGATCGAACGCGAGAGCGTCGACAGCGGGGCCGTGATCCTCACCGGCGAAGCGCTCAAGCGCCGCAATGCGCGCGCGATCGCCGAGCTGTTCTCGGAAGAAGCCGGCAGATTCGTCTGCGCGTCCGCAGGGCATCACATGGAATGCCAGATGGCCGCGCACGGCTCGGGCGCCATAGCCTTGTCGCGGGGGCATAACGCCACCCTGCTCAACGTCGACATCGGCGGCGGCACCACCAAGCTTGCGCTGATCGAGCAGGGCCGCATCCGGGCAACCTGCGCTATCGCCGTGGGCGGGCGGCTGCTGGTCGAGGCGTCTCCCGCACGGGAGGGCCGGGGGCGGGAAGGGGCGGCTCTGGAGCGCGTCGAGCCGCCTGCCGAGCAGATTGCGCGCGCCCTGGGAATAGGGCTCGCCCCGGGCCTGACGCTCCGCGCGGCCGAACGCGAACGCATCGCCGCCCGCATGGCGCGGATGATCATGGGACTGATCGACCTCCGCCAACCGGGCGAGCTCGCCCGCAGCCTCATGGTGACGGAGGCCTGGCCTGCCGATCTCGCCAACAAGCGCATCGACGCCATCACCTTCTCCGGTGGGGTCGCTGAATACCTCTACAAGCGGGAGAGCCGCGGCTTCGGCGACCTCGGCCGCGAGCTCGCCGAGCAGTTGCGCCAGGTCCTCGCGCACCGGCGCGACCTGCCACCGGTCTGGGATCCCGGTCAGGGGATTCGTGCGACCGTGATCGGCGCGGCGCAGTTCTCGGTTCAGATCAGCGGCAACACGATCATGATCGCCCGTCCCGACAGGCTGCCGCTGCACAATCTTCCGGTGCTCGCTTGCGAGCTCGCGCTGGATAGCGAGGTCGCACCCGCGGCGATCACCGCGGCGGTGCGTGCTGCGATGGCGCACGCCGACCTCGAGGAAGGCGAAGGCCCGGTCGCCTTGGCATTCCCCTGGCGGGGCGACCCTTCGCACGCGAGGCTGCACGCGGTCGCCGGCGGCATCTGCGCCGCGCTGCCGCGCACATTGGCAGAAGAGCTGCCGCTGGTGCTGCTGATTGACGGTGATGTCGGCAAGAGCCTCGGCCGCCTGATCCGGCACGAGATCGCGCCCGGAGCCAATGTCATCGCCATCGACGGCGTGCAGCTCAAGGCCTTCGACTATGTCGATATCGGCAAGCTCATCGAGCTCACCCAGGTGGTGCCAATCATCATCAAATCGCTCTTGTTCAGATGATCGCTCGGAGGAATCGACATGCCTGCAAGAAAGGCTCGCAGAAAAGCCGCCAAAGCCCCGCCGCCTCGCGTGCGCGTGCTCGCCGAGGCGGACCTCACGCCGGATCAGCACGCGCTGCTCAAGTCCATCCGCTCCGGACCGCGCGGCGGCGCTACCGCCATCCGTGGCCCCTTCGCGGTCTTTCTGCACGCTCCGGCTTTCGGCGAGCTTGCACAGCAACTCGGTGGCCACTGCCGGTTCAGGACCGCGGTGCCGCCACGGCTCTCCGAGTTCGCGATCCTCGTCACGGCGAGGTTCTGGCGCGCCCAGTACGAATGGTACGCGCACGTGCCGCAAGCGACACAGGCGGGCGTGAAGGCGGAGACCATCCGCGAGCTGCACCGAGGTCAGCTGCCGAAATCGGCGACCAAGGATGAACGGGCGATCTTCGACTTCGTCCAGGAGCTCTACAGGACGAGGCGGGTCAGCGACAGGAACTTCAAGCGCGTCGATGCCATTCTCGGGCACGCTGCGACGGTCGAGCTTGTCGGCATCCTCGGTTATTACGCGCTGATCTCGATGATCCTGAATGTCTTCCGCATGTTGCCCCCGGAAGGCGAGCCGTTGCCGTTCCCAGAGGGGTGATGATTTCTGCGATGCGTGCCTGCAATACCCGGCAGGGCGCCCGATACTTGGCAGATGCCGTCCATTTTGCTTGAAATTGGTGCAAGCCATGCCGATCAGAGCCTGCATGGGCAGCCGGGCCGAGCCGAATGCCGCGTGAACGCTCCAACCTGACCGACGAGGATAACCGGGTCGTACCTTTTCGACCCCGCAGCGGTTCTTCGGGCCGCGGAAACCGCTCGTGGTGGCTACCCCGCGCCGTGCAGCGGCCCCCGGCAACGCCAGTCGAGGATCTTTCAGAGTACGAAGGCGGCAAGGACGACGACGATTACCGGCACCGCATGATGGTGAATCTCGCGGCGCTGGCCATCACCGTCGTGCTCGCGATTGCCGGCGGCTGGCTGGCGCTGCAGATCGCCGAGCTGCGCAAGACCCAGGACTGCGCCCTGTCCGGCCGGCGCAACTGCACGCCGATCGACCTCAAGCCGTTACAGCGCTAGCGGCAGGAACCGGCTAGCGCTCGAGCGACGTCTGCTTTCCGGCAACGTCAAGCGTGACCTTCGTCAGGCCGGAAAATCCGAGCGCACGCGCTGCCGCTGGTGTCACGTCGATGACGCGACCTGACACGAAGGGACCGCGATCATTGACCGTGACGATCACCGACCGGCCGTTGCTTTGATTGGTGATCTTGACCTTGCTCCCGAACGGGAGCGTTCGATGGGCAGCAGTCAATGCTCCCGGCTCCAGCCTTTCCCCGTTGGCGGTCCTGCTCCCGCTATCGGTCGAATATACCGATGCCATGCCGGTTTGGCCCCCGGCACGCGATGGTGTGTGATGAGCGGCAAGGATTTGACCAATTGCGACTGCCAATAGGCTCACGAGCACGGTCCTGCATTTCGCTACTTGCATGACGCTTCCTTCTACGCACGTGCGCCCCTTCCCCTGCTTTGGCAGCGGGTGGAATTGGTATTGGAAAATGCAGCGGTGGCGACGCTGGCCGATCCCCACCGACATCGTTCGCCGTCAATGACCGATGCGAGGTTTGGTTCCGCCGATCTGACAAAAGATCGTCCGCCGCCGGCGCGGGATTCGAGCCAATGCCATGCTGGAACCCGCCGCCGAGTGATGCGCCTTCGAGGCCGTGTTAATGTGCGTCGTGCCCGGTCTCCCCGGTGAGATTATGCCCGGAAAGAAGCGCTTCAGCTCCTCGGGAGCACGCGACTTCGGCCGCTCATGGGAGGCGGCCGCCATTGAACTTGCGGCGTGTCTTCGCTATACGAGCACCCGACCTCTCGCGGGGGGCGGGGCCGCACCGGGGGCGTTCCGACCCGCAATCGCAAAAAACACGCTGCGCGGCTCGAAAGGCGTGCTCGCTCAGGGATTTACTGATGTCCTCGACATTCGACACGGTAGCCAAGATCATTTCCGAGACCTGCGATATTCCGCGTGACAAGATCAAGCCGGAAAGCCACGCGATCAACGACCTCGGCATCGACAGTCTGGACTTTCTCGACATTGCCTTCGCGATCGACAAGGCGTTCGGGATCAAGATGCCGCTCGAGCAGTGGACGCAGGAAGTCAATGACGGCAAGGCGTCCACAGAGCAGTACTTTCAGCTCAACAACCTGTGCACCCGCATCGACGAGCTTGTCGCTGCCAAGGGCGCCTAACGCGCTCGCATGCGCATCGAGCATTTTCAGCTTATCGACCGCATCGTCGATCTCGATCTTGCCGACCACACCATCAGAACCGAGGCGTGCGTTCCGACCACGTCGACCATCTTCGAGGGGCACTTTCCCGGTCTGCCGCTGATGCCGGGCGTGCTGCTGATCGAGGCAATGGCGCAGACCGCCGGCTGGCTGGTCATCGGGGCAACGAAATTCACCCGCATGCCGATATTCGTGGCCGTCAAGGCGGCGAAGCTGCGCTCGTTCGTGACCCCCGGGCAGATCCTCGTGCTTACCGCCAAGCTCCTGCACGAAGGCTCCGGCTTTGCCATGGCGAAGGCGGAAATCCGCTGCGACAACCGGCTCACCTCCAGCGCAGAGATCACGTTCCGTCTCATCGAATTCCCCAATGCCGAGTTCCGGACCGGCATGGAAAGGATGGCAGCGACCCTCCAGTTTCCGATGCAGGCGCTCGCCCATGGCTGATGCGCCGATCGAAGCCTGGATCACCGGCATCGGCATCGTGTCCTGCCTGGGCGAAGGAGCCGATGCGCATTGGCAGGCACTGGTCGAACGGCGCGGCAATGTCGACGCTCACAGGTTCGCGCCCTATTTCGTTCATCCCCTCTCGCCTCTCGATCTCGACAAGCAGATCCCGAAGCGAGGTGACCAGCGTCAGATGGAAGGATGGCAGCGGATCGGCACCTACGCCGCGGGACTGGCGCTCGCGGATGCCGGCTTGAAGGGCAACACCGAGCTGCTCGGGCGGATGGACATGATCGTTGCCGCCGGCGGCGGAGAGCGCGACGTCGCGGTCGACGGCACAATCCTGACCAACAAGGCCAAGTCCGCTGACCCCGAAGCCTTTCTCAACGAGCGATTGATGAGCGATCTGCGGCCGACCCTGTTCCTGGCGCAGCTCTCGAACCTGCTCGCCGGCAACATCTCGATCGTGCACGGCGTCACCGGCTCTTCCCGCACGTTCATGGGCGAGGAATCGGCCGGGGTCAACGCGGTGCGCATTGCCCTGGCACGCATCAGCGCGGGGCAGAGCCAGCTTGCGCTCGTCGGAGGCTCGCACAACGGCGAGCGCGAGGATTTGCTGCTCCTTTACGAGGCGGGTAATTACCTGCTGCGGGACAGCTTCAAGCCCGTATGGGAGCGCGGTCCCGCAGGCGGGCTGGTGCTCGGCTCGCTCGGCGCATTCCTGGTGCTGGAAGCGCGCGACCACGCCGAGGCGCGCGATGCTCGCCCGCTGGCGCGCCTGGTGCGCGTGCTCGCCGACCGCTCGAACGGGACTCCGGGCGCGGTCACCGCCGCGCTCAACCGCCTGTGGAAGGATCTGCTGCCGGGCGAGGGCTTGGGCCGGATTGCCGTCATCTCGGGGGCGACTGGTGCCGAGCCCGCAACGCGCGAGGAGCGAGCTTTCCTTGCTGCTCTGCCTGACACGCCTGTTCGCGCGACCGGCAGCAGCCTCGGTCATGGCCCGGAGCCCCAGTTCGTCATGAACATTGCACTTGCAACGCTGGTGCTCGGGCATGAAAAGTTGTTTCCGCCCTGGGATTCATCGGGCGTCGAACGGGAATTCGAAGGCCGGCTCGACCGGCTGGCCGTCACTTCAGTGGGTCACTGGCGCGGCGAAGGCATGGCGCTCGTCGAGGCGGTGCGTTGAGGAGGCTCGCATGAAACCCTTGCGCGACAGCAGCGGACGGCCGTTGGTGGTCGTCACCGGCATGGGCGTCATCACCTCGCTGGGCGCCGGCAAGCAAGAGAATTGGGCAAGACTTACGGCCGGCGAATCCGGCATCCGGCGCTTAGCGCGTTTCTCCAACCAGGGGCTCAAGACCACGATCGCCGGCACGGTCGACCTATTCCCCGTTGAGCCGTTCTGCTCGACCGAGCTGGGCGAGCGAATGGCCGTCTCGGTGGCCGAGGAGGCGATCGCCGAGGCAAAGATCGGAGACAAGGGCGAGTTTCCGGGCCCCCTCTTCCTCGCCGTGGCCCCCGTCGAGATGGAGTGGCCGCAACGGGAGGCGATGGCGGCAGAGACCGGCAGCAACGCCGTGATCGGCTATCGCGATCTCCTGCGCGCGACCGCATCAGGCCGCTTCCGCGCCGTCCACGCGCGCTGCCTGCTCGGCTCCGTCGCTGAGCACCTCGCCGGCCGGTTCGGCACCAAGGGCTCGCCGATCTCGGTATCGACCGCCTGCGCGTCGGGAGCGACGGCGATCCAGCTCGGCATCGAGTCGATCCGGCGCGGAGAAGCCGAGGCGGCGCTGTGCGTCGGCACCGACGGCTCCGTCAACCCGGAAGCGCTGATCCGTTTTTCCCTGTTGTCGGCGCTGTCGACGGCCAACGATCCGCCGGAAGCGGCAGCCAAGCCCTTCTCCAGGGACCGGGACGGCTTCGTGATGGCTGAAGGAGCCGCGGCACTGGTTCTCGAGAGCTACGATGCCGCCAGGAGCCGTGGCGCCCGAATGCTCGGCGTGCTCGCCGGCTGCGGCGAGAAGGCGGATGCCTTTCATCGCACCCGATCGAGCCCCGACGGAAAGCCGATCATAGCCTGCATCCGCAACGCGATCGCCGATGCCGACCTCGACCCCGGCGATATCGATTACATCAATCCCCACGGGACCGGAACTCCCGAGAACGACAAGATGGAATACCTGGGCATTGCCACTGTCTTCGGAGAGCGAGCAAGCTCGGTTCCCGTATCATCCAACAAGTCGATGATCGGGCACACCCTGTCGGCGGCCGGCACGGTCGAGACCGTGTTCACGGTGCTGACGCTGCTCAATCAGCGGCTGCCGCCGACGATCAACTACCGGGTTCCCGATCCGGCGATCCCGCTGGATGTCGTGCCGAACGCGGCTCGCGATGCGAGCGTGCGCCATGCGCTGTCCAACTCGTTCGGATTCGGCGGCCAGAATGTCTCGCTGGTCGTAAGCGGCGAGCCGGCCTGACGCATGCGGGCGCTCGCGCTGATTGCCGACCGTAAGCTCGATCTGATCGAACTTCCCTCACCTGCCGCGCCGACGGCGGGCGAAGCGCAGATCAGGATCAAGGCGGTAGCACTCAACCATCTCGACCTCTGGAGCTACCGCGGGATGGCGTTTGCCAAGCGGAGCTTGCCGCTGGTCGTGGGCGCCGAGGCAGCCGGCGAGGTTGTCGCGACTGGCGCCGACGTCGCGGCGTTCAAGCCCGGCGATCGCGTGGTCATGTACGGAGCCTTGACTTGCGGCAGCTGCCGGGCATGCCGCGAGGGCCATGACAACCTGTGCGAGAACGTCGGCGGGATCATGGGCTTCCATGTCGACGGCTTTGCTCGTGACCTGGTGAACCTGCCGGCGCGGCTCGTGGTGCCGGTCCCGGCAGGCGTCTCGCTGCGCGACGCCGCCTGTGCACCTATCGCATTCGCAACCGTGCAGCACATGCTCTTCGACAACGCCAGGCTCGAGCCGGGCGAGACCGTGCTGGTGCACGCCGGAGGATCGGGAATCGGCACCATCGCGATAAAGATGGCCAAGGCGATCGGTTGCACGGTCATCACCACGGTCGGCGACGATGCCAAGGCAGCAAAAGCCCTGGAGCTGGGCGCCGATCACGCGATCAACTACCGGACCGAGCGGTTCGAGGGCGTCGTGCGCAGGCTTACCGGCAAACGCGGAGTCGACGTCGTTTTCGAGCATGTCGGCGCGGAGACCTTCAACGGCTCGCTGCTGTCCCTGCGGCGCGGCGGTCGGCTGGTCACCTGCGGCGCAACCTCGGGATCGTCGACCACCATCAACCTGATGCAGCTGTTCCAGCAGCAATACCGGATCATCGGCTCGTTCGGCGCCTCGCTGCGAAATATCCGCGAGAGCCTCGTCAAGATGGCGAACGGGCTCCTTCCCGTGATCGACACCGAGGTTCCCCTGTCCGACTTCGAGCGCGGGCTCGCGCGGCTCGAAGCCCGGCAGGTGTTCGGCAAGGTCATCGTCGGCTTTTGACGAGCTGCAGCGTGCTTGACCCGATGAGATCTGCGCGCGGTCCTGCTCTTCGGCTCGCTCGAGCGGCAACGCGGCTCGGAGACGAGGCGCTGGGCTGGGTAGCCGCCGGCACCTTGCGCGCGGTGCGACGGATGGACCGCCGGCGCCTGGCAGACACGGCTGCCGCCGTCATGCGCGTGCTCGGACCTGGCCTCAAGGAGCATAAGATCGGCCGCAGCAATCTCGCCGCGGCTTTTCCGGAGAAATCTGCCGCGGAGATCGAAACCATCCTCCGGGGTGTCTGGGACAATCTCGGCCGCGTCGGGGCGGAATTTCCGCATATCGACCGACTTGATGTGCTCGAGCCGGATCCGGCACAAATCCTCGATCCCGAGCTGCAGCGATCCAAGGAGGTCGTGTATACGCTCGAGAACTACGAGCGGTTTCAGCGACTCCGTCGCGACGGCAAGCCGGCGCTCGTCTTCGCTGCGCATCTCGCCAACTGGGAGGTGCCGGCGCTGATCGCGAGCAGACACGATCTCGACGCCACCGTGCTCTACCGGCGCCCCAACATAAGGGCCGTGAGCGAGGCCGTGATCAAGATCCGCAAGCACAGCATGGGCACGCTGATCCCGACCGGTTTCGATGCCCCGCTCCAGCTTGCGCACGTGCTCGAATCCGGGGGGCACGTCGCCATGCTGGTGGATCAGCACTACGTCAACGGCGTGGACGTGACGTTCTTCGGCCGGCGATGCAAGGCAAATCCGTTCATCGCGCGGCTGGCACGTCACGTCGATTGCCCGATCCACGGCACCCGCGTCGTGCGGCTGCCCGAACGGCACCGATTCCGCGCCGATATCACCGATGCGATCGAGCCTGCGCGCGACGTGGAGGGGAAAGTTGATGTCGCCGGCACCATGCAGATCATCACCTCGGTGGTGGAAGGCTGGATACGAGAGCATCCCGCGCAATGGCTGTGGGTGCACCGAAGGTGGCGGTGAGCCTGTGCTCAGCGGCCGGTCTTGATCCGGGTCCATAACCTGTTCATCAGCCGCTCGGTCCTGGGATCGTGCGCGCTGATGGTGTAGAGCCGCTGCATCATCGCAGCATCGGGATAGACGGTCTTGTCGTCGAGGATCCGGCGGTCGATGAATCTCTGGCTCGCCAGGTTTCCGTTCGCGTAGGAGACGTAGTTCGAGTTCTTGGCGGCTACTTCGGGTCGTTGCAGGTAGTTGATGAAAGCGTGCGCCTCAACCACGTTCCTGGCGTCCTTCGGGATCGCCAGATTGTCGAACCACAGCTGCGCTCCCTCCCGCGGGATCACGTAGGCGATCTCGATTCCGCTTCTGGCTTCCGCGGCCCGCTTTTGCGATTGCTTGACGTCGCCGGAAAAGCCGACGGCCAAGCAGACCTCGCCGGAAGCCAGGGCGTCGACATAGGCGGAGGAGTGAAACTTGCGCACCGACGACCGGACCTTCACGAGCAGGTCGGCGGCTTGTTGCAGCTCGGCCTCCTTCGACGTGTTCGGGTCCAGCCCGAGATAGTGAAGCGCTGCAGTGAGGATGTCGTCGGACGAGTCGAGCATGTGCACGCCGCAGTCCCTGAAGCTGGCGAGCTGCTCCGGGTCGAATACCGTGCTCCAGCTGTCGATCCGGCCGGCAGGACCAAGCACCCCGTGCATCTTCTTTACGTTGTAACCTATGCCGGTGGTGCCCCACATGTAGTTAACCGCGTACTGGTTGCCGGGGTCGTACGCCGCCAGACGCTGCGCGATCTCAGGCCAGATATTCGCGATATTCGGCAGCCTGTCCTTGTCGAGCTTCTGGAAAACGCCGGCCTTGATCTGGCGCTCGAGAAAGTAGGCCGTCGGGACCACCACGTCATACCCGGATTTCCCGGCCAGAAGCTTCGCTTCCAAGGTGTCGTTGCTGTCGAAGGTGTCGTAGCGCACCTTTATCCCGCTCTCGCTGGTGAAGTCATCGAGCACGGTCGGAGCGATGTAGTCGCTCCAGTTGTAGACGTTGACGATCCGCCCGCTTTGCGCCTGCGAGCCGGCCCAGGTGATGGACAGCAGCGCGGCGACGGTGGCGACGAAACCTGTTGCCCGAAGCACGGATCAAGCCGAGGAGGACGAATTCATGCTGCCCGTTTCAGCCCTCGGTGGGCAGCCCGACCGCTTTCCAGCCGATGATGCCGCCCGCAAGGTGGGCATCGTAAGCAAGGCCCGCGGCTTGCGCCATCAGCGAGGCGGCGACCGACCGGTTGCCGGAACGACAGGCGAAAACGACCCGGCGTCCTTGCGGTTCGGGAATGGCGCCGGGATCGAATACCGACATCGGCAGCAGAAAGGCCTGCGGATAGCGCTCGATCGCCGTCTCGTTCGGTTCACGGACGTCGACAAGCAGGACCTTGCCCTCGGCAAGGCCGGCCGCCACCTCCTCGGCGGTGAGATTCTTCACCCGGGGGTCCTCTGCCATGCCGTCCTCCTCGACACCAGGTGGCGCAGCCACCGCGGGCCAGATGTCGCGCGAGACGCCACAGAAATCAAGGACAGTCGCCTCCGCGGCCAGAGCGTCTCGCCTTCAGGTCGCCGCCGGTCGCGGGGCTCCTCAGATAGTCACCTGCGTGCCCACTTCCACCACTCGCCCGGTGGGAATCTGGAAGTAATCGGTGGCGTCGTTCGCGATCCGCGTCAGCATGATGAACAGGTGGTCCTGCCATCGCGGCATTCCGGATCGGGGGGCAGGCCGCAACGCCCGTCGCGACAAGAAGAAGGAGGTAGCCATGATGTCGAACTGCCACCCCAGCTTTCGGGCAATCGCCAGCGCTTTGGGCACATTCGGTGTCTCCATGAAGCCGAAACGAAGCGTGACGCACGAGAAAGTGTCTCCCACCCGCTCCATCCGCACGCGTTCCGTGACATCGACCCGCGGCGTGCCTGCGGCCTCGACGGTGAGAATCACGTTTTGCTCATGCAGCACCTTGTAGTGCTTGAGACTGTGCATCAGCGCGGTGGGCGCCGATTCAGGCGTGCTTGTCAGGAAGACGGCCGTTCCCGAGACGCGCGTGGGCGGCTTCTTCTCAAGCATGCGCACGAGGTCGACCAGCGGGATCTCCTGCCGGCGCGTCTTCTCGAACAGGAGACGGCTGCCGCGCCGCCACGTGTACATCACGACCATGACCGCGCCGCCTAACGCGAGCGGAACCCAGCCGCCTTCCACGACCTTGAGCAGATTGGCGGCCAGAAAGGTAAAATCGATCAGCAGAAAGGGGAGCATCAACCCCGCCGCGGCGAGGGGAGCCCAATCCCACACCCGCCAGATCACGACAAAAGCCATGATGCCGGTGACTACCATCGTGCCGGTCACCGCGATGCCGTAAGCGGAAGCAAGGGCGCTGGAAGAACGAAACATCAAGACCAGCAGCAGCACCCCGGTCAGCAGAAAGAAGTTCACCCGGGGCATATAGATCTGGCCGTAGTGCGCTTCGGACGTGTGACGGATTTCGAGCCGCGGCAGGAGCCCGAGTTGGATCGCCTGCTGGCTCAGCGAATAAGCCCCGGTGATCACCGCCTGGCTGGCGATGACGGTCGCAACCGTCGCCAAGAGCACCATCGGCAGCAGCGCCCAGTCGGGATAGAGGAGGAAGAAAGGATTGTCGACGGCTTTGGGATCGGACAGCACGAGCGCGCCCTGCCCGAGATAGTTCAGGGCCAAGGACGGCAACACGAGCGCAACCCAGGCGGTCTGGATCGGCTTGCGGCCGAAGTGACCGAGATCGGCGTAAAGCGCCTCGGCGCCGGTGACCGCGAGGAACACGGCCCCCAGCGTCACCAGCCCGACCATGCCATGGGAGGCGAGGAAGCGGATCGCATGCACCGGGTTGAAGGCCAGCAGCACCGCGGGGTTTCCGGCAACGAATACGAGGCCCGGAATTGCGATGGCGATGAACCACACCGCGGTGATCGGGCCGAAGAAGAAAGCAACCCGCGCCGTACCGCGTGACTGCACGACGAATAACCCGACCAGGATGCCGACCGTCAGCGCCACGATGTACGGCTCGAATGCGGGGGTCGCGACCTTGAGACCTTCGACCGCGGACAGCACCGAGAGCGCAGGCGTGATAACCGCGTCGCCGTAGAAAAGCGCGGCGCTGAGGATGCCGCAAAGCGCGATCAGGCCGGCCCGCCTGGCAACTGCGCGCTGCGCCAGAGCCATGAGAGCGAGCGTCCCGCCTTCGCCCCGGTTGTCAGCTCGCAGCAGGATCAGAACGTACTTCAGTGTGACAATGATGATCAGCGCCCATACGATGAGCGAGAGGACGCCCAAGACCGCCTCCTGCACGACCGCGCCGCCGGGCGAGGCGGCGTTGATCGCCTCACGGAAGGCGTAGAGAGGGCTGGTTCCGATATCGCCGTAGACTACGCCGATGCTGCCGAGGGTCAGCGCCCAGAACGCCCGCTGAGAAGGCGACTCCGCGGTGGCCTGGACAGGCACCCCCTCCCCTGGCGTAGTGACGGTAGTCGGCATGATGGGTGACCTGGGATGCTGCACTGCGGCCGTACGCAGCGGCCCGCGCTTATAGCAGCCGCCTCGGGGAGTGTCCGTTCCCGGCATTCATCATCTTGCGCCCCTGCCCAACGCAGCGTGCAGGGCACCGCCTGCAAAACGATTGTCCCCATCTCGACCGCTTCGATCCAGGCACTCTGATCAGACTGTAACCTGGGTGCCGACCTCGACCACCCGTCCGGTCGGTATCTGAAAGAAATCCGTCGCGTCACTCGCCGACTTCGCAAGGCGAATGAACAGGCTATCCTGCCAGCGCGGCATCCCGGAATGCGCGGCAGGCCTGAGAGCGCGGCGAGAGAGGAAGAACGAGGTCGACATTATGTCGAACTGCCAGCCGTGCCTTCGGGCGACCGCCAGCGCCTTTGGCACGTTGGGAGATTCCATGTAGCCGAACTTGAGCGCGACCAGGCTGAAGTGAGGCGAGAGCACGGTCATCTTCACGCGCTCTTCATCGCCTACTCTCGGAGTATCCTTTGTGATTATGGTGAGCACGACATTGCGCTCGTGCAGCACCTTGTTGTGCTTGAGATTGTGCAGGAGCGCCGTCGGGGCAAATTCCGGCTGACTGGTGAGGAATACCGCCGTTCCGGGGACGATGTGCGGCGGATTCTTCTCCAGGGTCCCGAGCAACGTAGCAAGCGGCACCTCGGTGCGGCGCGTCTTCTGGGCGAGAATGTTTGTCCCTCGCCGCCAGGTCAGGATGAGCAGCACCAGCGATGCCCCGAACAAGAGGGGTGCCCAGGCGCCTTCGAGCAGCTTCATCAGGTTGGCGGAGAAGAACGTCACGTCGACAATCACCAGTGGCACGACCACGACGCCCACTCGCCAAAGCGGCCATCGCCAGAGCTTCCAGATCACGATGAATGCCAGCAGCCCATCCACCACCATCGTGGTAGCAACCGCGATGCCGTAGGCGGAGGCGAGCGCGCTCGACGTTCGGAACAAGGCGACCAGCAGCAATACGCCCACCAGCAGCGCGGCAGTCACCCGCGGGATGTAGATTTGCCCCGCCTGTGACGCCGATGTGTGCAGGATCGCCAGCCGCGGCAGAAGGCCGAGGTGGATGGCCTGATTCACCAGCGAGTACGCCCCGGTGATCACGGCCTGGCTGGCGATTACCGTCGCCGCGGTTGCGAGCACGACCATCGGCAGCAGCAGGGTATCCGGGACCAGCCGATAGAAAGGATTCTCGAGGGCCGCGGGATCGGCAAGCACCTTGGCTCCC
The DNA here is from genome assembly GCA_036406655.1 of Xanthobacteraceae bacterium. GTDB lineage: Bacteria > Pseudomonadota > Alphaproteobacteria > Rhizobiales > Xanthobacteraceae > VAZQ01. The sequence goes on along the minus strand of DASXAP010000178.1, from coordinate 1,607 downwards.
TGCCCGAAGTAATTGAGCAGCAGCGCCGGAAACACAACGCCGAACCAGGCGGTCCGGATCGGCCGCCGGCCGAAGTGTCCGAGATCGGCGTAAAGCGCCTCCGCGCCGGTGACGACGAGAAACACCGCCCCCAGCGTCACCAGCCCGACATGGCCGTGACCGGAGAGAAACGAGAGTGCGTAGACCGGGTTGCTCGCCGCGAGCACGCCCGGGTCGTCGCTGATGTGCAGGACGCCCGCGGCTGCAATCGCCAGGAACCAGGTCGTCATGACCGGGCCAAACATGCTTGCGACCTGCGCGGTGCCCCGCCTCTGCGCGGCAAAAAGGGCAAGCAGGATGGCGATGGTGAGAGGCACCACCGAATGGTCGAAAGCGGGAGTGACGAGCTTGAGGCCCTCGACCGCGGAGAGCACCGAAATGGCCGGCGTGATCACCGCGTCGCCGAGAAACATGGAGGCCCCGACCACCCCGAGCAGGAACACCAGTGCGGTACGCCGGCCGAGCACTCGGGTAGCGAGTGCAGTAATCGACAGCGTGCCGCCCTCCCCATTATTGTCCGCCCGCAACAGCAGCAGCACGTATTTGAACGCGACCACGACAATGAGCGCCCACAGGATGAGCGACAGCACTCCGAGCACGATCTCGCGCGTGGCTGGTCCGCTTTCCGCCGCCGCCGCTACGGCCTCGCGAAACGCATAGAGCGGGCTGGTGCCGATATCGCCGTAAACGACGCCTATGCTGCCGAGCGTCAGCGCCCACAATCCTGGTTTCGCTTCAGCACTGGATTCGATGGAGGATCGAGCTGCGCCGGGTACAGCCTTTTCATCAGCGACATTGGCCATGGAGGCGGATCTGGCTCTGTACGGCGCAGCGGCGCGGCGGTTTATATACCGCTGGCGCAGCCCCCGCCAGCAGGAGCGAGCTGACCAGCCGTGGTAATTTGGGTGGAGCCCGGCGTGCATGCAATGCCGCGCAAGCGTTGCGCCGAGGCGCGAACCGATGCGCGGCACGGGCGACGTCGCTTACGGCTTGAAATCCGGAGGAAGCGGTGCCGCTTCGCAACACCGGCATCACGGTGACGCGTCGATTGGCCGCGACATGCGGATCTTCCAGGAACAGCGGTGCGGTGCTGCCGCCCCCGACGATCATGTCGAATTGGGAACTTGGAACGCCTTCCGCTTCGAGAAGCTGCGTACGGCCGTGGCCCGGTCGGCTGACAGCTCCCGCGCCCCATAGCTCGAGGTCGGCGGCGTCGCCCGCCGAACTGTCGCCGGAGATCGAGAAGCATGACGCCATTGCCTTTGAGCGCCGCGGCGAGCTTCGTCAGCAGCCGACGCGCGGCCCGGTGGGCTCCATCAATTTCGCGAGCATCGAGCAGTTGTCCTGATCGACCATTCGGTCTGCAGCCCTGCTTGCTCTGCTCGAGCACGAGATGCCTGGAGAGCTCGCTGCTCCCATGACCAGCTCGCGGGCTCCCATGCAGGTGACGCTTCCAGCCCGGCGCAGGCTGCGCTATGTGACGGTGAATGACGCCCGCAGAATGCGCGGGATCGAATGGAGGAGAGGATGCGCCAGATCGGTCATTTCATCGGCGGCAAGACGACAGC
>DASXAP010000177.1:0-5903 GCA_036406655.1 Xanthobacteraceae bacterium | reverse complement strand
CTGTGCCACTGCGACCAGCGCCTGCTCCCCGTCCCCGGCCTCCACCGTCTCGTAGCCGTGAACCTTCAGCCGGGTCGCGACGATGTCGCGATTGGTCTCGTTGTCGTCGACGACCAGGATACGCGGAGGATCGTGCATGCTCACGCCTGCCGGCGGAGGTTATGGCACATATTCCCGGATCTTCGCCAGCAACGCGCGTGTGCTGTAGGGTTTCGTCACGTAGGCGTCACAGCCGGCAGCGCGCGCCTTGCTCTCATCGCCGCTCAACGCATAGGAGGTTACCGCGATGACCGGGATGGCGCGCAGTGCCGGGTCGGCCTTGAGCCGGCGGGTCGTCTCGTAGCCGTCCAGCAACGGCAACTGTATGTCCATCAGGATGAGATCGGGGCGCTGTGCCGCCGCCGCGGTCAACGCCTGCTCGCCGTCCTCGGCATGCACGATCTCGTACCCTACGCTCGTCAGCAGGTCGCGAAGGATTTGCCGGTTGTCCTCCTGATCCTCGACCACCAGAATGCGCCGGCTCATGATCGCGTGTCCTGCCGTTTGAAAATAACCGGAATGGTGAAGAAGAAGCTTGCGCCCCGGCCGGGCATCGATTCCACCCAGATTCGCCCGTTGTGCATCTCGATGATTCGCTTGGCGATCGACAGGCCGAGCCCGGTCCCGCCCTTCTTCTTTCGGGACGAGCTGTCCGCCTGCTGGAATTCCTCGAAAATCCGCGCCTGATCCTCCACCGCTATGCCCGGCCCGGTATCGGCGACGACGACGGTGAAGCAGCCGTCCCCGGCGGACGCCGTGATCGTGACCTCGCCGGCATCGGTGAACTTGATCGCGTTGCCGACGAGGTTCAGCAGCACCTGCGCGATGCGCCTTTCGTCGCCATGGCCCCTCGGCAGCGTGCCGGGGATGCCGGCGCTGAAGCCGAGATGCTTGGCGGCTGCCAATGGTTCGAGCGCGACGACCACGCCCTGAACGACCTCGTGCAGGGAGTAGTCGGCAGGCGAAAGCGCGAGCTGGCCCGCCTCGATCTTGGCGAGGTCGAGCACGTCGTTGATCAGCCCCAGCAGGTGCCGGCCATTGGTCTCGACCCGCTGCAGCACCTGGCGCATCCGGTCGGGTGCCTCGCCGTAGATGTTGTCGAGGATGAGCTCGGTGTAGCCGAGAATGGCGTTGAGCGGCGTGCGTAGCTCGTGGCTCATGTTGGCCAGGAACTGCGACTTGTGCCTGCTTTCGATCTCGAGCTGGCGGCTCTTCTCGTCGAGCGCGCTGAACAGCCGCGCGTTCTGGATGGCCAGGACCGATTGCGCGGCGAAGGTCTTGAGCAGGTCAGCGGTGGCCTTGGGGAAGGATCCGGGCTGCTTGCGGCGGACGGTCAGGAGGCCGACGATGTTGCTGGGGCCCAGCAGCGGAGTGATCAGCACCGCGCGATAGCCGGCGCCGAGCAGCCGGTCGTGGATCGGCGACGGCTCCTCGCGGATGTCGGGGATTTGCAGGGGCTCGCGCCGGGCGATGGCGGAGGCGATCTGCGGGGTGTCGAGGTCCAGCCGCACCGACTCGGTCGCGGCGATCCGCTCCTGATCCAGCCCGCAGGTCGCCCGCAACACGAATTTTCGCTGATCGTCGTCGAACACATAGATCGTGCCGGCATCGGTGCCGGAAATTTCCACGGCCTTGGCGACGATCGTGGCCAGCACGTTCTCGAGGTCGAGCGTGGAGTTGACGGCATGGGTGACGTCGCCGAGCGCGCGCAGCTCGGTGACCGACTGCGCCAGCTCGCGGGTGCGTGCCTCGACCTTTTGCTCGAGCCCGACATAGGAGTCCTGGAGCCTCGCCGCCATCTCGTTGAACTGGTCGGCCAGCTCCTCGAGCTCGTCGCCGGTGTCGATGGAGATGCGCTGCCCGAGGTCGCCGCTGCCGATGCGGGCGGCGCCGCCCTGGAGCGCCTTGATCGGCACCAGCATCCGGCGGGCAAGCGCCGTGCCGGCGAGGCAGGCCATGGCGAGCGCGGCGAGCAGCACCAGACCGGTCCGCTCGATCGTGGCGTCGAGCCGCGCATAGGCCTCCTCCTGCGGCAGCTCGACGAAGACCAGCCAGCCGAGCGGGGCGATCTCGGCATAGGCCGTCAGCACCTTCCGGCCCTGCAGGCCCTGGGCGACCTGCAGCGGCTCCGGCGCGCTTCCTGCGATGCTGGCGCGCGCCGCCCGCACCTGCGCGCGCGCGGAGAGGTCGGTGCCGCGCAGGACCAGGTTGATGTCGGGGTGGGCGATCAGCCGGCCCTTGCCGTCCACCACATAGGCGGCGCCGTGCTCGCCGACCTTGATCTGCGATATCACGTCCCACATGAACTTCAGGTTGACCTCGGCGACGCTCACGCCGGTGTCGCGACGGCTGCCCGCCAGGGCCAGCGTCATGTAGGGCTCGGAGTTGTAGCGGACATAAATGGGGCCGTAATAGATCCGGTGCTGCATCGGCTCGACGAATTTCGGCTCCCTGGAGAGGTCGACCCCGGTATCGAGCACGTCGGGGGACAGCCGCGACACGCGCAGGCGCTCGATGCCGGAAGGATCGAGCTGCGACAGCTCGGTGATCGCCGGCACCTGGCGCAGCAGACGCATCGCATCGAGCCGCCGCTGTGCCAGCGTCGCCTCCATCCAGGGAAGCTGCGTCGTCCAGCCGAGCTGCGCCTCGACCTGCTCCACGAACTGGCCGATTTTCGCCGCTGCCGCCTCCGCCTGCTCGTGCTGGATACGAATGAGCGACGCCTTGTGCTCATGATAGAAGAACCAGATCTCGAAAGCGGCATTGGTGATCAGCGCGACGCACACCACGGCCACGAACAAGGTCACGTATTTGCTGAACAGGCGCCCGCGCTGCGGGAAGCGGGGCAGCCTCGCCGCTGCCAATAGCTGCCGCTGCAGCGAAAAGCGCCAGGGCATCGGCAGGGACGACAGGACCCGAAGGTTCATTCGACCGCCCCATCGCCGATTCCCGGGAGCCGCTGCGGCGGCTCCCGGCCCGGCGCAATCGCGGTCATGCGGCCGATCGCGCGCATCAGCGTGCCTCGCATGGATGCTGGCGAGCAGCCGTGCGCGAATCTCCCGGCCCCGCGGCCTCGCGGTCCCCGGATCGATCGCGTTCCTCGCCGATCACCTCGTCGGCGGTGACCTGCAGCGGAATCGGCACCTCCAGGCCCAGTGCCTTCGCCGTCGTGAGGTTGATCACCAGCTCGAAGCGCGTCGGGATCTGCACCGGCAGCTCCTCGGGCTTGGCGCCCTTGAGGATGCGGCCGGCATAATCGCCGATCTGGCAATAGGCGCCGGAGATGCTGGGGCCGTAGCTCATCAGGCCGCCGGCGGCGACGTATTGGCGCCATGGATAGGCGACCGGGAGCCGATGCTCGGCGGCGAGGCCGACGATTTGCGCGCGCTTGCGGGTGAAGAACGGGTCGGCGCTGACGAGCATGGCGGCGATGCCGTTCTGCGTGGCGGAGGCGAATGCCGCCCGCAGGTCGTCCTCGGCACTCGCGTCGATGACCAGCACCTTCAATCCGGCGGCTCGAGCCGCCTTCTCCACGTCCTCGGTCTCGCCCGCTGCCGTGACGGTCTTCGGATTGACGAGAAAAGCCATTGTAGCCGCACCGGGAAGCAGGTCGCGGAGCTTCTCGAGGCGCTTCGAGACCAGCGCCGACGTGTACAACGTCACGCCGGTGACATTGCCGCCGGGCCGGTTGAAGCTCGCCACCAAGCCTTCCGCCACCGGGTCGGCGCCAGCCAGAAAAAGCACGGGAATGCTGCCGGTTGCGTTCTTCGCCGCCAGTGCCGTTCCGGTGCCTCCGGTCGCAACGATCAGCACCACCCGGCGGCGGACCAGATCGGCGGCCTGCTCGCGCACGAGATCGTAGTTGCCCTCCGCCCAGCGGTACTCGATTGCCAGATTGCGTCCCTCCGCGAACCCGGCCGCCTCGAGACCGTTGTGGAACGCCTTGAGAAATGGGGCGAACTGCCGCGAGGACCCGATGTTGAGAAAGCCCATCACCGGGACGGCCGGGGATTGGGCCGCGGCAGGGCACGGAGAGGCGAGCGTCGCCAGCGCCAGCAGCGCGAGAAATCCGTGTAGTTTCATAGTCTTCTCGATTCCTCGGCGGCCGGCAGCAGCTCACTGCTCGACTATAGACATAGCATATACCGGTCGAGGCTTTCTGTGAGGTGCCTCACGTTCGATATTCGGATCAGGAAGTTAGAGGGATGCGCCGGCTGGCGAGGCGGTTTCGAGAGCGCCCCGCAGATATGCTGCCACGAGCCGGCCGGCTGACGGAGGGGTGCGGCTGACGTGAGTTATTGCTTCAATTCCGGGAAGGCTGATTTTGCACCGTACCATGTTCTGCGGCATGCCTTGCCGTAGTGTCGGGGAGGGGCGACTCGACAACGCCGCTATCCTTGATACTTTGTGTGACTTCGGGGATTGCCCCTGATTGTCCATGCGAGCGGGGAGATTTCATGCCGCACATTGGCATCCTCTCAAGCATTAAGTTCAAGGGCACCGACCTGGAAAAGGCTTTTGACAAGGGGATAGGCAACTCCGATCCTGACCGTAACAATCGGAATTACCAGGATAATCTCGGACGGGATCCCACGCGTGTAGCCCAGGCGGTGCAGGCTCTCAACGCAGATGCGCAGCTTTTGTTGGTTGTCGTCGCCGGAGGTATTTACATCGAGACGATGGCGGCTGGACTCCATAAGAAATATGTCTCGATTGTCGGCGGGCTGATCAACAGCTCGTTGACTCCCGGCACGACGGTGGATTTCCGGGACCGCGTGAATCTCGAGAGCTTCACGACGAATCAGGCCCGCCTCAACCACTTGAGCACGAGATTCAACATTGGTCCCTCGGAGGTGTGCCTGCTCCGTAACCTTCCAACTAAGGCGCCAGAGACCGGAGCAGGATCGCCAGCCTGGCTTCATGTCGAACCGACCGATTTCGTAGGGACCGAGAGCTCGGCAATCGCAACCAGTAAATTCAACACCGCCTTCACGCATATTTCGCAGATGAGAAACGCTGCCGACCCGCGCGAGGTCAGAGCCGTGATCGTGAGCGCCGACCCCTTTTACTATCAATTCAGCGCTGAACTGGTCGGTGCAGCGAATTCCTGGGTGTCGGGGAATACGTCGACAGGGCTGCCTCGGCGCATCTGCTACCCGATTTACGATCACAACGACCATCGCCCCGACCCGAACCGGACCACGTTTTTCGGCCCACATCTTGCGAAGGCTTACCGCGTGCTGGGGAAGAGGGCGGCCGAGGTTCTCGATTCAGAGCTGGAGCAAATCGTCGACGATACCCCGCCGCCGCCCCCACCGGTGGTGCTATGGGATTTTCTGCGATTCTGGCGTTGAGTCTCGGCTGCGCGCGGCTCAGAGCGATCCGAGCGCGGTCGCCTTCAGCCCTTGATCGGCGATGCGCATGCGCCGATTGAGCGCCGGGACCGAGCGGAACGCCCAGATGATCGCCGGCCGGACGAACCACAGCGCCGCGGGCCACTCCCGGGTGAAATAGTCGTACCGCAGCGCCCATCGCTGGGTCCTGTCGCTGATCGAGCGGACCGCGCTCTCCCAGGCCGGCAGCGCCGCGGCAATATCGGGCCGGCCTGCCAGCACGGCGGCGAGCGCGCGCGCATTCATCAGCGTGAGCCCGACGCCCTGGCCGAGGGTCGGCGGCAGGCCGTGCGCCGCATCGCCGACGATCGCCACGCGTCCGCGTTGCCAGCGTGGGCATTCGACGATGCTGTAGCGGTGGCGATGCGGCTCGATCTCGGCAAGAATCTCGAACACCCGCCGCAGCCGCGGAAACGCCCGCGACCAGTGCGCGACGTCATTGGGCAGCGCCGCTGCGGCTCGGTCCGATTG
>DASXAP010000176.1:0-11739 GCA_036406655.1 Xanthobacteraceae bacterium | reverse complement strand
AACGAGCCGCCGCGCACGTATTGCCCGAGCGTGGCTGCTGCCTTCACGTATTGGCCGCGACCGAGGAAATTGAGCTCGGAGACGCTGATCTCGCCGAGAAACCCGTCGGCGGTCGAATAGCCTCCGGAGAACGCGAAGGTGCCGGTTTGCTCTTCCTCGACCTGCACATGCAGCACCACGCGGTCCGGCGCCGAGCCGCCCTCGCTCGAGATCTTCACCGACTTGAACAGCGCCAGCGCTTTCAGGCGCCGTTCCGCCCGCTCGATCAGCACCCGGTTGAAGGCGTCCCCCTCGGCGAGGTCGAACTCGCGCCGGATCACCTCCTCGCGCGTCTTGCTGTTGCCGTGAACGACGATCCGCTCGATGTACTGGTGCGGGCCGTCCTCGAGGGCAAAGACGAGATCGATCGCATCGCCTGCGCCATTGCGGCGAAGGCGCGGGCGCACCGAGACGAAGCGGTGGCCGCGCTTGCCGATGGCGACGGCGAGCTCCTCGGCCGTCTTCTCCACCGCCTCGCCGTCGAAGACGTCGCCGGGGGCGACGCGCAAACTTGCCCGCAGCGGTGCGGCATCGAGCGCCGCTACGTGGGAGACGACGTCGACTGCGCCGAAGCGGTAGCGGCGGCCCTCGTCGACGGCGAAGCTCAGCACGATTCCCTTCAGCGCCGGATCGTAGCTCGCCACCGCCGAGGTCACCCGGGCGTCGGCGTATCCGTTCCTGGCATAGAAGCGCCGCAGCAGCTCGCGGTCGGCCTGCACCCGGTCGGCATCGTAGGTGTCGGTGGTCTTGAGGAAGGCGAACCAGCCGGACTCGCTGGTCTTGATCACCGCCTTCAGCCGCTGTCCGGAGAAGGCGTGATTGCCAACGAAGACGATCCGCCGGACGCCGGTCTTGTCGCCCTCCCTGATCTCGAGCACGAGGTCGACCGTGCCCTCGCCGCGCGCGATGGTCTTGGGCGCGATCGCGACGTCGTAGCGGCCGGCCCGCCGGTAGAGCTCGCTGAGCCGCGCCACGTCCTCCTGCAAGGCGGCCCTGGTCAGGGTGCCGTGCGGCCTGAGCGCAATCGCCTTGCTCAGCTCCTCGTCCTTGATCTTGCGGTTGCCCTCGAACTGCAGGCGGCCGATCACCGGCGCCTCGACCACGGTGACGATCAGCCTGGCGCCGGAGCGGGCGATCTTGACGTCCGCGAACGCCCCGGTCGCGTAGAGCTCCTTGAGCGCGGCATCGACGGCGAAGGCATCGAGCTGCGCGGCTCCCGCCGAGGGGTGAAAGTGGGCGCGGATCGCCGCGGCATCGACACGCCGATTGCCGTGCACGACGATCAGCGCGTCCGTGGCGGAGCCTGCAACTGCCGGGCGCGGGACGGCAGCCGGCAGCCCGAGCGCCAGCACGAGCATCAGTCGCAGCGCCGGCCGGACTGTTTTCCGCGCGGCGTGTCCCGGCCGCGGCACCCGGGATGCCATCCCCCTCCCCCACCTCACTATGGACGGCATGGTGGGTCCGCGTCCGCGGCTAAAACATGATCAGTTCTGGCAGCTTGCGGGGCATTCTCGCGGCATGGTTGGCGATAGCCCTACCATCGTACTGCCCGCCATGAACCCACGGCCGCACGTGATCCTTACGGTCCAAGAACCTGGTATAAAATGAGAACGATGACCAAGGAGCAGATAGCAGCAATGCTGGATCGGGTTCAGACGTGGCCGGAGGATCGGCAGGTCTACGCGGCCGAGCTCCTGATGCTTTTAGAGGCGCAGAACCAGGGTTCGCTGTCGGTATCGGACGAAGAATGGTCATCCATCCAGGAAGGAAATGCGCAGGCGGAGCGCGGCGAGTTCGTTAGCGAGGAAGACATGGCGACCTTTTTCAAGCGCCATGGTCTATGAGGGTTCGCGCAGCTATCGGCGGCGACCCCTTGCCCGGACGCCAAGCACAGCGGCGATCAAGGCCGGCACCGTCCGGTCTCGATCTCATCCCATGCAATCGCTGTACGAGATCACGCCGCCGTCGACGACGAAGAGTCGTTGGAAGTAGACTGCGGGTAAGGGCCGGCGGCTGAGTTTCAGCGTTGCGACTTTTCACGTGGCGAGCCGACTTCACCCACCGAGTTCTGCAAAAGCCGTAGGCGGTCGCGCACAATCATTTCGGCATGCCGGTAACATTGTCTCTCGTAATCGAGCTTCCGTATCGTGGTGTTTTCAGAATCGGTGTCTTTGAACTCGCAATCCGGTTCTGGCTGAGGCTTGAGCAGTGCTCGGTCTGGCAGCGGGATCGAGGCCGTTCTCGTTGCTGGCGTGGCAGATCGGTGTTGTCGGCTGTGGCTTACTGGTGTGCTGGATCTTGCAGCACGGGCTGAGTCGAAGTCCCTGGGATGGTCACAGCCAGCAAGCATCAGCGCAGACACAACACTGACGACCACGCAAACGAGCGATTGCTCAGGCTTTGACATGCCCTTGACTTACTGAAGAATACTACGGTACCGGAGCAAGTTCCCCGAAGAATAATTAAAGCAGAAAGCATTAATCCTTGGTTGAATTGCGGCCCACGCTGCCAACGCGCCGCCGAGCAGCGTGATGAACTCCCGACGGTTCGGGTGGTCGAACTGCATCTGCTGAGCCCTTGCTTGCTCAGTGCGAGGTCGGTCCGGCGGACAGGATTCCTCCGCCGTGGATCTTCAGCGCACCCAACTCATGACACAGCAAAGCGGGCTCGACGGGCTAGAGGCAAGGCATTAGGCTGCAGGCATGTGGCGAATAGTCGAGGAGACGGACGATGTGCCGACGCGCGTGGGCTACATCATCGCCGACGCTTCTCTCGTCCTCTTTGCCATATTCATGATCTGGGGCCTGTTCCTGAGTTGAACCTGACCGCCGTCGGCATGACAGCCGGGCCCCTTCGAGCCAGGCTCGATCGCAGTTGAGCGGTTCCGGGCGCGTGCCATCGTCCGGCACGATCCGCTCACGCGCGACTCGCCGATGCCGGCCGACGACGGCAGACAAGCAAAGACCGCGACCGATCGAGAGATGCCGGAATGATGGGGAAGTGCGACGTGCGCCGACAGGCCAAGCGCCCGAGCGCGCGCAGATCTCCGGCGGGCCCGATCCCCGAGCAGGGATCTGCGCCGTTATCGGCGGCGAAAGTCCCGGATCAGTCCGGCTACGCCATCGAACGTCACGGGCCGCTCGACTGATATCTCTCGATCATCAGCATTCAGGACATTGGACCAAGGATCGAACACCGGCACGCCGGCGGCAACGAACTCTCCAGTATCACGCGTAACGACGATCAATTCTTCCAGATCTGCAATCGCTGCAATGAACAGGTCCGGCTGGCCAAACGTGTGTCCGTGCCTCTGGCCGGCGGCGACCATGGTCTTCCAGCGCACAATGACATCCTCGGTGACGGCCAGAATCCGTCCGCTGAAGAGTGGGCGCAACGTCCGTTCGAGCCAGCGGCGGATATCGGCGCGACGGCGAGCATCATCAAGCCGCTCAATGCCGAACCTGATCTCGGCGAACGTGATTTCGGTCGTGTAGAGAAGCTCGCCGGGCTGTCCCGCGACAAACTCGGCGACCGCCGCATTCGGTCTTGGCTTGCGCAATTCGGAGACGAGATTGGTGTCGAGGAGCCAGCCCTTCACAGGCTAATGTCCCGCACCGGCGCCTTGACCGTCGAGCGCTCAAAATTCACCTCCCCGAGTGGAGAAGCCGCCAAGGCAGCAACAATATCGCCGCCGGACACTGGACGGCGCATGCGGTCGAATTCGTCGGCCCGGACAATGACGACGGCATCTCTTCCATGCACGGTTACTCGCTGGGGGCCGCGCTCCCGCGCCCGGCGCACGACCTCGCTCAGCCGAGCCTTGGCGTCCTGAAGTCGCCATCTGCTGCCCGCGTGGGGAGAAGCAGATTTCGTTTTTCGTTTGACCGGCTTGGCCATGTGCGGTTCCGGGTGCAGTTCTGGTCGATCTGACCAGATTTTATCCAGTGACCCGCAATCGTCAATATCCGGCTCGGCGCAGGACGGCTGGTCGCGGATTTCCCTGCGCCGATCCGGGTGGCCGCTTCTTGACGCGCGGCTCAAGCCGCCGCCCGCGCCTTGCCGACAGGCTCAGAAATCGGCCGAGAGCACCCGATCGGAAATCTTCTCCGCCAGCATGATCGTCGGGATGTTGGTGTTGCCGCGCGGCACGCTCGGCATGATCGAGGCATCGACCACGCGCAGGCCGCCGATCCCGCGCACGCGCCCGGCGCTGTCGACGACGGCGTGGCGGTCGCCGGCGGCGCCCATGCGGCAGGTGCCGACGGGATGGAAGGTGCCAGCGACGTTCTCGCGGATGTGCTCGGCCAGCGCCGCATCGTCGGCGACGAGCGCCGCAAGCTCGACGCGGCGGTCGGCAAGCGTGGCGAAGACCGGTCCCGCGAGCGGCGGCACGCGATCGAGCAGCGCGGCGAGGAGCCAGCTCTTGAGCCGGTTCGCCGGGCTGATGCGGTTGAGGCGCCGCAGCCGATCCGTGAACTTGACCGGAAAGGCGAGGCTGCCGACCGCGCGCACCCGCGCGTGCGCCAGGATGTCGACCGTGCGGCGAAAGCCGTCCATGAAACGGGCAAGGTCGAGCTCGTGGCCGGTGAAGTTGAACTCGACGCAGGGCGCCGCATCCGCCGCCGGCAGGCTCACGCGCCCGCGCGCCAAGGGCTTGAGCAGCGTGGGCGCGAGGTTGGCGACCTGCGTGCCGAGCGGCGACCACGAGGTCTTGCACTGCACGTTGATGTACATGTCGGTCGGCGGCGCGCCGGGAAGGCCCGAGGAATAGCGCAGCGCCGCCATCGGGTGCGGCCGCACGCGCGGGAGCTGTCTTGCGCCCGGGCGCTGGAACAGGCCGATGAAGACGATGGCGTGGTTGGAGAGGTTCTCGCCGACCCCAGGCAGATCGGCACGCACCTCGAGCCCGAGCGCGCGCAGATCTGCTCCGGGCCCGATCCCCGACCGCAGCAGGAAGACCGGAGAATTGATGCCGCCCAGCGAAAGGATCACCTCGCGGGCGGCGAACTCGCGCTGCTCGCCGCCTGTTCGCACCTTCACCCCGGTGACGCGCCGGCCCTCGAGCCGAAGTCCCGTCGCGGTCGCACCGGTGAGGATGCCGAGGTTGCGCCGCGCGCGCACCGCGCCGTCGAGGTAGCAGATCGCCGCCGAGGCGCGCTTGTCCGGCCAGTTGCTCATCGGCACCGCGCCGTAGCCGTCGCGAAAATCCGTGTTCATGTCGGCGAGGAACGGGAGCTGCCGCTCCTGCGCATATTCGAGCACGGCCTTGGCAAGCGGGGCCCAGTCGTCGCGGCCGGTGCGGCGGATCGGCACCGGCCCGTCGCTCCCGTGCTGCTCGCCGCCGAAGTCGAGGTCGTGCTCGAGCTTGCGGTAGTAGGGCAGCACGTCGTTCCAGCCCCAGCCCGCGGCGCCCTGCGCCTCCCATTCGGCGTAGTCTTCGGGAGTGCCGCGAAAGGCCACCATCCCCATGACCGAGGAGCCGCCGCCCATGATGCAGGCTTGCGAGAAGCCTGTCGGCGGCGAGCTGTCCCTGCGCCGCCAATGCACCTCGAGGCCGGGCCAGAAATAGGCGTCGTTGTAATAGGAGGTCGCATAGGTATCGAGCACGTCGAGCGGCTCCTTGCCCGGCGGGGTGTCGCGCCCGGCCTCGATGAGCAGAACCCGGTGGCTCGAACGCGCCGACAACCGGTTCGCCAGCACGCAGCCGGCCGCGCCGCCGCCGAGGATGATGGTGTCGAAGCCGTCCGTCATTGCGCTTTCCCCTGGCTCGAGGCCGGCCTGATTGAAGCATCTCGCTGCGCCCCCGCAAGCTCTTGCCGGCAGATGCTCGACGGTGTGAATTGGTCGATCGGCTCGGCAGCCCGCGCGGGCTCCTGGCTCGGCCAGGGGGGAGCGGAGCACTGCACATGCGGAAACGGAAGCTCGGGAAATCCACGCTCGAGGTCTCGGTGGTCGGGCTCGGCGGCAACAATTTCGGCGGCCGCATCGATCTCGCCGCAACCGAGCGGGTCGTGCACCGGGCAATCGAGCTCGGCGTCAACCTGATCGACACCGCCGACAGCTACGGCAGCCGCGGCGGCTCCGAGGAATGGCTCGGGCGCATCCTCGGCGAGAAGCGACGCGCGGTCGTGCTGGCGACCAAGTTCGGCATGCCGATGGACGATGCCGGGAAGCTCTCCGGCGCCTCGCGCGGCTACGTCATGCGGGCGGTGGAGGCGAGCCTCAGGCGGCTGCGCACCGGCTGGATCGATCTCTACCAGTTGCACCGCCCGGATCCCGAGACCCCCATCGAGGAGACGATGCGCGCGCTCGACGAGCTGGTGCGGCAGGGCAAGGTGCGCTTCATCGGCTGCTCGAACCTGTCCGCCGGGCAGCTCGACGAGGCGCAGGCGGTGGCGCAGCGCCATGCCCTCGCCGGGTTCGTCTGCTGCCAGGACGAGCACAGCCTGCTCGCGCGCGGCATCGAGGCCGAGCTGCTGCCGGCGGCGAAAGCGCACGGCATGAGCCTGCTGCCGTATTTTCCGCTCGCGAGCGGGCTCCTTACCGGCAAGTACCGGCGCGGGGCGCCGCTGCCGCCGGGCTCCCGCCTGTCGAGAAGCGGCTCGCACGCGGCCGAGCAGCTCAGCGAGGGGAACTGGCGCAGGGTCGAGGCGCTCGAAAGCTTCGCCGCCCGTCGCGGCCGCACGCTGCTCGAGCTCGCCGTCAGCTGGCTGCTGCACGACGAGGCGGTGGCGAGCGTGATTGCCGGCGCCACCTCGGCGGCGCAGGTCGAGCAGAACGTGGGCGCCGCCGGCTGGACGCTTTCGCCCGACGAGCTCGCGGAGATCGACCGGATCACAATGTAGGGTGGGCAAGATCGCCCAGCGTCGCGTAGTTGTTAGAGCAGTTCTCGCTCATATTCCATCACGTCATGCGCGGGCAGAAGCGCGTCGCAGACGCGCGTGAACGCGCTGGGTCCCGCGCATCCCGATTGACCGAGCACGATGGTGCCTCATGCATGGGGATGGCCTGGGCGAGCCCGGCCATGACGACATTGATTCCATTCGATCGGAACATGCGCTACATCGGCACGTCAGGCGCGTTTGCCCATCCTCCCAGCTGCCGGCTCGGCGTCGAGCCTGCTCACTCCGCCGCCTGCCGGAAGCTCAGCATCTCCTCGCGCGCCTCGAGGTCGACGACGCGGCCGTCCTTGATCACCCGGGTGAGATGCCTGCCGCCCTGCAGCACGGTGATGTCGGCAAGCGGATCCCGGTCGAGCACGATGAGGTCGGCGAGCCTGCCGGGGGCGAGCTCGCCCGCCTGGCCCTCGAGGCCGACGGCGTAGGCGTTGTCCCGGGTCGCGGCGACAATCGCCTGCATCGGCGTATAGCCGCCGTATTTCACGAAAATCTCCAGCTCCTTGGCGTGCAGCTCGCCGTGCCGCATGAAGGCGTTGTTGCCGGTATCGGTCCCGACCAGAAGCTTGATGCCGAGCTTGCGCGCCTTGTGCATGAGCTCGCAGAGAAGATCGAAGTGCCGCTTCATCCGGTTGATGTCGAGCTGCACCTGCTCGGCGCCGACCCTGCTGCCGAGCTCGACCACCATGGCGAGGAAGGTGGCGGTGGGGATGATCGGCATGCCCGCTTTGGCGACGGCGTCGAGATCGCGGTCGGTGGCGAGGTCGGCATGAATGATCCAGTCGACGCCGGCCTCGGCGGCGGCCCGGGTCGAGCCGGCGCCGCGCGAGTGGATGCCGACCCGCAGGTTGCGCCGGTGCGCCTCGCCGACCACCGCGGCGATCTCCTCGCGGGCGAGCATCTGCGACTCGCCGGAGCGGCTGTCCGCCATCTTGATGAAATTGACGCCGTGCTTGCCCTGCCGTCGCACCTCGGTCACCATCTCGTCGGCAGTGTTGCACAGCTTGCCGATGGAATGCTCGGGCGTTCCCTCCCACGAGGGCTCGTCGTCCTCGATGCAGCCATAGGTGACGACCATCCGGCCGGCGACATACATGCGCGGCCCCTCCATCAGCCCGAGCCGGATCGCGTCGCGCACGCCGACATCGGTGAACCAGGTGCCGCCCGGCACCGAGATGCCGGTGACGCCGGAGCGCAGCACCCGCTGCACGCTGCGCGCGGACCTGAGCGTCGAGAGCTCGGGCCGCGTGGTGCCCTTGCCCTTGCCTTCGCCCTTGATCAGCGGATAGCCGTAGGAGACGTGGCAATGGGCGTCGATCAGGCCGGGCATGATCCATTGCCCGCCGGCGTCGATCACCTCGACCTTGCGGCGATCGTCGAGCACCACGTCCGGCGGCAGCGCGCCGACGCTCCGGATCCGGCCGGCTTCGATGACGATCGAGTCGTTGCGCGCGGCGGGCCTGCCCGAGCCGTCGATCAGGGTGCCGTTGCGCACCACGAGCGTCCTGTCTGCGTTCCCGCCCATGCCGATCTCCTCCTTCGCGCCCTGCCGCCTGCCGGGCGGGTGCGTCCTGTGCGTCCTGCGCGGGGCGCGGCCCGCGCAAGGCTCATCCGGCACCGTCCGGCGCCGAGCGCCGGGCCCGGTCGTTCGAACCGGGAGCCTAGAGCGAATCCCGCTCGTTTGCATCCAGGCCATGCCGGGGCTCGTCCCGCGCATCGCCTGCAGGCTTTGCGCCGGCACCAGCATCGAAGGCGGTTATCATTACCGGCCCTCGCCTGCGGTCTTGCGCGGCCGGCCGCCTTTGGCGCCGTTGCGCCGGGCCGCCGCCGCCTTGGCGGCCGACGTCGCCGCGCCGGCCCGCGCGGCGCGCTGGCGGTTCATGTAGGCCCTGGTGCCGAACAAGCCGGCGAGCAGGCCCGGCACGCTGAGATCGACATCCAGGCGCTCCCAGTGAAGCCCGAGCCCCAGCCCGAGAATTTCGACTTGCGCCAGCTCCGCGTCGCTGGCGCGCTCGAGCCCCTGCGCCTTGCGTGCCGGAAAGGCGAAGCTGCACCCGTTGGTCAGATCGACCTGGACCCGCCCGGTCCTGCGATCGTAGCGGGCGGCGCGGGCGCGCGGCTCGGTCCGCAGCGAACGCTCGCCGCGCCGCTCCGCTTCCGCGATGGCCGCGGCCGAATCATCGCCCATGGATTCTCCTCCACATCGCAATCAAACGCTCCCGCTCGCGCCCGACCTCCTGCATCACCCGCCGCAGATCGCCCCGGCTGAAGCCCGCCACCCAATCGAGCCTGATCCCGCTCGACCCCTCCAATACGATCCTCGCTTCCCCTCCCTGACCGAGCACGTGCACATGCGGCGGGCCGTGATCGTTCACAAAGATCACGAACCGGAAGCCATGGGCGCGGTGGACCGTGACCATCAGAATAACCCATCATTGTTGGGTTTTCAAGGAGCCATTACAGAGGGCGGCTTGCTCGCCCCGAGCCGGCGCGGTCGTGGCGCGGGGTGATCTCGGGCCAGCTCTGGACGGAGGAGATTGTAGGACGGGGCCTCGGCCGCAGCCGCTTGCGCTCGGCGACGTTGTAGAGCCGATAAGCCAACTCGCGAGCGACCTCGGCCGAGCTGCCGCGCTTCGCGAGCAGCGATGGAGCAGCGCTTTCGCCTCCCGCCTCCAGTGCCCCGATCGACCATCCGCCCGAGCTGAGAAGGTCCGGCTGAACCAACCGTTCCCGCAGCGAGCGAGGCCGTTGTGAGCTGAAGGAGGCGCGCCTACTATTTCGCGCGTGAACGAGGTGCTCGCATGACCGACAGTCAATTCGACCGCTCCACCCAGGATCTCGGCAACATCGTCAACCTCGGCCACGTCAATGTCCGCATCACCGACCAGCATCTGGCCACGCATTATTACGTCAGCGGGCTCGGCCTGACCCGCGATCCGTTTCTCAACACCGGCGCCCGGCTGATGTGGGTCAATGTCGGGATGAGCCAGTTCCATCTGCCGACCGGCGAGCCCGACGTCCTGCGCGGCGTGACCGGGCTCGTGGTGCCGGACCGGACGGCGCTGCTCGAGCGTCTGACGCAGCTGCGCAAGCCGCTCGACGGGACGAGGTTCGATTTCCGCGAGAGCAACGACGGTATCGAGACCGTCTGCCCCTGGGGCAACCGCATCAATGTCCATGCGCCCGATCAAGGCCGCTTCGGCCGCATCGTGCTCGGCATGCCCTATATCGAGTTCGACGTGCGCCCCGGCGCCAGTGCCGGGATCGCCCGGTTCTACCGCGAGGTCATGGGCGCGCTCGCGAGCGTGGTCGAGGACGGCAGCGGCCGCAGGGCGCGCGTGCAGGTCGGCGAGAAGCAATACTGGTATTTCCGCGAGACCGACGCCCCCGAGCAGCCCTACGACCGCCACCACGCGCAGATCTACATCACCGACTTCTCCGGCCCGCATCGGCGGCTGCGCGAGCTCGGTCTTGTGACCTCGGAGGTCAATGAGCACGAATACCGCTTCAAGGACGTCGTCGACATCGAGACGCGCGAGGTGCTGTTCACGGTCGAGCACGAGGTCCGCAGCCAGACCCACCCGCTCTACGGCCGCCCCCTGGTCAATCGCAATCCGGCGCAGAGCAACCGCAACTACCGCCCCGGCCACGACACGATCTCCTGGGCCATGGCCTATTGACGTCGCACTCTCATGATCGACCCGGCCGACTTTACTGTCGCAAAGCGGGCGAGCTATGATCGGGAACCGACGCGGCTCATTTGGTTGCAACAGTGCGACTGCGGCCCGCGCGGGTTCAGTCGCCGCCGCAACCGAGCACAGCCCGTCGCAGAGCCCGCGTTGCCAGCGGCCGAGGCAAGCGCGGGCTCGTCCATTTTTTCGAACGGCACGGGTGAGATAAAGGCCTGCAGCAACTCACGGGCAGATCACGGGCGCGTAACAGATGGGTCCGCCACCAGACCCTGATGCGGACGTAAACGGTACGATGCCGGCGGCTCATGCATCCGGCAGTTCTGACCCCATTAGCGTACATGGACTCACCAGTTGCCTGATCCGTCCCCCGGACGAGTTCCGTTTTGCCGGCACGGCATCGCCGCGACAATGTGCTACCGGCATTGAGTACCCATGACCAATTAGACTTCCTGCGCTTCGTTCGTTCGAGGAAGCGGGTATGCACAGGTCCGACGCTGATCGGCCATCAAGCATACGGAGAAAGCGCATGACGATCCGAACTTTTGTTCAGCTAGCTGCCGCTGCGGGCATCCTGACGCTGGCTGCCTCCGGCGCGCGGGCCGACGAAACGAGCATTTTTCAGGCGACGCTTGCCGAACCCGGACAGAAGACTGGCGAGGTCAGCACCGAGCAGATGCGTCGGATTCTGTCGGACGGCAGCGCCATCGTGCTCGACACCCGAACGCGGCTGGAATTCGACGCCGGGCACATTCCAGGCGCGCGCAATCTCGATGTTGCTCCGGATGGGCAGGTCGCCGCGGTCTTGCAGATGGTCGGCGGCGACAAGGCGAAGGCGCTGGTGCTTTACTGCAATGGCCCATACTGCCGCGCAAGCCGCCGTCTGGCGGATCAACTGGCAGACACCGGCTTCAGCAACGTCCGCCGCTATCAACTCGGCATTCCGGTCTGGCCAAAAACGGCGAGAATGACCCGGAGCGGCGGCAAGCCGACGCTGCCCGCGCTCGCCGAGGAGGCCATCGAATGACTCGCGCTCTGGTGCAAAAGACCCATTTGTACCATTCGAGCGTTGACTTTGCTGTGATGCACAACGCGGCATACCGATGTGCTACGGT
>DASXAP010000175.1:0-9543 GCA_036406655.1 Xanthobacteraceae bacterium | reverse complement strand
ATGAGGTTGACGATCGCCGGCTGCCGCCGGCGATACTGCTCCTTGCGCTGATGCAGCACCGCGGCGATCTCCTCGACCTGCTCGAGGGCGCGTTTGCGGCCGGGCAGGCCGTCGGGAATGCTCTCCCGCAGGACCTCGGTGAGAGCCTGATCGAAGGCATCGGAGGCGAGCAGGTAGGAGATCGGGCCGGCGAGCACGATGCTGTGCTCGCTCGTCTCCTCGATCTGGCGCATGCGCTCGAAGTAGCTCACCGCGGAGGCGATGTACTCGACGCCGACCCCGAGCAGCGTCGGCACCGAGACCGCGAGCAGCTCGGCGAGCTTCTCCAGGGTCTCGATCTTGGCAAGCTCGCCCTTCTCGAAACGGTAGAGCGCGGTCCGCGAGATGCCGAGCCGGTTGGCGATCTCGTCGGCGCTCAGGCCGGAACCGAGGCGAAAGGCCTTGAGGCGGTTGCCGATGTCATCGAACCGGATGGCCATGCCGGGGGCGGGGGGGCCGTCATCCGGGGCGCATCATGGTCGGGCGGTCGCGCCCGTCTTCGGCCAGCCGTCCCGACTTAGCCGCTTGGCCGCGTCGAGCGTGGCAATGACGATGTTCTGATAGCCGGTGCAGCGGCACAGGTTGCCGGAAAGCGCGATCCGCACCTCCTGCTCGGTGGGGTCGGGGTTGTCGCGCAGGAACTCGATCAGCGTGGTCAGGATTCCCGGCGTGCAGAAGCCGCATTGCAGCCCGTGGTTCTCGTGGAATGCCTGCTGCAGCGGATGCAGCTCGTCGGGCGAGGGCGCGATGCCCTCGACGGTGAGAATCTCGTGGCCGTCCGCCTGCACCGCCAGCATCAGGCACGATCGCGCCGAGCGCCCGTCGAGCAGGATCGTGCAGGCGCCGCACACCCCGTGCTCGCAACCGAGATGGGTGCCGGTCAATCCGAGCTGCTGGCGGATGAAGTCAGCCAGCGTCCAGCGGACCTCCGCCTCCTCCTCGTAGCGCTTGCCGTTGATCGTCAGCGCGACTTTTCGCTTCTCACCCATGGCTGCTCCCGCGCCGTTTCACTCCGTCATCATCCCGCTAGTCTTCGTCTGCTCTCGAAGCATTAGAGTGCGCTGCAGTCGAATGCACTCACATCGGTGCAGCGGCCGCCTTAGCCTGCCCTGAAAGGCAGGGCGATTGCATATGCGCTTCGTCATGCCCGGCTTTATGCCGGGCATCCACGTCTTGTGCCCGCGCAAAGGCGTGGATGGCCGGGACAAGCCCGGCCATGACGATCCATATGCGCTTGCCCTCTCCCTTTCAGGGGTGACGCACGTCGCGAGCACTCGTGGGTCAAATTCACGGAAGCGCGCTCTAATGCAGCCCTGTCTGCTTCACCTCGGCGCCGGTGAGACGCGCATAGGCCTTCTCCAGCGCGCGGCGCGAGAGCACCGCGGCGAGGTGCTGGCGGTAGGACGCGGGAGCGTGGATGTCGTCGATGGCCTCGAGCTTGCGGCAGCTCTCGCAGGCCTCGCGGAACAGGTCCTTGGCCGGCACCTGCCCGGTGATGGCGGCTTCGAGCTCGCGGGCGCGGACGGGCGCCGTGCCCATGCCGCCGATCGTCACCGAGGCGCGCGTGATCTTGCCCCCCGAGTCTCCTTCCAGCAGCACCGCCGCCGAGGTGATGGCGAAGTCGCCGTGCCGGCGCGCGACCTCGATGAAGGCGTAACCGTGCTGGTCGGCCCATTGCGGGAAGCGCACCCCGACGACGAGCTCGTTGAGCTCGATCGACGGTGTCATGTAGGCCACCGGAAACTGCGCGAACGGCACCTCGCGCCGGCCTTTTGGGCCGGCAACCGTCACGGTGGCGTCGTAGCCGGTGGCGAGCGACACGAGCTCGGCCGCCGGATCGAGGTGACAGAGCGAGCCGCCGATGGTGCCCCGGTTGCGCGTCTGCCGGTGCCCGACCTGCAGCAGGGCCTCGTGCATGATCGGCCAGCGCGCCCGCACGACATCGGAGAATTCGAGATCGCGCTGCCGGGTCATGGCGCCGATCTCCAGCGTGCGGCCCGACTCGCGGAGATACGACAGGCCGTCAACCCGATTGAGATCGATGATGTGATCGGGCTGGACGAACCGGAAATTGAGCATCGGCATCAGCGACTGCCCGCCCGCCAGAAGCTTGGCGTTCTCCAGGCTGCCGAGCAGCGCTACGGCTTCGCTGACCGTCTTCGGATCGTGATAGTGGAAGGGCGGCGGCTTCATCTGCGATCGATCGAGGGAAGGGCGCGACAGCTTTACATATACCAACCTCTGTGCATCAATCCAAAAGAATCGCAAATTCTCGAAAATGCGACAATCCCGGGCCCAATCAGGTGCGCGCATCAAATGCGCGCGTGAAATGCGCGTCCGTGCACCCGGCCGGGGCCGGGACGGTCATGGCCGGCGACAATAACTGGATCGGACGCTCGGTGGAGCGGCTCGAAGATCCGCCTCTGGTCAGGGGCCACGGGCGGTTTGCCGGCGACATCGCGTTTCCGCATCAGCTGCACATGCGGATCGTCCGCTCGAGCCACGCCCACGGCCGGATCGTCTCGATCGATCGATCCGCGGCCCGCGCCTTGCCCGGCGTGGTGGCGGTGTGGACGTCGGCCGACATCCCCGATGTCCCGCCGATCGACTTCCGCGAGGGCCGCATTCCCGCCTTCGATCCCTATCGCCAGCCGGTGCTGGCCGCCGGCCGGGTTCGCTACGTCGGCGAGCCGGTGGCGGCCGTATTCGCGCACGACGCCTATGTCGCCGAGGACGCCGCTGACCTCGTGGCGATCTCGATCGAGGAGCTGCCGCCTCTGCTTCGCGCCTCCGACGAGCCCGGCGAGCTCGCGCCCGGCCGCAGCACCGAGGTGGCGGTGTTTCGCCAGGGCTATGGCGATGTTGATGCGGCGCTGCGCACGGCGCCGGTGGTGGTCGAGCTCGAGCTTGCGATCGGCCGGCATTCTGGCGTGCCGCTGGAGACGCGGGGCGCCATCGGCCGCTACGATGCGGCGCGCGACATCCTGGAATTGCACGGCGCGGCCAAGGTGCCGCACCGCAACCGCGAGCTGCTGTCGCGCATGCTCGATCGTCCGCCGTCCTCGATTCATGTGCACGAGTCGCACGTGGGCGGCGGGTTCGGCATCCGCGGCGAGCTCTATCCGGAAGACGTGCTGGTGTGCGTGGCGGCGCTGCGCCTCGGCCGCCCGGTCAAATGGATCGAGGACCGGCGCGAGCACCTGATCGCCGCCAATCACTCGCGCCAGCAGCTGCACCGGATCAGGGCGGCAGTCGACCGTCATGCGCGCATCCTCGCCATCGACGACGTCTATTACCACGACCAGGGCGCCTACCTGCGCACCCACGCCGCGCGTGTCGTGCACATGACCGGGGGAATCCTGCCCGGGCCTTATCGCGTCCCGGCCTATCGCGCGGTCGGGCATTTCCGGCTGACCAACAAGACCCCGGCGGCGACCTATCGCGCGCCGGGCCGCTACGAGACGACCTTCGTCCGCGAGCGGCTGATCGATGCCATCTCCGCCGAGCTCGGCGTCGAAGCCAACGAGGTGCGCCGGCGCAATGCGATCGGCAAGGAGGAGATGCCCTATCGCCGCCCGCTCGAGGCCCTGGGCGAGGAGATCGAGCACGATTCCGGCGACTATGTCGGGCTGCTCGACAAGCTTTTGGCCGCGCTCGAATGGAGCAGGCTCAAGGCCGAGCTTGCGCGCCGCCGCGCCGGGGGCGAAGCCGTCGGGGCGGGATTTGCGATGTTCGTGGAGAAGAGCGGGCTCGGGCCTGTGGACGGCGTGCGCATCGAGGTGGACACCTCAGGCAGGATCGAGCTCGTGACCGGCGGCGCCTCGCTCGGCCAGGGATTCGAGACGGTGATGGCGCAGGTCTGCGCCGAGGCGCTGGGCGTCGACTACAGGCGGGTGCGCGTGACCCACGGCCAGACCGACCGCATCGCCTTCGGCATCGGTGCGCATGCCTCGCGCGCCACGGTGATGACCGCCTCGGCCACCCACGACGGCGCGCTGCGGCTGCGCGACAAGGCGGTCGCGGTGGCGGCCGAGCTGATGCAGGCGCCGCCCGATGCGCTTGTCGTCGCCGACGGCAGGATCCTGCGAAAGGATCAGCCGGCGGGTCCCTCGATCAGCCTCGGCGAGATCGCGAGGCACCTCGAGCCGACCTCGAAGACGCTCGGCGCGCGCGCGCCCGGGCTGTCGGCGGAGGGCTGGTTCCGCGTGAAGCATCAGGTCTATCCCTACGGGGTGCACTTCGCGATCGTCGCGGTCGATCGCGACACCGGGGCGGTGCGGGTCGAGCGCTTCGTCATCGCCTACGATATCGGGCGGGCGATCAATCCCGCGCTGGTGAAAGCGCAGATCGTCGGCGGCTTCGCCCAGGGGCTCGGCGGGGCGCTGCTCGAGGAATTCGCCTATGCCGACAACGGCGATCCGCTGGCGACGAGCTTTGCCGACTATCTGCTGCCGACGGTGCGGGAGACGCCCGATGTCGACGTGCTCCTGTGTGAGGATTATCGCAGCCCGCTCAACCCGCTCGGCATCAAGGGAGCGGGGGAAAGCGGCATCACCGGGGTCGGGGCCGCGATCGCCTCGGCGATCGACGACGCGATCGGCAGGCCGGGGGCGGTGCGGCAGCTGCCGGTGACCCCGCAGCGCCTCAAGGCGATGCTCGGCGGCGGTGGATGATCTCCTCCCGTCCCCTCATCGACCAGGCACCCGCCTCGAGGCGGCCTGCGAGCTTACAATGGAGCCGCGCATTGCGGTAAGTTCCGGCGAACCCCGCGAGGATGCCCATGACCGTCACCGCCGTGCAACGGGCGAAGCGCCCGACCAGGAAGGAGCCCCGCGACGCAGGCAAGCCGTCGCGGCAGGACCTGCGCAGCTGGCTCGAGGAGCTGCGCGTCTTCGGCGAGGTGCAGGAGATCGAGGGGGCCGAGCGCGAGAAGGAGATCGGCGGCATCGTCGATCTCTACATGCGCAGGATGGGCAACCCGGCGGTGCTGTTCGACGACATCCCGGGCTATCCGCGGGGACACCGCATCCTCGCCAATATCCTCACCTCGGTGCGGCGCATCAATCTCGCGCTCGGGCTGCCGATCGAGGGCTCCGCCGTCGACCTCGTCTCCTGGTGGCGCAAGTACATGAAGGAGGCACGAAGCATCCCGCCGGTGGCGGTGCAGTCCGGCCCGTTGCTCGACCATGTGCGCTCCGGCAACGACGTGGACATCCAGAGGATCCCCACTCCGCGCTGGCACGAGCACGACGGCGGCTACTATATCGGCACCGGCTGCATGGTGGTGATGCGCGATCCCGACACCGGCTGGATCAATTACGGCGCCTATCGCGTGCAGTCGCATGCGCCCAACGTCGCCTCGGTCATGTGCTCGAAAGGAAAGCACGGCGACCTGATCAAGCGCCGCTATTACGAGCGTGGCCAGCCCTGCCCGATCGCGGTGGTGGCCGGCATGCACCCGGCGCTGTTCATGGTGGCCGGACTGGAGATCCCCTACGGCAGGAACGAATACGATGTTGCCGGCGGGCTGATCGGCGAGCCGGTCGAGGTCATCGCCGGGCCGCGCACCGGCCTTCCCATTCCGGCGCAGGCGGAGATCGCTTTCGAGGGATTCGTGCACCCCGACGATCTCATCGACGAGGGCCCGCTCGGGGAATGGACCGGCTATTACGCCGGCGGCAGGAAGAAGGAGCCGGCCATCCGCATCGAGACCTTGATGCATCGCAGCGATCCGATCCTGCTCGGCGCCATCCCCGGCGTGCCGCCCGACGACGACTCCTTCTATCGCGGCACCTATCGGTCCGGCGCGGTATGGAATCAGCTGGAGGCGGCCGGCGTTCCCGAGGTGAAGGGCGTGTGGGCGCACCCGGCCGGCGGCAGCCGGCTGTGGCTCACGGTCGCGATCCGCCAGCAATATGCCGGGCACTCCAAGCAGGCCGGGCTCATCGCCTCGCAGTGCCATGCCGGCGCCTATGCCAACCGCGTCGTCGTCGTCGTCGATGACGACATCGATCCCGCCGACATGGACCAGGTGGTGTGGGCGATCTGCACCCGCATGGATCCGCGCGAAGGAATCGAGACGCTGCGCGGCTGCTGGAGCACGGTGCTCGATCCGATGGCCTATGGCAGCGAGGACCCGCGCAATGCCCGGGTCGTGATCGACGCCTGTCGGCCGTGGGCGCGGCGCGCCACGTTTCCGATGGTGGCGCGCTCGAGCAAGGAGCTCGACGCGATGATCCGCGCCAAGTGGGCGCACGTGCTGCCGAAGTGAGCGGGGAGGCCGCTCAGAGGCTATCCGGGGCGGAAACGAACGCGCGAGACCTCGACAATATGAGACTGGTTCAGCTGGGCAGCGGATAATGCCGTTCCTGCTCGACCAGCTCGCTCGCAAACCGTAGCGCTGCGCGTATGTCGTCAATGGTCAGAGCATATTCGCGCTGCACGTCCTCGAAGCTCATGCCGCCGGCCAGACTTCCGACCACGATGGCTACCGGGGTCCGGGTGCCTCGAATCACCGGCTTGCCGTGGCAGATTTCCGGATCGATCACTATTCGGTCATTCATGGTAACTTCTATAGTAAGGTTTGGATCACACAGCGACAAGCTCGTGCGAGTCATGTGAATTGCGGTCGGCGCGATGACGGAGAAGATGATGTCCCGGAGCCTGGGCGAGGCGAGGCAGCGCATGCAGTATCGCGGGCTGCGCGGCTGGCTCGACGAGGTCGACAGGCTCGGCGAGCTGCGCAGGGTCGGCGGCGCCCATTGGGACGTCGAGATGGGCGCCATCACCCACATGCTCACCGAGAAGAGCCGCGGCACCGCACCCGCCATCCTGTTCGACGAGGTCCCGGGTTATCCGAAGGGATTCCGCACGCTCTACGGTCAATTGTCCTCGGTGCGCCGGATCGCGCTGACCCTCGGCTTGCCGCTCGAGCACGAGCGCAAGGTCGACGTGGTCGGGCGCTATCATCGGCGGATGCAGGATATCGAGCCGCTGCCGCCGCGTTTCGTCAACGACGGCCCGATCTTCGAGAACGTGATCGAGGGCGACGCCGTCGACGTGCTGAAGTTTCCGGTGCCGCGGCATCACGAGCTCGACCGGGCCCGCTTCATCGGCACCGCCGACTGCGTGATCACCCGGGATCCGGATTCCGGCTGGTTCAACCTCGGCGCCTACCGCAGCCAGGTCTATGACGGCCGGACCGTCGGCTGCCAGATCACCGAGGGCAAGCACGGCCGCATCCATCGCGACAAGCATTTCGAGCGCGGGCAGCCGATGAAGGTGGTCATCCTGTGCGGCCAGGACCCCTTGCTGTTCATGCTCTCCTCGAGCCCGCTTCCGGAGGTGAGCGAGATCGACATCGCCGGGGGGCTGCGCGGCGAGCCGATCGACGTGGTGCGTGGACCCTATACCGGGTTTCCGATCCCGGCCGATTGCGAGATCGCGATCGAGGGGGAGACCGTGCCGGGGCAGGTCAAGCCCGAGGGGCCGTTCGGCGAATGGATGGGATACTATTCCGACGACACCCAGGAGCGGCCTTATGTCGACGTGAAGACGATCCTGCATCGGCATGATCCGATCCTGTGCTGCGCGCCGCAGCACCGGCCGGTCGACGAGACCGGGCTCCTCAAGGGCATCGCCGGCGCGGCGCAGATCTGGCGCGCGCTCGAGGCCTGCGGGGTGCCCGAGGTGCTGGGCGTGTGGAACCACGAGGCCGGTCCCGCGACCCGCTTCACCGCCATCCAGATCAGGCAGCGCTACCCCGGTCATGCCCGCCAGGCGCTGCACATCGCCGCGTCGTGCCAGGGCGGCGCCTATGCCGGCAAGTGGACGGTGGTGGTCGATGACGATATCGACGCCGGCGATCTCGATCAGGTGCTGTGGGCGATGTGCACGCGCTTTGATCCGCTCACCGACATCGACCTCATCCAGAAGGCCTGGGCCTCCAAGCGCGATCCGCTGTTCCTCCCCGGCAACTTCAACAATCGCATCCTGATCGACGCCTGCATCCCCTATGACAAGAAGCTCAAGGGCGCGTTCCCGACCACGGTGGATGTCAGCGCCGATCTGCGCAAGCGGCTGCGCGCGAAGTTCCCGCAGCTGTTTCCGAAGCAATAAGAGAGTAAGGAATCGCCCAAGCCATGCGGATTGCGCTTCTCATCGTGACCGCGCTTCTTGCTGCCTTGGCCTCGCCGACCACCCGCGCCGACGGAGTCGAGGACTTCTACAAGGGCAAGACCCTTTCGCTGATCATCGGTTACAGCGTCGGCGGCGGCTACGATCTCTATGGCCGGCTCGTTGCCCGCCACATGGGCAAGTACATTCCCGGCAGGCCGATCATCGTGCCGCAGAATCTGACCGGCGCCGGCAGCATGCGCGCCGCGAGCTTCCTCTATGCGGCGGCGCCCAGGGACGGCACCGTGCTCGGCACCTTCGGGCGGACGATCGCCACCGCGCCGTTGCTGATGCCGACCGGCGCCCCGTTCGAGGCGATGCGGCTCACCTGGCTCGGCAGCGTGACGAACGAGGTGAGCCTGTGCGCGACCTGGCACGCCGCGCCGGTGAAGACCTGGCAGGACGCGCTCGAGAAGCCGATCGTCATGGGCGGAGAGGGCACCGGCGCCGA
The DNA here is from genome assembly GCA_036406655.1 of Xanthobacteraceae bacterium. Classification (GTDB taxonomy): domain Bacteria; phylum Pseudomonadota; class Alphaproteobacteria; order Rhizobiales; family Xanthobacteraceae; genus VAZQ01. Next base: position 878 of record DASXAP010000175.1, on the reverse strand, counting down.
TCCCGACGTTTACGCGCTCCTCTACCGCAACCTGTTCGGCGCCAAATGGAAGCTCGTCACCGGCTATCAAGGCACCAACGAGACCATGCTGGCCATGGAACGGGGTGAGGTCGACGGGCTCTGCGGGCTTTCCTGGAGCACCCTGCGCAGCCGGCACATGCAGTGGTTCAAGGACAAGAAGGTCAACATCATCAACCAGGCGGCGCTGCGAAAGCAACCGGAGCTGCCGGACGTGCCGCTCGCCACCGAGCTGACCCGGGATCCGGAAAAGCTGCAGATCCTCAAGCTGCTCCTGGCCAGCCAGGAGTTCGCGCGGCCGTTCGCTGCACCCCCCGACATTCCCGCCGATCGCAAGGCGGCGCTGATCGCCGCGTTCGACCGCACCATGCACGACAGCGAGTTCCTCGCCGAGGCGGAGAAGGCGGCCATGGAGGTCAACCCGCTCAGCGCCCGGTCGGTGACCGATCTCGTCGCCGAGGTCTATGCCACGCCGAAGCCGGTCGTGGAGAAGGCCGCGCAGGCGATCGCCAAGTAGCAGGATCGATGCGGGCGAAGATGCCGAGGCCCCGACGATGCCGGCGCTGATCGGCGCGCGTATTCCCCGCCTCGAGGATCGTCCGCTGCTCCTCGGCTGTGGGCGCTTCATCGACGACATCGCGCCTCCCGGCATCTGGCACGCGGCATTCGTGCGCAGCCCGTATGCGCACGCCGCCATTCGCGGCATCGACATCGGCCGCGCGCGGGCGCTGCCGCAGGTGCACGCGGTGCTTGCGCTTGACGATCTCGCGCCGGTCCTCGCCAAGCGGCGCATGCTGCGGCATTCCAAGTCCGGGACACCGCTCGATCGGTTCTGGCCGTTTGCGCTCGCCGACCGCGAG
>DASXAP010000174.1:0-37655 GCA_036406655.1 Xanthobacteraceae bacterium | reverse complement strand
ACTGGCTGCAGTGCCGCGCGCCGGCGGGATCGATCGCGTGCTGCACGAGCAGCGGCCCGCCGGTCGCGCCGAGCGGCTCCGTCGGGAGTGCCTCGATGATCTGCCGGACGGGAGCTTCCTGGTGCTTGCCGAGGAGCCTGCAAGCATTTTCGCCGTCCGCGGCGATCGGCTGCTGTGCTGGACGCCGGCGGGGTATCGCGCCGCGCGCCGGCGCCCGCGCGCGGCGGCGGTCGACGTGCTGACCCCGCCCGCCGTCGTCGCCGCGCTCTCGGCCGGCTACGCGCCGGTCTGGCACCCGACCGCCGGAAGTTGAGCGGCCGCAAGCGTCGCATTACCGCCATACCGATCGGGTTGGCTCCGCGGCAGGAGAGCGACCCATGCGCAAATGGCTGGCTCTGGCCGCGCTGGCCGCGCTGGCCGCGCTGACGGCCGCGCCGGCACTCGGTGAGACGCCGAGCAAGTCCATTGCCGAGCGGTCGGCGGCGAAAGCGGCAGCGGCGAGTATCGCCCGGGTCGGGGTCGCGCTCGTCACCGGCGCTGCCGCTCCTGCGCTCGGCCGCGACACCACCGAGCTCTCCACCGGCGGCCTCGCCTTCGTGCGCAACGACAGCATCGACATCCAGTCGGAGCAGATCGCGATCTCGCCCCGAGAGGTGGAGATCCGCTACCGCCTCTTCAACAAGTCGGACCAGGATGTGAGGATGCTGGTCGCCTTTCCCATGCCGGACATTCATCTCGATGGTCCCGACGACGCCATCGCCTTGCCGACCGATGACCCGGTGAACCTCCTTGGCTTCAGCACGCTGGTGGACGGGCATCCGCCGACCGCCGCCGTCGAGCAGCGCGTGACGGCGCTCGGCATCGACCGAACCGGGCTGCTGCGCAGCCTCGGCATTCCGCTTGCTCCGCATTTGCCGGCTACGAACGAGGCTCTCGGCCGGCTGCGGCCGGAAATGCAGGACGAGCTCTTGCGCATCGGGCTGGCCGAGATCGAGGGGAACGGCGCGGCGAGGCATCTCGCGGCGCGCTGGACGTTGCAGACCACCCACTATTGGGAGCAGCTCTTTCCCGCCGATGCCGAGACGGTCATCGAGCATCGTTATCGGCCGAGCGTCGGCCGCTCGGGGCAGACACTGTTGGGCTCGCCGGAACAGGCCGACGAGCCGTGGTACGACGAGTACAAGGAGAAATACTGTCTCGAGCCCGAGTTCGTCGCCGGCCTCGTGCGCCAGCGCAAAGCCGCCAACAGCAAGCCGGGCGCGCCGTTCGCCGAGGAGCGTATGGACTATCTGCTCAGGACCGGGGCCAGCCCGGCGCACCCGATCAAGGAGTTTCGCCTCGTCATCGACAAGGGTGCGGCCGAGAACCTGATCAGCTTCTGCAGTGATGACGTCAAGCCGATCGGCGGCACCCAGTTCCTGATGAAGAAGACCGACTACGTGCCGGATGGAAATATCTCGATTCTGATCCTCGAGAGGCTGCCGCAGTAGCACGCGCCCTTTGCTCGAGGTCGGGCTCTCCGCATCGGGACTCGCCCCCGCCCGTGTCGGCTCACGGCTGATGCGCAACGCCTGATCGCCGGCGAGAGGCGGATCGGCCGGGCGGCCGCAGCTCGAGCGGCGCTCCGGTCAGCGCAAATCCTCTTCCGCGATCGCCATCACGCCGAGATCGGCGAAACACCGCCGCGTGGCCGCGACCGAGCCATCCACATCGATGCCGCGGCACGCGTCCTCGATCACCACGACGGAGAAACCCTTCCGCTGCGCATCCTCGGCGGAATAGCGCACGCAGAAATCGAGCGCGAGCCCGGCCAGGAACACCCGCGTCAGCGCGCGTTCACGCAGATAGCCTGCGAGTCCCGTCGGAGTGGCGCGGTCGTTCTCGTAGAATGCGGAGTACGAATCGATGGTCGATCGGAACCCCTTGCGCAGCACCAGCGCTGCATGCGGGATCTGCAGGTCGTCGCGGAACCGTGCACCGGGCGTTCCCTGAACGCAGTGGTCAGGCCACAGGATTTGCGCCCCGTAGGCGACATCGATCGATTCGAACGGCTGCCTGCCCGGATGCGAGGAGGCGAATGACAGGTGGCCGGGAGGATGCCAGTCCTGCGTCAGCACCACGTGCCTGAAGCGTTGGCCGATGCGATTGACCGGCGCCACCACCTGGTCGCCCCGCGGGACTGCGAGCCGGCCGCCGGGACAGAAATCGTTCTGCACGTCGACCACGAGCAGCACATCGTTTTCGCCGATCGAGAGCCTGGCCATCTCCGCCGGCCTTCCGCTAGCCGCCGAGCCGATGATCGACCTCGGCCGCGAGCTTTGCGAGCGCATCCGCGACCTCGACCGGATAGGTCGGGCCGGGGGTGAGGCGGCGCAAGTCCTCCGGCAGCTGCCGGAGCCCGCGCGCGGCTCGCGCCCGCGCCTCCGCCAGCGCAGGCAGCGGCGCGATGCGCCGGCCGGCCTGCATGACCGGCTCCACCAACGGCTCGCCGGGCTGGCGGTCGCCCTCGACCGAGAGGATATCCCGGGTCATCCGACCGTCCTTTCCGAAGTGCCGCCAGACCTGCTTGCGACCGGGCCACGTGGCCTTCCCGGTGGAGCGCTTGCGCCGCGGGCGTCCGGCATATTCCTGCAGCTTGTAGGCGCAATCGAGCGAGGGCGCATCGCTGGAGGTGACGAGGCTCGTCCCGATGCCGTAGCCGGAGATCGGCGCGCCCGATTGAACGAGCGACGCCAGCGCCTCTTCGTCGATGCCGCCGCTGACGAAGATGCTCACATCCTTCAGCCCGCCTTCGTCCAGGATCCGGCGCACGCGCCGTGCAAGCGCGCCGAGGTCGCCGCTGTCGATGCGCACTGCGCCGATCCTGATTCCGGCGGCGGCGAGCTTCGGCGCCAGGGCGACGACCTTGCGCGCGCCCGCTTCGGTGTCGTAGGTGTCGATGAGGAAGGTCAGGTTGTCCGGCCGGGCGCGGGCGAACTTCTCGAAGGCTGCACTCTCGCTCTCGTGCACCTCAATGAAGGAATGTGCCATGGTGCCGAAGATCGGGATCCCGAACAGCATCTGCGCCGGCACCGTAGCCGTGCCGGCGAACCCGGCGATGTAGCTGGCTCGCGCCGCGAGCAGCCCCGCCTCGCCGCTGTGCGCCCGGCGCAGGCCGAAATCGACCAGCAGCTTGCCGCGCGCGGCGAGCACCATGCGCGCGGCCTTGGCGGCCACCATGGACTGAAACTGCAGGTAGTTGATGAGCCGCGGCTCGATCAGCTGCGCCTCCGGAAGCGGCGCCGTCACCCGCAATATCGGCTCGTCGGGAAAGAACAGCGTGCCCTCCGGCATCGCATGCACGTCGCCGGTGAAGCGCAGGGCGGCGAGATAATCGATGAGGGACTTTCCGAATCTGCCGCTGGAGCTCAGCCAATCGAGCTCGATGGGCGAGAACCGCAGGTTCTCCAGAAACTCCAGCGCCTGCTCGAGGCCGGCGGCGATGAGGAATCCGCGCTGCGGCGGCAGCTTGCGCACGAAGAATTCGAACACCGCAGTCTTCGTCTCGCCCTCCTCGAGATAGGCCTGCAGCATGTTGAGCTGGTAGAGATCGGTGAGCAGCGCATCCGTCGCAGCACTCATGTGTTCATCCTACCCAACCGGCCTGCGCCGGCGGCAACGGCGGCCCGGGCACCCTCTCGCCGGTTGCTAGACCGGATCCCGCCCACTTGCATCCGCGTCATGCGCGGGCTTGTCCCGCGCATCCACGTCCTGCGAAGGTCGTGCAAGGCGTGGATGGCCGGGACAAGCCCGGCCATGACGATCCCTGAGTCGATGCGATCGAAACACGCTCTAGCCCTGCATGGCCGCCTTGATGGCGGCGACACCGCCGCCGGCCTTGGCGGCGGCGATGATCTTCGCCTCGCGCGCGGCGAGCGTCTCGAGCGCCGCCCGCATCGGCTCGATCCTGTCGACCGGCACCACGATCGCACCGTGACGGTCGGCGTGGATCAGGTCGCCGTCCCGGGCGGTCATGCCGGCGACGGTCACCTCGATGCCGAACTCGACCACGTGCACATAGGCATGCGACGGCACGATCGCGCCGGCCAGCATCTGGAAGCCTCCGGCAATCCCCGCGATGTCGCGGATCGAGCCGTCGGTGACCACCCCGACTGCGCCCAGCGCCTTGTGCACGTTCGATTGCACCTCGCCCCAGAACGCGCCGTAGCCGGCATGCTCGCCATCGAGGTCGTGCATGATCATGATCCCGGGCTGCGGCTGGCCGGCCACATAGTCGAGATAATCGAGCCGTTTCTGCATGTATCCGGCGGCACCGAGCGGGACGGCATCCCTGGCCTTGAACGTCACCGTCTTGGCAAAGCCGACGATGGGAGGAAGCTCCGGGAACGGGCAATGCAGGTGCTTGACGGTGTAGCCGTGGCCGCGGCGCTCGGGCGCCACGATCTCGACCAGGTTGCATACGGTCGGTGTGTCGATCGACTGCAGGAACTCGAGCTGGCCTCGGGTCGGTGCGAGCATGTGCGTCCCCCGCGCGCTGATGGCGTTTACCGGGCGACACACTAGGCGGTCGCTCGGCGATAGGCGAGGGTGGCGATTGCGCCCATCGCGGCGAGCATGCCGAGCACCATCGCCACGCAGGCGGGCCATCCGTAAGCTTGCCAGGCAAGCCCGGGCAGCCATGCCCCCATGCTGCCGCCGACATAGAACGACGTGACATAGAGCCCGACGGCGGACGAGCGGCCCTCCCGGGCGATCAGGGCCACGTATCCGGTCGAGATCGTCTGGCACAGCATGCCGCAACCGGCGCACAGGGTGAGCCCGACCATGATCGCGCTCACCGGCGCGGCGAGCAGAAGCAGGACGCCGCATGCCCACACCGCGATGACCGCGAGAGTGAAGGGGCGGCGTCCCAGCCGGGAGATCGCCCGGCCGCTCAGCGGCGAGATGATGGTGCCGGCGAGATAGGTGACGAAGATCGCGCCCAAGAGCGTTGAGGAAAACCGGTAGGGCGGAGCAGCGAGATGGAAGCTCACATAGGTGAATATTGCGATGAAGTTGAACAGCACGCCGAAGCCGATGGCATAGGTCGCGAGCAGCTGCGGATCCCGCAGATGCCTCAGCATCTGCCCGGCGGAGGCGGCAAGCCCCTCGGAGCGCACGAATCGTCTTTCCCGCGGCAGCGATATCGCCACCGCGAGCGCGCCGATGCACGAGAGGCCGGCGATCGCCAGAAAGGCGCCGCGCCAGCCGACGAGATCGCCCAGCACGCCGGGAATGAAGCGGCCGCAGAAGCCGCCGATGCTCGATCCTGCGACGTAGAGGCCGGCGACGCCGGCCACCTCGGCGCCTCGCCACTCGTCGCCGATATAGGCGATGGTCACCACGAAGATCGGCGGCAGCAGCAGGCCCTGCACGAAGCGCCAGGCGATCAGCGCATGAATATCGCCGGCGAACGCGGTGCCGACCGTCGGCAGAACGACGGCAAGCATGGCCGCGGTGATCACCCGCTTTCTGCCGAGGACGTCGGCGGCGGCGCCGGTGAACGGAGCAGTCAACGCGACGGCGAGCGTGCTCGCGGTCATGATGTTGCTGACGGCACCGGCGCTCGCGCCGAGCTCGCCCGCCAGCGACGGCAACAATGCCTGCGGCGCATAGAGCATCAGGAAGGTGCAGAACCCGGCGGTGGCGACGGCGAGCTTGCGGGGATCGAAAGCCATGGGACGCGGTCGATCGTCGGTGCGTGCGGTCCGGACGGCGAGGCGCGGCTAGCCTCGTCCGCTCGCCACGTTCCCGGAACGGATGCCGATGGCGGAGGACGCCCGAGCCAATGTCTGCTCCGGCGTACCGGAGGCATCGATACGGGTCCAGTCGAGCGCTCCCAGCGTATAGTGCTCCTGGCCGCGGACCACGCCGGCGTCCGCATCCGAGGCATCGGCACCGCGCCCGCCCACCCGCTCGAGCCGCGCCGCGAGATCGGCCTCGAGGAACAGCCCGTGGAACGCCACGCCCAGCACATCCGCCGATCGCCGCATCACCGCGCGTTCCTCCCGCCTGGCGAAGACAGCATCGACGATCGCCGAATGGCCGGCGGCGACCGCCCGCCGTGCCTTGTCGACAATGCCGGCATAGATGCGCGCGCTCACTGCCGGCGCATAGGCTTGCCCCGGCAGCTTCGCGTGCTCGTCCACCCCGAGCAGGCTCTTGCGCTCGATGTCGGAGCGCAGCACCACCGCGCCCGGCGCCGGGCCGATATTCGGAGCCAGCGCCCGCGCCAGCATGGATTTGCCGGTGCCGGAGAGCCCGCCCACGGCAACGAGGAGCGGCGCGGGCGGCTGCAGGAAACGGCAGGCCCAGTCGAAATAGTTGCGGGCGGCATCGTCGACCGCGGCGACCGCCTCGGATGCTGCGCGGGCGCGGCGCGCCGCCGTGACCTTGGCGCGAATGGCGGCACGGATCGAGAGAAACAGCGGCAGCGCCACGAGCGCATCCAGGTCCTCTGCCCGCATGGTCCTGCTCAGATAGCGGTTGAGGACGATGTTGGCGGCATCCCCGAGCCCTCGCTCGACCAGGTCCATGAGCAGAAAGGCGAGATCGTAGAGCACGTCGCCCGACGCGACCACCGGATCGAACTCGATGGCGTCGAACAGCGTCGGTCGCCCGTCGAGGAGGACGATGTTGCCGAGATGCAGGTCGCCATGGCCGCGACGGATCAGCCCATGCCGCCCGCGATCGACCAGCAAAGGGCGGATTCGCGCATAGGCCGCCCGGCTGGCGGCCGTCAGCGCATCGACCCGCGCGGCCGGGAACAGCTCGGGCAGCTCCCGGAATGCCGCGTCGTCCTGCTCGATGTAGTCGGCGAGCGCCCTGATCCAGGGCTCGCTCTCGCTCGCCGACGCGGCTGCATGCGCGGCGGCGACGGCGCTGCCCAGTGCCTCCGCCAGCGTCGCATCGATCCGCCGCTCTACGGCGAGATGATCGAGGGTGGCCGTCTCGTCGAAGCGGCGCATCTCCACGACCCATTCGATCGGGGTGCCGCCGCCGCCAAGCTCCAGGCAGCCGTCGGGCGCGCGGGTGATCGCCACCACCCGCCGATAAATGTCCGGCGCGAACGCTCGGTTCACCTCGAGCTCGGCCTCGCAGGCGCGCCTGCGCTTGCAGAGGCTCGAGTAGTCGAGGAAGGGAAAACGCACCGCCCGCTTGACCTTGAACGCCCGGCTGCCGGCGAGAAACACGGAGGCCGCATGCGTGTCGATGCGTTTCACCGTTGCGCCGGCATGGGTTGCCGGGTCGGCGAGCAGCGCGAAGGCTTCTTCCTGGGACGAAAGCTCGTTCATCCTGATCCGGTCGGGCACGACGAAAGCCTCGCGTGGCCGGGCCTGTCCCGGCCGTCCATGTCCCCGCTAGCGGGCTGAGAACCGGCCGCAGGCAGCGTGCAAGCGCTCTATTGACGCCCGCCACATCGGCCCGAAACAATCCGTTTGCGCGGCGGATGGCGCCGCTGTCACAGGGAGGATACCGTGCTTGTCCACCCTGAACGAGAGCGGCTATCTGGTCGGGCAGAAGACCTCGCTGATGATTCCGACCCGGTTCTGCCCGATCCGGCGTTGAGGAGATGTCCATGCGCGCCACCGACGGCACCAGGACGGCGGCCGAGGTGCTGATCGATCAGCTCGTCATCCACGGCGCGCGGCACATGTTCTGCGTGCCGGGAGAGAGCTACATCGCGGCACTCGACGCCTGCTACGACCGTGACATTGCCATCACCGTTTGCCGCCACGAGAGCGGTGCCGCGATCATGGCCGAGGCGCACGGCAAGGCGACCGGCCGCCCCGGCATCTGTTTCGTGACCCGCGGGCCCGGCGCCAGCAATGCGGCGGCGGGTCTGCACATCGCGCGGCAGGATTCCACGCCGCTGATCCTGTTCGCGGGCCAGATCGCGCGCGAGGCGCGCGAGCGGGAGGCGTTTCAGGAGCTCGATTACCGCGCGGTGTTCGGAACCATCGCCAAGTGGACGACCGAGATCGACGATCCTTCCCGCATCCCCGAGCTCGTCTCGCGCGCCTTCCACACCGCGACCAGCGGGCGGCCGGGGCCGGTGGTCATGGCGCTTCCCGAGGACATGCTGGTCGAGCGCATTGCGGTTGCCGATGCGCCTGCCTTCGAGCCGGTCGAGACCTGGCCGGGGACGACCGACATGAATCGCCTGCAGAAGCTCATCTGGGCGGCGCAGCGCCCGCTCGTGCTTCTCGGCGGCAGCCGCTGGTCGGCCGCGGCATGCGCGGCCGTCACCCGCTTTGCCGAGCGCTTTGCGCTGCCGGTCGCGACCACGTTCCGCCGCGCGCATCTGTTCGATCCCGCGCATGGCTGCTACGCCGGCGATCTCGGCATCGGTCCCAACCCGAAGCTGCTCGGCCGGGTCAAGCAGGCCGACCTGATCGTGCTGATCGGCGGCCGGCTGGGTGAGGTTCCGTCGCAGGGTTATACCCTCATTGACATCCCCGCTCCCCGCCAGACGCTGGTCCACGTCTATCCAGGCGTCGAGGAGCTCGGCCGCGTGTATCGCGCACAGCTTCCGATCAATGCCGCCCCGACCGCATTTGCTGCCGCGCTCGAGGCGCTCGAGCCGCCCGCCAATGTGCCGTGGCGCGCCGACACGGCGGTTGCCCACGACGAGTTTCTCGCCTGGACCGACAAGCCGACCGCCGTGCCGGGAGCGGTCAATCTCGGCGAGATCATCGCCGGCCTGCGCGAGCGGCTTCCCGCCGACGCGGTGATCTGCAGCGGGGCCGGCAATTACTCGGTGTGGGTGCATCGCTATGCCCGCTATCGCCGCTATGGGACCCAGCTTGCCCCGATCGCGGGCTCGATGGGCTACGGCGTGCCCGCCGCAGTCGCGATGAAGCGGCTCATGCCGGAGCGCACCGTCATCGCCTTTGCCGGCGACGGTGACTTCCTGATGACCGGGCAGGAATTCGCGACTGCGGTCCAATACGAGCTGCCGGTCATCATCGTGGTCGCCGACAACAGCATGTACGGGACCATCCGCATGCACCAGGAGCGCCACTATCCCGGCCGGGTGGTGGCGACCGATCTCAAGAACCCGGACTTCGCGGCCTATGCGCGCGCGTTCGGCGGCTATGGAGCCACCGTGGAGAAGACGGCCGACTTCTTCCCGGCCTTTGATGCCGCACGGAAGTCGGGGAAGCCGTCGATCCTGCATCTCAAGATCGATCCCGAGGCGCTGACCCCGACGATGTCGCTGAGCGGAATGCGGCAGAAGGCCCGCGCGGAGCAGCGCTGAGCCGAGCCGGCGCGACCGCAGCAGGCCGGGCCGGCTCGGGCTGCGGCAGGCACGCTGCATCCCTCCGAAGGGCCGGGCGGCCTCAGCCGTCGTCAAGTCCGAAACGACGGATCGAGACGATTGAGCTTGCGCAACAGCCCGGCCCATTCCGTGCCGAACGGGGCGTCCGGGGCGACCGCCAGTTGCATCCGGAGGACGATGCTCAGGTAGAGCCGATTCCGCTCATTTGCAGTCACGTCATGCGCGGGCATAGCGCGTCGCAGACGCGCGTGAACGCGCTTACGTCCCGCGCATCCCGATTGCCGGTGCACCATGGTGCCTCACGTATCGGGATGGCCGGGACGAGCCCGGCCATGACGAACGCTGGTTCTAGACGGTCGGAACATGCTCGCACCATGTCGACCTCTCCGCTCATTGCGCGCCCTCGCTGCATCTGCACCCGGCCTGTGCGGCACCGCGCCTTCGCCACCTCGAATGGTTTCACGATCACGTCCGTATCGAGCAGATGCTGTTCGACGGGGCGCCGACCCCGCACGCCGGCGCCGTCGCCCCCGACCTGACTCGGCCGGGATTCGGACTGTCCTTCAAGGCCGAGGACGCCAAGCGATTCAGCGTCTGATCGCGCCAGCGCGCCTGCCCCCACGCGCCGGCGCGGCCCAGTGCTTGTGCGCTCAGCAAAGTCATGTGAACCTCGGTTCAGATGTTCCTGGAGGCTGATTCGGGTGGCCTATCGGCATACGGAGAACGTGGCTCGCAAGCTCCTTGCCCGCCGTGCGGCGATCCTGGAGGCGGCTTGCAGGGTGGCCGGCGAGCAGGGGATGGCAGCGGTGCAGATCGCGCCCGTTGCCGAGCGCGCCGGCGTCGCCACCGGCACGGTGTACCGTTATTTCTCGTCGAAGGCCGAGCTCGTTTCCGCACTGGTCCGCTCGCTGCTGGAGAAGGATCTGGCCGAGCTCGATGCCGCCGCGCAGGCGGCACCGGGTCCGCTCTCGGCCCTGGCAGCGACGGTGACCACGTTCGCCGTCCGTGCGCTCGCTCGCCGACGGCTGACCTTTGCTCTCGTGGCCGAGCCGGTCGAGCCCGAGCTAGACGCGGCCCGCGGCGCCTACCGGCGCGCGGTCGCCGCGGCGCTCGAACGGCTAATCCGCCGCGCGGTGATCGAAGGACGCGTGCCCGAGCAGGATGCGCAGCTGGCCGCGGCGGCGCTGGTAGGGGCCTTGATCGGCGGGCTGATCGGGCCACTCGCACCCGCCTCTGATGCCGATCCGGCGCAAGAGCGGACCCGCGCGCAGACGATCGCGCTCTTTGCGTTGCGCGCGCTCGGCGTCATCGATGCCCGCGCACGCGGGCTGGTCGCCCAGGCGGCGGCGCCAATCTCGGGCCCGGCGCGCCTCGATTGACGGGGTGTGCGAACGGCCGATTATTTGCTGGGGAAAATGCCGCTCGATGCTGGCGGGGCGGCGGCATCTACCGGCCGAATCCCGCTAAATTCGGTGCATTGCTTCACTGCAGGAGGGAAGCCATGCACAAGCTCATTGCCGCACTGGCACTGGCGACGGCGATCGTCGCTCCGGGCGCGGCCGATAGCCGACAGCTCCATCGCTGGGGCGATTTCGATTGGCAAATCATCCGCTGGGCGCATGGGGACTGCAAGATCTGGTTCGACAGCGACGGCCCGCCGCTGGGCGGCGGCTGGGTGGTGCTGGCGGACAATATCCCGACCTATCAGGCCGCCTGGGGCGCTCTCCTCCACTTCAAGCGGCTCGGCGCCTGCGTGTAGGAGCGGGATCGATATCAGGTCGACCTTCCGCTCGGGCCACACTTGTCGCCGGACTAAGCGGATGCGGATGCCCGCGAGACGGGCTCCTGCCGCGCAGGCGCGGCGGGCTCCCGAGCGCGGGCATTGCCGACTCCACCTGATCTCGCTCCGCTTCGAATCAATGCGACATCAAGACCGGGACCGTCATCTCCCCCAGCATGCCGCGGGTGACGCCGCCGAGCATGAACTCGCGCAACCGGGAATGCCCATAACCCCCCATCACGATGAAATCGGCGCCGCTGTCGGCCGCGTAAGAGAGAATGGCATCCTCGACGTTGATATCGCCTTTGGCGATGCGCTGCACCTTGGCGGCCACGCCGTGGCGCGCCAGGTGATCGTTCATGCTGGCACCGGCGACCTCCTCCTGCTTGTGATCTTCCGAGACGACCACGACGTCGACCGCCTTGGCCCGTTCCAGGAACGGCATGGCGTCGCCGATGGCGCGCGCCGCGGCGCGGCTGCCGTCCCAGCACGCCAGCACACGGTCGACCTTGAAGGCGTCCTTGTGGATGTAAGGCACCACGATGACCGGGCGGCCGGATTCGAACAGCACTCCCTCGATCATCAGCTCCTGGGATGCACCATGCTCCCGCTGCGCCTGACCGATCACCGCCAGATCGAAGCGCCGGGCGATATGACCGAGCAGGCTCGCGGCGCTGCCCGCAGTCACATCGACGGTGCGCGCCTCTGACGCGATCCCGACCCTCCCGGCGGCCGCCTCGAACCGGCCGAGTGCATCCTTGGCGATCCTGCTGTTCTGCTGGCGCTGGATCTCGATCAGCTCGACCGGAGCGCTGCTCATCGCTCCCATCGGAATCACCGGATCCTGCACCAAGGCAATGCCGACCACGTGCGCCCGGTATGTCGCCGCCAGCGAGACGGCGTAATCGGCGGCGACATCCGGCGTGGCCTGCAGCGAGAGGCTGACGAGGACATCCTTGATCATGGCATCAACCCCTGCAGGCAACCGCTCGAGCGTCGAAAACGACCAGCAGAGCCGTTTGCGTGCGTCCCGCGCGCTCCTCTCGGCAAACCGGCAGCCCGCACCGAGCTTCGCTCAATGCGGGCGCAGGGCCGCCCGAGCTCATTTCTTCTTCCCGTCGGGCCCGAACTGGCTGAGATAGGCCCAGAGACTTGCAACGTCGTTGTCATTCTTGATGCCGACGAAGGCCATCCGCGTGCCGGGCATCTCCTGCATCGGCGCGTGGATGTACTTGGTGAAGGTCTCCTTGCTCCAGGTGATGCCGGACGACTTGTTGGCCTGCGAGTAGTTGAAGCCCTCGTAGGTGCCCGACTTGCGCCCGTCGATACCGTTGAGCGGCGGTCCGAGCTTCACCTTCGCTTTGTCTCCGATCTCGTGGCAGGGGGAGCACAGCCGCTTGAACACCTTCTCGCCGGCTTCGGCGTCCTGCGCCCGGGATCCCGCCGTCGAGACCGCAAGGGCAACGGCGGCAACCAGGCAGCCTGTCGTGAGCCGTATCGTCATCACCTTCTCCTTTCCACTGCCTCCGATGCGGCACCCGGCAGGCGCCACCAATCGCGAGCGCGGTCCGAAGCCCGGACCATGAATGTGGCGTGCTCTCGCCGGCCGGCGGTTGCAATCGCTACCGGATTCGAATGGCTTGCCTCGCTCGCCGTGTCAACGGCTCCGGGCGCCCATCCGCCCGGCTCGAAAGGGCTTTTTTGCGGGCGAGCGGATTTCCCGGCGGCTTTGCCTGTATAAAGTGATCCGACAAGCGCAAGGAGCAGCACGTGCCGCTCGCGATGCCTGCCCTCGATCAAGCCGTGCTCGGCCGCCGTGCGCGCATCGCCGCGGAATTGCGGGCGATGGTGCCCGGGGAGGGAGTCATTGCGGGCGAACGGGAGCTGCGCCCCTACGAGTCCGACGGCCTCACTGCTTACCGGCAGCTGCCGATGCTGGTCGTGCTGCCCGAGACCACCGAGCAGGTCAGCCGGGTGCTCGGATATTGCCACGCGCAGGGGATCAAGGTGGTGCCGCGCGGCGCCGGGACCTCGCTTTCCGGCGGCGCGCTGCCGCTTTCCGACGGCGTTCTCCTCGGCATGGCCAAATTCAATCGCATCCGCGAGATCGACCTCGCCAACCGCGCCGCCGTGGTCGAGCCCGGCGTTACCAACCTCGCGGTCACCCAAGCCGTCGAGCACGCGGGGTTCTATTACGCGCCCGATCCTTCGTCGCAGATCGCCTGCACCATCGGCGGCAATGTCGCGGAGAATTCCGGGGGCGTGCATTGCCTCAAATATGGCGTGACCACCAACAATCTGCTCGGCTGCGAGATCGTGCTGATGAGCGGCGAGATCGTGCGCCTCGGCGGCAAGCATCTCGATGCCGGCGGGTACGATCTGCTCGGGGTCATCACCGGCTCGGAGGGCTTGCTCGGCGTCGTCACGGAAGTGACGGTGCGCCTGTTGCGCAGCCCCGAATGCGCGCGCGCCGTCCTCGTGGGCTTTGCCTCCTCGGAAGACGCCGGCCGATGCGTGAGCAGCATAATCGGCGCCGGCATCGTTCCCGCCGGCATGGAAATGATGGACAAGCCGGCGATCCACGCCGTCGAGGAGTTCGTTCACGCCGGGTACCCGCTCGATGTCGAAGCCTTGCTGATCGTGGAAGTCGACGGCCCGCAGGCCGAGGTCGATTACCTGACCGAGCGGGTTGAGACGATGGCACGGTCCTGCGGCGCCTCGACCTGCCGGACGTCGGGGTCGGAAGAGGAACGCCTCCTGTTCTGGGCCGGCCGCAAGGCCGCGTTCCCCGCCGTCGGCCGCATCACGCCCGACTATTACTGCATCGACGGAACCATCCCCCGCGGCAGGCTGCCACACGTGCTCAAGCGGATGAACGAGCTGTCGCGGCAGCATGGGCTGCGCGTCGCCAACGTCTTTCACGCCGGGGACGGCAATCTGCATCCGCTCATCCTCTACGACGCCAACGAGCCGGGCGAGCTCGAGCGGACGGAAGCCCTGGGCGCCGAAATCCTCAAGCTCTGCGTCGCGGTGGGCGGCGTGCTCACCGGCGAGCATGGGGTCGGAGTGGAGAAACGCGACCTGATGCCGGCCATGTTCTCCGAGCTCGATCTGGCGCAGCAGCAGCGGCTGAAATGCGCGTTCGACGACAAGGGACTGCTCAATCCGGGCAAGGTGTTTCCCACCCTGCATCGCTGCGCCGAGCTCTCGCGCATCCACGTGCATGCCGGTCGGCTGCCCTTCCCGGACATTCCGCGGTTCTGAATGATGGGATGACCGATACCCTCTCCCCCCGCGACCCCAAGGAGATCGAAGCGGCGGTGCAATGGGCGCTCGCCCAAGGGAGGGCATTGGAGCTCGTCGGGCACGGCTCCAAGCGGGCCATCGGCCGGCCCACGCAGACCCCCCTCGCGCTCGACCTGTCGGCGCTCAGCGGCGTGACCCTCTACGAGCCGGAAGAGCTGGTGCTGTCGGCGAGAGCCGGCACACCGCTTCGCGAGATCGAGGATGTCGTGGCCTCGCGCGGCCAGCAGCTTGCGTTCGAGCCGATGGATTGCGGGCCCGTCCTCGGCGGCGCCCGCGGCCGCGGCACGATCGGCGGGGTGCTCGCGGCCAATCTGGCGGGGCCGCGCCGAATCAAGGCCGGCGCCGCGCGGGACCACTTTCTCGGCTTCTCGGCGGTATCGGGTCGCGGCGAAACCTTCAGGTCCGGCGGCCGTGTGGTGAAGAATGTCACCGGCTACGACCTCTGCAAGCTGCTCGCCGGCTCCTGGGGAACGCTCGCCGCCCTGACCGAGGTCACGATCAAGACGCTGCCGAGGCCCGAGACCGAGGAGACCATCCTCGTTCGCGGGCTCGACGCCGTGCAGGCGGTCGGGGTGATGACTGCTGCGATGGGCTCCGCCTGCGACCTGTCGGCGGCGGCGCATCTGCCGGCCGAGGCGGCAGCGCGCATCCCGGAGGTCGCTTCCTGGGGAAGCGCGGTGACGGCACTGCGCCTGGAAGGGTTCGAGCCCTCGGTCGCCCCTCGCGCGCGCGTGCTCGAGGCCCTGGCAGGAGAGTTCGGGGAGCTTGCGCGGACGGGGCAAGCGGTCTCCCGGCGACTCTGGGAGGGGCTGCGCGACGCGACGCCCTTTGCCGCGACCGGGAACGGCCGGGAACGCGCGTTGTGGAGGATCTCGGTGCCACCGAGCCACGGCGCCACGATCGGCGCCATGATCGCCCGGGACGCCGATGCGGAGCTGTTCTACGACTGGGGCGGAGGCCTCATCTGGGTCGCGGTCGCGCCCAGTGCTGATGCCGGCGCCGCCATCATCCGCCGTGCCCTCGCAGCGAGCGGCGGTCATGCCACGCTGATCCGCGCTTCGGCCGGCGTGCGCGCGGCGGTCGCGGTGTTCGAGCCGCAGGGTGCCGCCCTTGCCGCATTGACGCGGCGGGTCAAGGAGAGCTTCGATCCGCGCGGGATGCTCAACCCCGGTCGGATGTGGGCGGGAATCTAGAAGGCCAGAAGGAATGCAGACCAGCTTCAGCCGAGCTCAGCTCGCCAACCCGGATATTGCCGAAGCAGATCGAATTCTGCGCACCTGCGTCCATTGCGGGTTCTGCACCGCGACCTGCCCGACCTATCTGCTTCTCGGCGACGAGCTCGATTCCCCGCGCGGGCGCATCTACCTGATCAAGGACATGCTGGAGAACGAGCGAGCGGCGACCGCCGACGTGGTCAAGCACATCGACCGCTGTCTTTCGTGTCTTGCCTGCATGTCCACGTGTCCCTCCGGCGTGCACTATATGCACCTGGTCGACCATGCCCGAGCCCACATCGAGGAGACCTATCGGCGCCCCGCTCACGACCGCCTGGTCCGCGCCCTCATCGCCCGCCTGCTGCCGCACAGCGGGCGGTTTCGGCTGGCGCTGCATGCGGGGCGTCTGGCCGCGCCGCTCGCCGGACTGCTCGCCCGGCTCGGCCTGGAGCGGCTCGCGGCCATGCTGCGCCTCGTCCCGGCCCCGCCGCCGGCCCGGCTGCCGCGGCAGCGCTCGTTCGCGGCATCCGGACGGCGGCGAGGGCGGGTGGCGCTGCTGCGGGGATGCGTCGAGCCGGTGATCGCCCCGGCGATCGAGGCGGCGGCCGTGCGCCTTCTCACCCGGCAGGGCATCGATGTGGTGGTCACCGGGGCCGGGTGCTGCGGCTCGCTGGTCCACCATATGGGGCGCAAGGAGGAGGCCCTCGCTGCCGCGCGCCGGCAGATCGATGCCTGGAGCGCGGAGATCGAGCGGGAGGGCCTCGATGCCATCGTGACCACCGCTTCCGGCTGTGGGACCACGGTCAAGGACTATGGTTTCATGCTGCGGACCGATCCGGCCTATGCCGGCCGGGCGGCGCGCGTCTCGCAGCTCGCCCTCGACATCAGCGAGTACCTGGCTCGGCTCGGATGCTCGCCTCGGCGCAGTCTGGAACGGCTCGTTGTGGCCTACCACTCGGCCTGCTCGCTTCAGCACGGACAGAAAGTTGGGAGGACACCAAAAGAATTGCTTTTCAAGATGGGCTTCGTGGTGAAAGATGTGCCGGAAGCGCATTTGTGCTGTGGTTCGGCTGGCACCTACAACCTGCTTCAGCCGGAGCTTGCAAGGAGGTTGCGCGAACGCAAGGTCGCGAATATCGAGAGAGTGAAGCCCGACGTGATTGCTGCCGGCAATGTCGGTTGCATGACGCAGATCGCGGCGGGCACTGCGATCCCGGTCGTCCACACGGTCGAGCTGATCGACTGGGCGGCCGGGGGCCCCCCGCCCAAGGGGCTCACCGGGGCAGGGGTCTCCGCCGCGCCAGATGCGACCGTCGCGGCGGCGATGTGACCGGGTACAGGTACAGGACGGAACGGGCGAGAGCGCATTCCGCCTGACGCGTGGGTAGCTCAATCGTACCCAATTCGAGCCGCACAACGATCGGGAGGCTGATCATGGCTAAGAAGGCAAAGTCGAGGACCAAGAAGAAAGCGAAAAGAGCCGCTCCGGCGCGCAAGAAGAAGCGCGCCGCAGCAAAGAAGGCCGCGCCGAGGAGGTCGCCCCCCAAGGCGAAGAAGGCGGCGCCACGGCCCGCTGCAAGGCCATCTCCCGCTGCAAGGCCGTCTCCTGCTGCGAGGCCATCTCCCGCTGTAAGGCCATCGCCCGCTGCAAGGCCATCGCCCGCTGCAAGGCCGTCTCCCGCCCCGGCTCCGGCACCGTCGCCGAGCCATCCGGGCGAGTCCTCCTCGATGGGGAGCCCGCATATGCCCTCGGGCGGCGGCTCCAACGGCAGCTGACGACAGCTCGCGGGTTTTCGCCGCTGGAGCCGGTCGGCATGTCCGGGCCGGACGCGAACGACCGCAGCGGTGGCACCTCTCCCCGCCGATGCCAGGGGATGCACGCATCTCCGAAGCTCGGATCATACGCCAGACGTCATGGCCGGGCTTGTCCCGGCCATCCACGTCTTCCGGAACCGTGAGGCCGCAAAGACGTGGATGCCCGCGACGAGCGCGGGCATGACGACCCTTGCACGCCTTGGCACGCGCTCATCGGCGCGGCCGATCTCGATTGCGCGGGGGTCGCGGGCCGAATAGCATTGACGGGGGCGAGATGGAGTGCCGGACCGCTCGCTCCTCTGCCATTCCAGCGACGAAGGAGATGCGCCATGGCGGCGACCTACAACATTCTGATCATGGGCGCGTCGTACGGGTCGTTGCTGGCCTCGAAGCTCTTGTTCGGCGGTCACACGATCAAGCTGGTGTGCCTCCCTGCCGAGGCCGACCTGATCAACGCGGAGGGCTTCCGCGTGCGCCTGCCGATCAGGGGCCGCAAGGACCCCGTCGAGCTCGACTCCCGCAAGCTGCCGGGCAGGGTGAGCGCCGCCGGTGCAGGCGACGTCAAGCCGGCCGACTACGATCTCGTCGGGCTCGCGATGCAGGAGCCGCAATACCGCTCCCCGGGTGTGCGCGAGCTGCTCGATGCAGTGGCAAGGTCGAAAGTGCCCTGCATGTCGATCATGAACATGCCGCCCTTGGCCTACCTCAGGCGGCTTCCCGGGCTGAACACCGAGGCACTCCGAGCCGCCTACACGGATTCGACGGTGTGGAACAACTTCGATCCGAGCCTGATCACGCTGTGCAGCCCCGACCCGCAGGCGATCCGCCCCCCGGACGAGAAGGTCAATGTCCTGCAGGTGACGCTGCCGACCAACTTCAAGGTTGCGCGGTTCGACTCCGACCGCCATACCGCGATCCTCAGGAGGCTGCAGGACGAGATCGAGGCGATCCGCTTCGACACCGGCGAGGCAAAGGTCGAGCTGCCGGTGAAGCTCAAGGTGCACGACTCCGTGTTCGTGCCGCTCGCCAAATGGGCCATGCTGCTGACCGGCAACTACCGCTGTGTCACCAGAGATGGAGCGGTGAACATCCAGGAGGCCGTGCACCGGGATCTCGAGGCGTCGCGCGCGGTCTACGATTTCGTGGTCGATCTCTGCGTGAAGCTCGGTGCCCGGCGCGACGACCTGGTCCCGTTCGAGAAATATGCCGCCGCGGCGCAAAGCCTCACCCGGCCGTCGTCGGCTGCCCGCGCGCTCAACAACGGCGTGCCGAACATCGAGCGTGCCGACAAGCTTGTCCAGCTGATCGCTGCGCAGAAGGGGCTGCGCAACGCCGCCATCGACGCCACGGTGGCCTTGGTCGATGCGAGGCTCGAGGCGAACCGCAAGAAGGCGGCCGCCTGATCGCTGGCGCCGCTGACCGCGTCGCGCAAGGCGCCCGCTGCGTGGATCTGCGAGCCTGCGCCGCCCGCATGCAATGCGCAATGCGGCTCGAGCAGCGATCGCTCGGATGAATATTGCTACTCGGCCGCCTGCAATGCCGCCTCGCGCAGCCGGTAGCGCTCGCCGTCGCGCACCATGGCGAGGCCGCGGTCGTGAAACGCGGCGAGCGTCGAGCGGTGCCCGATCGACACGATCGTCGTGCGCTTGAGCCGCTCGTGAATGAGCCGGTACAGGGCCGCCTCGGCGGGCTCGTCGAGCGAGGCTGTCGCCTCGTCGAGAAACAGATAGTCAGGGGCCTGCAGAAGCACCCGGGCGATGCCGAGGCGCTGCTGCTCGCCGAGCGAGAGGGTGCGGTTCCAGTGCCCCTCTTCCTCGAGACGGCCGGCAAGCGCCGGCAGCCCGACGGCGCGGACCGCGTCGGCCAAGGCGGCCTGGGAATAGGTGCCGGGCTCGGCCGGGTAGCTGACCGCCGCGGCCAGGCTGCCGATCGGGAAATAGGGGCGCTGCGGCAGCACCATCACCTTGGCGCCTTTGGGCACCACGATGGTCCCGGCGCCGAACGGCCAGGTCCCGGCGATCGCGCGGAAGAGCGTCGACTTTCCCGATCCGGACGGGCCGGTGAGCAGGACGCGTTCGCCTGCCGTGACCACGATGTCCTCGACGGCGACCAGCGGCTCCCCGTGCGGCAGCCGCACCTTGAGCTGTTCGATCTCCACCCTGTCCTGATTGGCGCGGGACAGGACCTTGATCGCCGGCTCGGCCGCGGCAGCGCGCCGCGCCTCGGCGATCGCCCGGTCGAAACCGTCGAGCCGAGCGATGACGGCGCGCCATTCGGCGATCTCCCGGTAGATGGTCACGATGATCGAGAGGGCCTCGTGCACGCTGCTGAATGCGGATGCAGTCTGCATCAGCCCGCCGAGCTGAAGCCGGCCGGCAAAATAGCCGGGGCTCACGACTACGTAAGGGAACACGATCGCCACCTGCTGGTATCCGGAGGTGAGGAATGTGAGCCGCTTGGTCCGCAGCATGATCGCCCGCCAATTCATGATCACGTTGGCGAACCGTTCGAGCAGCCGGGGCGTTTCCGCCCCCTCGCCGCGGAGCAATGCGATCTGCTCGGAATTCTCCCGTGCCCGCACCAGATTGAAGCGGAAGTCCGCCTCGTAACGTTGCTGCTGGAACGTGAGCGCGATGAGCGCCGAGCCGACCCAGTGGGTAAGCACGGTGCCGACCAGCGCGTAAACCAGTGCAGCCCACAGCAGATAGCCGGGGATGACGAGATCGTAGCCGAAGAGTCGCAGCGGGGCGTCGTCCGACAGGCCCCACAGGATGCCCGCGAACAGGAACAGCGTGACGACGGCTCCGAGCAGCTTGACGACGACGTAGAGGCCGCGCTCGATGAAGATGTTGATGTCCTCGGAAATCCGCTGATCCGGGTTGTCGGCGGCATCGCCGAGCATTTGCATGCGATAGTGATTTGCCTCGCTCAGCCAATCCGCTAGATAGTGCCGCGTCATCCAGCTTCGCCAACGGATCTGCAGCCACTGGCGCAGGTAGATCTGATAGACTGCGAGCAGGATGAAGGCCGCCGCGAGGACGCAGAAATACTCGAGCTCGCCGATGAAGCTGTCCCAGTTCCGGTCCTGAATCGCGTTGTAGAACCGGGCATTCCAGCGATTGAAGACGACGTTGAGCCCGGCAAGCGACAGCTCGATGGCAATGACCGAACCGAGCAGCAGCCAGCCCGCGAAGCGGTCCTCGGACACGAGATAGGGACGGCTGAGCCGCCAGATGGTGGCGAGCGTGGAGGTCAGGCGGGACACGGGAGGCCTCCTGTCTGGCGGCGACGGATCGGGAAATGTGCCGGCACGCGGGATCTCGCCTCACCGATCTGAGCCCGCCGCGGGCGATTGTTGACGACGCGGCCAAGGGTTTGCTCCGGGCGCGCCAGTCCTACTTCGGCTTCGAGCCCAGCCAACGGCACGCTTTTGGGAGCCCCTGTGGGCCGTCGCCCCTTTCGTTTCCCATTTCTTGCGCCTCGCTCGGGGGAACGAGACCTTCCGGGCCTTGTGCACGATGGGAGCACCCCCTACAAGCGGGAATAGGGAACCTGTCCGGTGGGTTCATAGCCAAGCGGTGCCGAGAAGGCCGCGGGGGAAATTGATGAACCGGGCAACAGCGATGACTGCTGAACCATCGCGCACGTGCAAACCGGCGACCCCCGCAGGTTTCTCGGCGGCGCCGCCCCGACCCGCGCGACCACGGCCGTGCGCAGACAGCAAAAGCCAGACGTTAACTTCGGTACCAAATCTCTCGGGAATTCTTGTAAAGTGGCAAACCTGAACGTCAGAGTGGTGAAACAGAGCAGACGACCGTGACGTCGTCCTCAAGCCAGGGAGGAAATCCGTGTCACAGAAATCTCGTTCAACCCCGACCACCCGCCGCAGGTTCCTGAAAGGAGCGGCGCTGGCGACCACGGCGACGGTGGCCGCGCCGACCTTCGTCAAGGCGCAGGGCCCCATCACCATGCGCTGGCAAAGCACGTGGCCATCGAAAGACATCTTTCATGAATACGCGCTGGATTATGCCAAGAAGGTCAACGACATGACCGGCGGCGACCTCAAGATCGAGGTGCTGCCCGCAGGGGCTGTGGTGCCCGCGTTCCAGCTGCTCGACGCGGTCTCGAAAGGGGTGCTCGACGGCGGGCACGGCGTGCTCGTCTACCACTACGGCAAGCAGACCGCCCTGGCGCTGTGGGGGTCGGGCCCGGGCTACGCGATGGACGCCAACATGCTGCTGGCCTGGCACAAATACGGCGGCGGCAAGGAACTGCTCAACAAGCTCTATGCGTCGATCGGCGCCAACGTCGTCTCGTTCCCGTACGGACCGATGGCGACCCAGCCCCTCGGCTGGTACAAGAAGGTCGTTACAAAGCCCGACGACTTCAAAGGCCTCAAGTTCCGCACCGTCGGCATCTCCATCGACGTGTTCCAGGGCATGGGTGCCGCGGTGAACGCGCTGCCCGGCGGCGAGATCGTCGCGGCCATGGACCGCGGCCTGATCGAGGCGGCCGAGTTCAACAACGCATCGTCGGATCGCGCGCTTGGTTTTGCCGATGTCGCCAAGATCTGCATGCTGCAGAGCTACCATCAGAATGCCGAGCAGCTCGAAATCACGTTCAACAAGACGAAGTACGAGGCATTGCCCGACAAATTGAGGGCGATCATCGCAAATGCGGTGGAGGCCGCTTCGCAGGATATGCAGTGGAAGGCCATCGACCGATACTCGCAGGACTATATCGCGCTGCAGACGAAGGACAACGTGAAGTTCTACAAGACTCCCGATTCGGTGCTCAAGAGGCAACTCGAGGTATTCGACGAGGTAGCAAAGAAGAAAGCGGCGGAAAATCCGCTGTTCAAGGAGATCATCGAATCGCAGCTGGCATTCGCCAGACGGGCGACGCGGTGGGAGCAGGACACCATAGTGAGCCGGAAGATGGTGTTCGATCACTACTTCGGGCCGAATGCCAAGACGCCGATCTGACGACCCGCTGAGCCGGCAAAAAGCACCATTCGGGAGCGCGACCGGATGGTGCTTCTCTTATTGTCGACTTCCGCGCTCCTAGTGGCGGCAGTGGATGAGCGTCCAAAACGTCCTGCATGCGATCGATGGCATCAGCACTTGGGTCGGCAAGGCTGCGGCATGGCTGATCGTTGCGCTCATGACCGTCGTTTGTGTCGAGGTCTTCAAGCGCTACATCCTGAATGCGCCCACGGCGTGGATATTCGACCTCGACAACATGCTTTACGGCACGCTGTTCATGCTGGCCGGTGCTTATACGTTGGCGCAGAACGCCCATGTCCGCGGCGACTTCCTGTACAGCTCGATGCAGCCGCGCCTGCAGGCCGCGCTCGATCTGGTGCTCTATGTCGTCTTTTTCATCCCCGGAATCGCTGCGCTGATCTATTCGGGATATGTGTTTGCGTTGGAATCGTGGGCGATCGCCGAGCATTCGAACGTCACGGCGGAGGGCCCGCCCGTCTACCAGTTCAAGGCCGTGATGCCGCTGGCTGGAATCCTGGTAATGCTCCAGGGTGTCGCCGAGATCGTGCGCTGCGTCGTCTGCCTCAGGACCGGGCAATGGCCGAGCCGCCTCAAGGACGTGGCCGAGATCGACGTCGTCGAGGAGCAGCTCGCGCACAGCGAATTCGTTGACGAGGAAACGCGCAAGCTCGCCATCGAGCACGCGCATGAAATCGACGAGACCGCGCGCCAGCGTGGAATGGGCGGAGACCTCAACACATGAGTGATCCCGCCCTCGGGCTCACGATGCTCGTGCTCATCGTGGTCGTGATCATGATGGGCTTCCCGACGGCCTTCACGCTCATGGGTCTCGGAATGTTCTTCGGTTACATCGCGTTCCATGACCCGACGCAGGTCTTCACGCAGAACAAGGTCTTCGACCTAATGGTCCAGCGCACCTACGGTGCGATGACCAACGACGTGCTGATTTCCATCCCGCTGTTCGTGCTCATGGGCTACGTGATGGAGCGCGGCGCGCTCGTCGACAAGATGTTCTACTCGATCCAGCTCGCGTTCCGGCGCGTGCCTGCCTCGCTGGCCGTGGCGACGCTCATCGTGTGCACGTTCTGGGGGATCGCCAGCGGGCTCGTGGGCGCGGTCGTGGTGCTGATGGGCGTCATTGCGTTCAACCCGATGCTGCGCGCGGGCTACGACGTGAAGCTCGCATCCGGGGTGATCACCGCCGGCGGCACGCTCGGCATCCTGATTCCACCATCGGTGATGATCATCGTCTATGCGGCGGTGGCCGGCCAATCGGTGGTGAAGCTCTATGCCGCGGCGATGTTTCCCGGATTTTTTCTCGCCCTGCTCTATCTCGTCTACGTGATCGGCTGGGCGATGCTCAATCCCAAGATCGCTCCGCCGTTGTCGGAAGAGCTGACCCGCGTGCCGGTGCCCGCCTGGATGCGAAAATTTCAATCGGCGTATTCGAGCAACATGCTGGTCGGCCTCGTTTCAGCGTTGTTCTCGCCGTCGCGGGCCACGACAATCGAACTGGAGGAGACGCGCGTCAGCTATTGGATTTTGGTCAAGAACTTCTGCGTCGCGCTCGTGCCATTCGCGCTGGTCGCCGGCACGCTCTGGCTGACCTGGTGGTATGTGGTGATCCACCAGCAGGCGGCTGCCGAAGCCGCCGTATCAGGCGTCCAGCAGCTGGGGACTCCCGGGCTGGGCGGCGCGCCGGCTGCTCCTGCCGAACACGGTCCGCCGGAAGGCTTCTATTTTTGGTTCGCGCTTTGCGCCGTCCTCGGCACCTTTCTGCTCGTCCGTTACTACTGGAGGATGGATGCCGACCGGTTCGTGGTTCTGAAGCTTCTCACCTCCTCGGTGATGCCGCTCGGCATTCTCACGGTCGTGGTCCTCGCCGTCATCCTGTTCGGAATCACCACGGCCACCGAATCGGCCGGGGTAGGTGCCGCTGGCGCCTTCCTGCTGGCGGTCCAAGCGCGCACGCTCGACTGGAAACGCACGAAGGAAGCGGTGTTCTTGACGGCCAAGACGACCGCCATGGTGTGCTGGCTGTTCGTCGGCTCAGCGCTGTTTTCCGGGGTCTTCGCGATCCTGGGAGGACAGGCGCTGGTCGAGCAATGGGTGCTGTCCCTCAACATGACGGCCGTGCAGTTCATGATCCTTTCGCAGGCGATCATCTTCCTGCTCGGGTGGCCGCTGGAATGGACGGAGATCATCGTCATCTTTGTTCCGATCTTCTTGCCGTTGCTCAAGCACTTCAACATCGACCCGGTCCTCTGGGGCACGCTGGTTTTCGTGAACCTCCAAGCGGCGTTCCTCTCGCCACCAGTCGCAATGTCGGCGTTCTACCTCAAGGGCGTCTCGCCGCCGCACGTCACCCTCAATCAGATCTTCAACGGCATGATGCCTTATATGGTCGTCATCGTCATTTGCATGGTGATCATGTATCTGTGGCCCGGGATGACGCTTTGGCTGCCGAACTACCTCTACGGCGGCTGAGGCCGCGCGTGCGGCATTGCGAGACGTGTCGCGATGCTCAGCCTCCGGGGGTGCGTGGCATGACGCACAATTGGGCACCGAGGCCCGAGGCACAAGCGCCCTGCCGACGTGACCGCCAGGGCCGTCCGGGAGAGCCCGGCAAGGCCACGCAGGACAGAGGCAATGGCTGACGGGCTGATAATGCTGACGGCGACCGAAGTCGCCGCGGAAATCGCCCGCGGCGCAATTTCGGCCGAGGATTATGCTCGCGCGTGCCTCGACCGGATCGACGCGGTTGATGGAAAGATCAAAGCGTTCGTCCACCTCGACCACGATCATGTGCTCGCGCAGGCGCGTGCCCTCGACGAGCGTCGCGCGCAGCGCCACCCGATCGGGCTGCTGCACGGCGTTCCGGTCGCGGTCAAGGACATCATCGACACCGCCGAATATCCGACCGAGCTCGGCTCGCCGCTCTGCGCCGGTCGGCGGCCGCGGCACGACGCCACTGTGGTGGCCAAGCTGCGCGCTGCCGGCGCGGTCATCATCGGCAAGACGGTCACGACCGAATTCGCCTATTTTCATCCCGGGCCGACCCGCAATCCGCACGATCCCGCACGCACGCCTGGAGGCTCGTCCTCGGGGTCAGCGGCGGCGGTAGCGGCCAACATGGTGCCGCTCGCGCTCGGCTCGCAGACCAACGGTTCCATCATCCGCCCCGCCTCGTTCTGCGGCGTGTTCGCGGTAAAACCAAGTTATGGGCTCGTCTCGCGCGCGGGGGTGCTGCCGCTGTCGCGCAGGCTTGATCATATCGGCGCCTTTGCGCGGTCACTTCCCGACCTCGCGCTCATCCTCGAGGTCATCGCTGGCCATGATCCGGCCGATCCCGACACGGAGCCTTTCGCCGCGCCCGATTTCCGCGCATTGCAGCGCGAGCCGCCGCCGCTGCCGCCGCAATTCGGCTTCGTGCGCACGCCGGTGTGGGACAAAGCCGAGGTCGAGACAAAGGCGGCGTTCGAGGAGCTGACGTTCGCGCTCGGCTCGGCGATCGAGCCCGTGGATCTTCCGCAGAGCTGGACCGAAGCCTGGGACATGCATCGGACCATCATGGCGACCGAGATGGCGCACAACCTCGCGCCGTTCGTCGCCCGCGGCACGCCGAGCGAAGCGCTGCAAAAGCTCCTCGCGCACGGCCGCAGCACGGCTGCAGTCGACTATCTCGGCGCGTTGGCGAAGGTCCCGCGCTATGCCACGAGCCTTGCGGAGATCTTCGACAAGTACGACGCGATCCTGACCCCCGCCGCCCCCGGCATTGCGCCAAAGGGGCTCGGCGCAACCGGCGATCCCGTGTTCTGCACCCTTTGGACCTTGACCGGATTGCCGGCCTTGTCGCTGCCGCTGTTCACGGCCAAAGGGGGTCTCCCGATCGCTGCGCAGCTCATCGGCCCCCATGGCCGTGACGGGCGCCTCCTGCGCACAGCTACAACGCTGGTCGAGACGTTGCGCGAGATGAAGGAGGGTAGCCGGCGTTCGCGGGCGAAAATTCGTGGCTGAGCGCAGCATGAACCACATCACCCGCCGCGACTTCCTCAACGGCACCGCGCTCGCCATCGCCGCCGGGCTCACGCCCATGGCGCAGATCGCAGCGCAGCCCTCCCGCTACCCGCCGGCGTTGACCGGGCTGCGCGGTCAGCATCCCGGCTCGTTCGAGACGGCGCATGCGCAGGCGCTCGAGCGCCGGCAGTTTGCGATCGCGCAGTCGCCGATCGAGGAGCAGCTCGACCTGGTCGTGGTCGGCGGCGGGATCAGCGGTCTTGCCGCGGCCTGGTTCTACGCCCGCGCGACGGGGGAAGCCGCCCGCATCCTCGTTCTCGACAACCACGACGATTTCGGCGGCCATGCCAAGCGCAACGAGCTCACGCTCGATGGACGGCTGCTGATCGGCTATGGCGGCAGCGAGGCAATGCAGTCGCCGAAGACCCTCTACAGCCCGGTCGCCAAGGGGTTGCTGAGCGAGATCGGCGTCGACGTCGCTCGTTTCGAGACCGCATTCGATCGCGCGTTCTACCCCTCGCTCGGGCTGTCGCGCGGCACATTCTTCGCCCGCGAGGCGTTCGGCCGCGATGCTCTCGTTCCCGGCGACCTGCTCGGCATCCCGGAAAGCGGCGCGGCAGGGCGCGCCGGCAGCAGCGATCCGATCGTGCAGGCGGTGGCGAGATTTCCCGTCTCCGAGGCCGGCAAGTCCCAGCTGCTGGCGCTCTACGACCGCGCGCGCGATCCGCTCGCCGGCAGGGCGATCGCCGAGAAGCTCGAGCTCCTCAAGCGCACCAGCTATCGCGATTATCTCACCAGGATCTGCGGGTGCAGCGAGGAGGTTGCGAACTGCTTCCAGGGCCGCACGCTCGGTTTCTTCGGTCTCGGCGCGGACGCGGTGCCCGCCGCCGACGTTCGCGACCTCGGCTATCCCGGCTTCGCCGGGCTAGGCCTGCCGAATGCGCGCGGTGCGGAATGGAGCGAGCCCTATATCTACCACTTTCCCGACGGCAACGCTTCGCTGGCGCGCCTCCTGGTGCGCGGCCTCGTTCCCGACATCGCCGCCGGTCACGGCATGGACGACGTGGTGCTGGCGCGGTTCGATTACGAAAAGCTCGACCGCGACGGGCAGAGGGTCCGCATCCGGCTCGACTCGACCTGCGTCGATGTCCGCCAAGCGTCCGACCGGGTCCTGGTGAGTTACGTCAAGGCCGGCGTGCCGCATCGAGTGGAAGCGAGGCACGTGGTGCTCGCCTGCTTCCATATGGTCATTCCCCACATCATGCCGGAGCTGCCGGCAGGGCAACGCGAGGCGCTCGCCCGCAACGTCAAGACCCCGATCGTCTACACCAACGTGCTGATCCGCGACTGGCGCGCGTGGATCCGGCTCGGCGTGCACGACATCTCGGCACCGATGTCGTTCCACAGTCGCGTCAAGCTCGACTTCCCGGTGAGTCTCGGCGGCTATCTTCATCCGCGCGATCCCTCCGAACCCATCTGCCTGCATCTGGTCCATGTCCCGGGCGCTCCCAACCGGGGGCTCGATGCGCGGACGCAGTTCCGCATCGGCCAGGCGGAGCTTCTCGGCATGACCTTTGCCGATTTCGAGGCGCGTATCGGCGACGAGCTCGACCGCATGCTCGGCCCCGGCGGGTTCGTCGGCGCTCGCGACATCGCGGCGATAACCGTCAATCGCTGGCCGCACGGCTACGGCTATGTCGCGAACTCGCTGTTCGACGGCGACGACTACGAGGAGGTGCTGGTGCGTGCCCGGCAGCGGGCGGGTCGGGTGGCCATCGCCAATTCCGACGCCGGCGGCGACGCCTATGCGCACCTCGCGATCGACCACGCGCACCGCGCGGTGCGCGAGCTGCTCCGCTAGCTCATGTCTTCACGTTTGCCGCCGCAAGCAGGGCGCGCGCTTTCGCGCGCTGATCGTCCGCAATCACCAGACGCTCGGCAAAATCGCGGCTCGCAGGCCGCGTCGCATCGATGCCCATCTTGGTCACCGTGAACGTCTCCGGATCCGAGGTGGGGTCGAGGATCGCCGCCTTCGCGCCGGGAACGAAGAAGATGTCGCGGTCCGGGTGCACGCGCGTCGCCACCGCCCACATGACGTCATTGGTGTCGAAAATGTCCACGTCGTCGTCCACGACGATGACGTGCTTGGTGTAGAATTCGGTGCCGAGCGCGGCCATGATGGCGATCTGCGGCTCGCCGTCGGCGATCTTCTTCATCGAGATATAGGCGGTGAAGGCGCCGCAGCTGGTGTGCGGGACGTGCACGGCGCGGACGTTCGGCAGGTTGCGCCGCAGGGTATTGAGGATCTCGCCTTCGCGCGTGACGCAGGAGACCAGGATGTGATCCCTGGACATCCCGGCGGTCACGCTCTGAAACAGCGCGTCGCGCCGCTTCCGCACCCGATGCGCGACGAACACGTGCTGGGTGCTGCGGTAGGAGGCATAGCCGGTGAACTCGCCGAACGGACCTTCCGGCTCGCGGGTCTCAGCCAGGATCTCGCCTTCGATGACGATCTCGGCCCCGGCGGGAACCTCGAGCTCACCCACCCCGCAGCGCGCCACCCGGTAGGGCTCGCCGAACAGGCCGCCGATGATCTCGAGCTTCCGCACCTGCGGCGGATAGGCATAGACCATCGACCCCATGTAGTGGAGCGGGTGCGTGCCGATGGTGATTGCCGCCGGCAGCGATTGACCGCGCTCTTCGGCGCGGCGCTGGAACTCGAACATGCGGCGGCGTGAATGCAGCGACACGCCGAGCCGGTTCCTGCCCTTGAGCATCAGCCGGTGGAAGCCGGTGGTGTCGACTCCGGTCACCGGATCGCGCGCCGATATCTGCCCGGCGGTGATATAGGGGCCGCCGTCCACCGGGAACTGCAGCGGGATGGGCAGCTTGGTGAGATCGACCTCGTCGATCACCTCCTCGTTCCATGCCGCCTCGGCGACCAGCTCGCACGGGATGTATCTCTGGCAGCGCTCGCGAAACGCGGCGGGCAGATCCTGCGGCTCGACGCCGAGGCAGGCCGCGAGCAGCCTGCGGCTGGCTGCGACATTGGTCACGACCGGCATGCCGTTGGGCAGGGGACGCTCGAACACGACGACCGGACTTTTGCCGGCCCGCTCCAGCTCGTAGATGACCGCCGTCATCTCCAGGCGGGTGTCGACCGGCTCGCGGATGCGCAGGAGCTCCTCCGGGTGGTCGGCCTCCACCATCGCGAGAAACCCGCGCAGGCTCTGGTTGTCGATGTTGGCGCTCGGCATGGACCTCCCCGACAATGGCTTCAAGATCGGCAAGAGCCGGAACCGTGTAACGTAACTTCACAGGCCGTGCTTACGCCAAACCGACCGCACCTGTTCGTCGGCCGCGAATTCGCCGCGTGCCGCTGCCGCCTTCGAACTGGCAATCGCGGCTTCCTCTTCCGGGGAGAGAGCCATGAGCTCTTCGCTGCCCGCAAGCTGCAGCACAACGCGTGCAATATCATCCTGGGCCTCGGACGGCAGAGCACGTACGGCTTCCAACGCTCGATCCAGCAGCTTGGTCATGCGCGAGACAATACCCCTTCCCGGCTGATGCAAAAAGCGGTTTTGAATGACGGTGACAGCCTACTTATACAGCTTCAAAGCAGAGCGGAAACGCCGCGGCTCCTCGTGGGTAGGGGCACTTGCACGGCGGTCCTTCGGGCCGAAGATTCCGCTTAGTCGTCCGGTTGTCGGTATGCGAGATTTGCAGCGGGCAGGATCGACAGCGGACCAAGCGGAGGCGGCATCTTGAGCGACACCGGCGTGGGCGCTTCGTTGCGGCGCAAGGAGGACGACCGCTTCCTGCAGGGGCGCGGCCAGTACATCGCCGATCTCCGCTTTGCGGGGATGCGCGAGGTGGCCTTCGTCCGCAGCCCGGTCGCGCATGCGCGCCTGATTGCCGTCCGCATCCCCCCGCAGCTGCGATCGTCGGTGTTCGTCGCCGAGGACCTCGTCGGGGTCCGTCCGATCCGCGCGGTCTCGACGCTCCCGGGCTTCCAGGTCTCCGAGCAGCCGGTGCTGGCGACCGGCAAGCTGCGCCACGTCGGCGAGCTCGTCGCCATGTGCGTGGCCGAAACCCGGGCGCAGGCGGAAGACATCGCCAGCGAGGTCGGCCTCGAATACGAGGAGCTGCCCGCGGTCGTCGACATGCTGGAGGCGCAGAAGCCGGGTTGCGTGCTGGTGCACGATCAGGTCAGGCGCAATGTCTTCCTCGAGGTCGGCTTCGACGGCCCCGTCGATGAGGCCGCCAGGGCCGCACCGGTGAAAGTCGCGCGCGAGCTCCGCACCGCGCGACAGGTGATGTCACCCATCGAGTGCCGCGGCTTCGTCGCCCTTTGGGACACGCGTCTGCGCCAGCTGGTGCTCCACGGCGCCACGCAGTTTCCGCACGTCGTCCGCACCGGGCTGGCCCAGGTCCTCGAGGTGCCGGAGATGCAGATTCGCGTCATCTCTCCCGACGTCGGCGGCGGCTTCGGCTACAAGGCGATCCTGGCCGGCGAGGAAGTCTGCCTCTGCTGGCTCGCCATGCGCAGCGGCCATCCCGTTCGCTGGCTCGAGGACCGGCGTGAGCAGCTCACGGCGAATGCCAACTGCCGCGAGCATCACTACGCGATTGCAGCCTATGCCGACGAGAGCGGCAAGCTTCTGGCCTTCGACGCGCGGGCGGCGGTCGATTCCGGCGCCTATTCGGCCTATCCCTTCACCGCGGCAATCGAGCCCTCGCAGGTCAGCGCCATCCTGCCCGGACCCTATGTCATTCCCGCATACCGCTGCAAAACCGCGGCCGTCGTGACCAACAAATGTCCGCAGCTCCCCTATCGGGGGGTGGCGCGCCCCAACGTCTGCTATGCCATGGAACTGATGATCGACGCGCTGGCCCGGCGGGTCGGCCGCGAGCCCTACGAGGTCCGTCTCGCAAATCTCGTCCGGCCGGAGCAGATGCCGTACGACAACGTCACCGACAAGCATTTCGACAGCGGCGATTACCCCAAGCTTCTGCGCATGGCCGTCGATGCCATCGACCTGCCGGCGGTACGGGCGCGGCAGAGGCGCGGCGAGCCGGACGGGCGTCTGATCGGGCTCGGCATGGCTGTTTTCTCCGAGCAGACCGCGCACGGGACCACTGCCGACGGCAAGCGGCGCGCGCTCTACGAGCAGGCGTTCGCCCGGCTCACTCCCGACGGGCGGCTCGAGGTCCGCGCCGGCATTCAGAGCATCGGGCAGGGGCTCGAGACCACGCTGGCGCAGGTCGCCAGCCAGTATCTCGGCCTCGATGCGCGCGACGTGCAGGTCAAGCTCGGCGACACCGAGCTGTCGCCCTATTCGAGCGGCGCCTGGGGCTCGCGCGGGATCGTCTGGGCGGGCGGCGCCACCGCCCGCGCCTGCAAGGAATTGGCGGATCGAGTAGCCAGGATCGGAGCTGCGATGCTGCAGACCAGCCCCGATTCCGTGACGGTGCGCGACGGCGGCGTGTTCGGACCGCGCGGCAGCGTCACCCTCGCCGACATTGCCCGCGCGTTCTATCTCGCGCCCGCCGATCTGCCCGGCGACATCGATCCGCATGGGCTCGAAGTGATCGGCGGCTATGCGCCGAGCCGGCTCACCGGCGTCCATACGGGATCGGTGCATGCGACGGTGGTCGCGGTCGACGCCGAGACCGGCGCCGTCGAGATCCTCGATTACGTGGTGGCGGAGGATGCCGGCGTGCTGGTCAACCCGATGATCGTCGACGGCCAGATCCGCGGCGGCACCGCGCAAGGCATCGGCTCGGCACTGTTCGAGGAAATGCCCTTCGACGGGCGTGGACAGCCGCTCGCCTCCACGCTGGCGGATTACCTCCTGCCCGGGTCGGTCGATGTGCCCGACATCCGCATCCTGCACATGCAGACCCCTTCCCCCTATACCGAGTTCGGACAAAAGGGCGTCGGCGAAGGCGGTGCGATCGGACCGGCCGCCGCCATCGCCAATGCGGTGAACGACGCGCTGGGGCGGTTCGGCGTCGAGCTGGACGAGATACCGATCACACCGCCGCGGATCGTGGCGGCGCTCGCGAAGGCAAGGGCCTGAGGATAGGGAGACCTCGATCGCGGGGACAAGTCTCGACAGGCCGACCGACCCGGGCGGGACCGCCTCTATCGCGGGGGCGGACAAAAGCGGAAGGGCGCGGCTTGCGCCGCGCCCTTCGCTGTCATGATCCGACCTTCTCGTCGGCGGCGGATCAGTAGTCCATTCCGCCCATTCCGCCCATTCCGCCGCCGCCCGGCATCGGCGGCATCGGCGTTTGCTTCTTCGGCGCCTCGGCGACCATCGCCTCGGTGGTCACCAGCAGACCGGCGACCGAGGCGGCGTCCTGCAGCGCCGCGCGCACGACCTTGGCAGGGTCGATGATGCCCTTGTCGACCAGATCGACATAATCCTCGGTCTGCGCGTCGAAGCCGTAGGTTTCCGACTTGCTCTCGAGGATCTTGCCGACCACGATCGAGCCCTCCGCGCCGGCGTTCTCGGCAATCTGACGCGCCGGAGATTCCAGGGCCTTCAGCACGATATTGATGCCGGCCTGCACGTCGGAATTGTCGTTGCTGATGCGGCCGACCGCCTTCTTGGCGCGCAGCAGGGCAACCCCGCCGCCCGGGACGATGCCTTCCTCGACCGCCGCGCGGGTGGCGTTGAGCGCGTCCTCGACCCGGTCCTTCTTCTCCTTGACCTCGATCTCGGTCGCCCCGCCGACGCGGATCACCGCAACCCCGCCGGCGAGCTTGGCGAGCCGTTCCTGCAGCTTCTCGCGATCGTAATCGGAGGTGGTCTCCTCGATCTGCTGCTTGATCTGGCCGATGCGCGCCTCGATCTCCTTCTTCTTGCCGGCGCCGTCGACGATGGTGGTCTTCTCCTTCTCGATGATGACCTTCTTGGCGCGGCCGAGCATGGCCGTGGTGACATTCTCGAGCTTTATGCCGAGGTCTTCCGAGATCAGCTGGCCGCCGGTGAGGATCGCGATGTCCTCGAGCATGGCCTTGCGCCGGTCGCCGAACCCGGGGGCCTTGACCGCCGCCACCTTGAGCCCGCCGCGCAGCTTGTTGACCACCAGCGTGGCGAGCGCCTCGCCTTCGATATCCTCGGCGACGACGAGGAGCGGCTTGCCCGCCTGCACCACCGCCTCCAGCACCGGCAGCATCGCCTGCAGCCCGGAGAGCTTCTTCTCGTGCAGGAGGATGAACGCATCCTCGAGCTCCGCCACCATCTTCTCGGCGTTGGTGATGAAATAGGGAGACAGGTAGCCGCGGTCGAACTGCATGCCCTCGACGATCTCCACCTCAGTGTCGAGCGCCTTGGCCTCCTCGACCGTGATCACCCCCTCGTTGCCGACCTTCTGCATCGCCTCGGCGATCATCTTGCCGACCTTGCTGTCGCCGTTGGCGGCGAGCGTCCCGACCTGCGCCACCTCCGACGAGGAGCCGACCTTCTTCGAGCGCTTCTCGATGTCCTTCACGACGGCGGCGACCGCGAGGTCGATGCCGCGCTTGAGGTCCATCGGGTTCATGCCGGCGGCCACCGACTTGGCGCCTTCCCGGACGATCGCCTGCGCGAGCACGGTCGCGGTGGTGGTGCCGTCGCCGGCCATGTCGTTGGTCTTCTGGGCGACCTCGCGCACCATCTGCGCGCCCATGTTCTCGAACTTGTCCTCGAGCTCGATTTCCTTCGCCACCGTCACGCCGTCCTTGGTGATGCGCGGCGCGCCGAAGCTCTTGTCGAGCACAACGTTGCGCCCTTTCGGGCCCAGCGTCACCTTCACGGCATTGGCGAGGGTGTCGACGCCGCGCAGCATCCGCTCGCGGGCATCGCCGGAGAATCGTACGTCCTTGGCAGCCATTTCAAGTCACTCCATGCGGGTTTGATTGAGCGTCGGATTGGTCACGTCGGTCGTTGCCGGTCTCGTGCCGATCAGCGCGCTCGGGAGGCACCCCGGCCGGTCGATGGCGGGGCACCGTGCGCTCGCGCGCGTCCGGCGAGGCGTCATGCCCGTTCGGGGCAGCAGCCCGAGAATCGCGGTTGAGCCGGCATCAGGCGATCACGCCCATGATGTCGGACTCCTTCATGATCAGGAGCTCCTCGCCGTCGAGCGTCACCTCGGTGCCCGACCATTTGCCGAACAGCACCCTGTCGCCGGCCTTGACGTCGGGGGGGACGATCTTGCCGGCCTCGTCACGGCCACCAGGCCCGACCGCGAGGATCTCGCCTTGCGACGGCTTCTCCTTGGCCGTGTCGGGGATGATGATGCCGCCCTTGCTCTTTTCCTCGGCGTCGATCCGCTTCACCACGACGCGGTCGTGCAGCGGGCGAAATTTCGTCTTGGCCATATAACTCCTCTTCTTCGGGCTGGCAGAACTTCGGATGGAGGGAAACCTCTGTTAGCACTCGAGAAAGAGGAGTGCCAACATACGCGGGAGATAGGGGCTGGGGCAGGGCCTGTCAAGCAGCCGCGGGCGGCTTGGTTAGCCGAAGGCTTGGCACCCGGCCCCGCGCGGCTCGCAAGCCCAAGGTGCTCCGACCATTGTCCCGACGGCCGCCGACAGGGAAGGCGGCAAAGGCCCCTCGGGCGGTTGCTGTGCGGCGGCCACGCATCCCAGCCGCGAGATTGCGGTGTCTCGACCCGAATGCGACGCTGAGGTGCCCGAACGACCAAAGCGGGAGACTGCCATGCTGGAGCTTTATCACACCATCAACTCGGTCTGCGCGCAGAAGGTGCGTCTCGCCCTTCACGAGAAGGGCCTCGACGCCAAGGAGCATCCGATGACGCTGCGTGGCGACCAGTTCGAGCCCGCCTATCTCAAGCTCAATCCGGCCGGTGTGGTGCCGACCCTGATCCACGACGGCATGGTTGTCATCGAGTCCTCGCTCATCCTCTATTACCTCGACGACGCTTTTCCCGCGCCGCCGCTGATGCCCAAGGGGGCGCGAGCGCGGCACCGCGTGCGCATGTACAACAAGCTGGTCGACGAATACGTGCACAACTCCTGCATGATCCTGACCTTCGCGACCGCGTTCCGCCCCGCCTTCCTGAAGATGGAGCGCGCGGCGCGTGACGCGGAGTTTGCCAGGTCACCAATCAAGCGGCGCGCCGAATACAAGCGGAGCGTCATCGAGCACGGGCTCGATTCCGAGTTTGCGAACGACGCCGTGGCGCAGCATCAGAAGCTCCTCCTCTGGATGGCCGAGTCCCTCGAGGAGGGCGACCATCTCGCGGGCGATGCGTTCTCCAACGCCGATTGCGCGGTCGTCCCTTACATGCTGCGGCTCGACCTGCTCAAGCTCACGCGGATGTGGGATCGCTACCCCGCGGTCGCAGACTGGTGGGCGCGCATGCGCGAGCGTCGTTCCGTGCGGGCCACCATCCTCGAGCGGATGTCGGACGCCGACTGGGCACCGTTCAGGAACCTGGCCCCCGATCCCTGGCCCAAGGTGCAGACCCTGCTCGAGGCAGCCTGAGCAAAAGCTACGCGCCTTGCTTCTCGTTCCTCTGCAAGGTTGCGAGGCCGGTCACCCAGGGCAGCGCCGACCGAAACCAGTTCTGCCGCCGCGGGGTGAAATCCCGGCGCTGGCGCAATATGCCGACCCGCACCATATAGGACCCCTGCTGGCCCTCGCCCGGCGTCGTCGAATAGATGGGCGAGCCGCAACGCGGACAAAACGCCTGCAACCGCGGGTTGCCGCTCTCGGCGGTGGTCTTCAGATAGGTCGCCGGCTCCCCCGACATCCGGAAGGCGGAGCCGGAAATGGGAACCGAAACGCGGAAGGCGGAGCCGGTGCCCGCCTGGCAGTCGGTGCAGTGACACACCGTAGTCTTTTCCGGGTCCGCCTCGCCTTCGATGGTGATGTATCCACACTGGCAGGCGCCGTCGATTTTCATGGCTGGCTACCTTCTGATCCGAGCTGAGCTATGGATGCGGGATGGATGCGGGTTCCGCGGCTGGAAGGGAGGTCGGTTCCGCTATAGACTGCCGGTCCGATTTCAGCCATTCCTTTGCCGTATCTACTCCCGGTAGAGTTGCTTTGAGTGCGCGCACGCAACCAAAAGCATGGTCGGGCGTAATCCCGTGAATGCACCAGACGGCGCTGCGACGCGCTTGCCGATGTTCGAGAGCCCCAGGCCCACGCTGGTCGAGCGACCAAAAGCGGCCGTTGCCGGGCTCGGCGCGGGCAACGAGGGTCTGCGCGATGCGCACGGCAAGGAGATCCCCGCAGCAGCGCAGGGGCCGTTTGCCACCGGGGTGGGCGACCTCGTCATCGTGCCCCTGGTCGCGGTCGCTCTGGCGGCCAGCAAGCTGCTGCAGGGCCTGCTCACAATCCTGATCCTGGCCCTCGATTACGCGTTTCCCATTCTGCTGCAGCTGGTGCGATTTCCGCTGTTCACCGTCCGCATTCTCGGCGACGGCACCGCCGCGCTGATGGACGCCATCATCGGACAGCTGCCGATGTCGAGCCTCAAGCGCGAGGCCTGGCGGGCCGCGGTCGAGCGCAATCGCTCTTGGCTGCGGGAAAAGCTCAGCTATCAGAGCTTCGAGCAGGCCCTGCACCGCGCGTTCGAAGGAGGAATGGCGTGGGTGTTCAGGAAATGCCGTACGCTCACTCCCAACGGCGCGCTCCTGGTCATCGCCGGCGCGCTGCTCTGGCTGCCCATATCATTCGGCGTGGCGACGCTCCTGCATACCGTGCTCATCGCCCGGGCATCGTCACTGCCGCCCTGGATGCAATTGCTGCATCCGGTTGCGACTTTCATCGCCAAGAGCAAGCTTCTGGTGCTGCCGGTATACCCGGCGGCCTGGCCGCAGGCGAAGCGGCATCCGTTGGTCCAGCGGTTTTTCCAGCTCTGTCGTTATTGCACCAGCCTCTACCTCGTGCAGAAGGCGGCATTTCGCTATCAGCAGATGGAGCGCGGCGCGGTGGCGGCGACAGATCGCCTGGGCCGCGCCGTCAGCCGGCTTGGACTCGGCCCTCGCTTCCAGGTCCTCTGGGCTCCGCTGGGCGAGGCGGCGGCCCGGCTCGCCGGACTCTCGCGCGACATTTTGCTACGGCTTCTCGGGGCGCTCGCCGCCGCGCCGGTCATCGGCGCCATCGTCAGCCGCTACATGGAGCATTACGGCAGCGCCCCCAAGCAGGAGACGCGGCCGAGCGAGCACTTCC
>DASXAP010000173.1:0-61577 GCA_036406655.1 Xanthobacteraceae bacterium | reverse complement strand
GGCCACCCTTGGCAGCAGCGTCGTGGCGCAGCGCGCCGCCTACGCGGGGCTGACGGTGAAGCAGGAATGGATGCCGCAGGTGCAGCGAGTCCAGCGCCGCAACCAGGCCGCCATCAAGCAGGCGGTCGACCGCATCCCCGGCCTGTTCATTCCGGTCTACCCCTCCAACGGCAACTTCGTGATCATCGAATGCGCCGAGCTCGGCCTGC
Organism: Xanthobacteraceae bacterium; assembly: GCA_036406655.1. Lineage (GTDB taxonomy): Bacteria > Pseudomonadota > Alphaproteobacteria > Rhizobiales > Xanthobacteraceae > VAZQ01. Next base: position 61,368 of record DASXAP010000173.1, on the reverse strand, counting down.
GTCCGGAGGCGCTCGCCGCCGTCTACGCCCAGCGCGGGATCATGATCCGCCAGGGCTCCTATCACACCCCGCGGTTCGGCTCGCGTTTCGTCAAGGTCAGCACCACGGTTCCGACGGAATGGGTCGACGCGTTCTGCCGGGAGTTGCCCGACGCCATCGCGGCGGCGCGCGGGCTCAACGACGTCCCGGAGCTGTTCTGACGGAGGCCGGCCAAGCCTGGCCGCCCGTGACGCAGTGCTCTTGCGCAGTGATTCTGACGGTTTGATTTGAATCGCGATGTCATCCCTCCCCGAAGGGGGGCCCGCTTACGCGAGTCCTTCCAGGGGAGGGCGATTGCATATGCGCTTCGTCATGCCCGGCTTTATGCCGGGCATCCACGTCTTGTGCCCGCGCAAAGGCGTGGATAGCCGGGACAAGCCCGGCCATGACGATCCATATGCGATTGCCCTGCCTACGCGGGGAGGGATTGGAGCCTGTCCCCCCGAGCCCGACTCAATACCGGCAGAGCTCATCGCGCCTTATCGCCCGCCCGTGGTGTCGAGCAGCACCGCCGGCGACTCGGTGCGCTTGTCCCGCAAGAGCCAGCGGCCGCTCTCCACCTGGGTGAAGAAGTCCTGCAATGCGAAGTTGAACAGTGCCGGCTCCTCGAGATTGACGGTGTGGCCGGTCTTCGGGAGCACCATGAGCCCCGCCGAAGGGATCGTGCGCTTGAGAAACGCCCCGGTGCCGAGGCAGGAGCGGTCCTCGTCGCCGTGAATGATCAGGGTCGGCACCGTCATCTTCTCGAGCTGCGCGACGAGCTCGAACGGCGAGGGCCGCCGCGCCTGCACGCCGCGCAAGGTCAGCGCCGCCCCTCTGGCCGAGTGCTCGGAAAGCTGGTCGATGAATTCCTTGAAGCCGCGCGGATCCTTGAGCTCGAGCTGCTCGCGCCCCGGACCGGAGCCGTAGATCGGCGCGAATTTCTTGGCCCCCTCGGCCTCCCAGCGCCCGGCAACGACCTCCACCTCGGCACGGAACTGCGCCGTCTTGTCGGGCTCGGCGCCCATCCCGGCGGCGCCGACCACGATGCTCGAGGCGCGATCGGGGTGGTTGATCCCGAAGTGCAGCGCCGCGAAGCCGCCCATGGAAAGCCCGACCACGTGCGCCTTGTCGAGCTTGAGATGGTTCAGCACGTCGACGGCGTCGTCGACGGCACGCCGCTGCGAGTATTTGTCGACCGAATCCGGCACCTCGGACGGCGGATAGCCGCGCGCATTGTAGGTGACACAGCGGTAGCGGCGGGCGAAATAGCGGACCTGAAGCTCCCAGGCGCGGTAATCGCCGGAAAACTCGTGGACGAACAGGATCGGCCGGCCAGCCCCGGTCTCCTCGTAATAGAGCTTCACGCCGTCATTCGTGGTCAGGTATGGCATCGGTGCCTCGCACTCCTCTTCTCGGACGCAGCGTGGTCAGATCGCCCCTTCGGCCTTCATTGCCGAAATCTCCTCCGCCGAATATCCGCATTCAGCCAGCACTGCCTGCGTGTGCTCGCCGAGGCTCGGCGCCGGCTCTTCGGCGATCTCAGGGTAGGCGGAGAACCGGATCGGCTGCTTCACGAACGCGCCGGCGCCGACGCGGCGGATCATGCCGCGGGCAGCGACCTGGGCGTCCTCCAACATCGCGGCAACGTCGTTGATCGGCCCGGCCGGCACCTCCGCGGCCTCGAATATGGACAGCCATTCCTCGCGGCTGCGCTTTGCCAGTGCCGCGATCAGCGCCGGCTCCAGCTCGGCGTGGTGGCGGGCACGTGTGCTTCCGTCGATAAACCGGGGCTGTCCCACCAGATCGCTGCGCCCGATCGCCTTGCAGAAGCGCTCCCATTGCGGTTCGGTGTCGACGCAGACGACGATCGGCGCGTCCTTCGTGGGAAAGGCCTGGAACGGCGCGATCAAGGGATGCCGCGAGCCCAGCCGCTTCGGCCGGTCGCCCGCATTCAGATAGCGCGCCACGGCGTTCTCGAGCAGCGCAATCTGCGCATCGAACATCGCGATGTCGAGCTGCGCTCCTCGCCCAGTGACGCTGCGGTCGGCGAGAGCGGCCAGAATCCCGATGGTGCCGAACAGGCTGCCGCCGATGTCGCCTATCGACATGCCCACCCGCAGCGGCGGTCCGTCCTCCTCGCCGGTCACGCTCATCATCCCCGACATCGACTGGATCACCGCGTCGAAAGCGGGGCGATGGCTGTAAGGACCGGTCTGGCCGAAACCGGAGATCGAAGCGTAGATGATTCGCGGATTGGCGCGGGCGACGGTTTCGTAGTCGAGCCCGAGCCGGCGCATGACGCCGGGACGGTTGTTCTCGACCAGGATGTCCGAGCGCTCGGCCATCCGCAGCAGCGCGGCGCGCCCGGAGGGCAGCTTGAGATTGAGCGTCACGCTTCGCTTGTTGCGGTTGACGCTCATGAAATAGATGCTCTGCGGCCCGGCGAAGGGGGCGATGCTGCGCGTGAAGTCGCCGCGGCCCGGCATCTCCACCTTTATGACCTCGGCGCCGAGAGCGCCCAGCACCCACGTGCAATACGGGCCTGCGAGCATGTGGGTCAGGTCGAGCACGCGCAGACCGGCGATCGGCCCCCGCCGCGGCGAGTCCGCCTGCGGCTCGACTGCCGCGTGGCTCAGCCGGCGGCTACTCACCGTGAAACTCCGGCTTGCGCTTGGTGAAGAATGCGTCGAGCCCTTCCCGAAAATCCCGGCTGGAGAAGATCTCCCGGTACCACGGTGCACCCGAGGCCACCGCGGCATGGGGCGCGGTCATGCTCTCGATGATCTCTTTGGTGGCCTTGAGCGTGAGGGGGGCGTTGGCAGCCAGCGTCGCCGCCAGAGCCTCGACCGCGGGCCGCAGATCGTCCGGCTCGACCACCTCGTCGACGAGCCCGATCGCCCGCGCCTCGGGCGCTTCGATGAGCTCGCCGCTCATCAGCAGCCATTTGGCCTTGGCGGGGCCGACGAGCTGCACGAGGCGCAGCGTGTCCGGGACGGGAGCGATGAAGCCGAACCGGGCCACCGGTATCCCGAACTTCGCGGTGCGAGCGGCGATGCGGAAATCGCAGGAGGCGGCGACGATGGTTCCGCTTCCCACCGCATGCCCGCGGATCATGGCGATCACCGGCTGCGGCGCCTGCCGCAGCGCCGACTGCAGCTGCTCGGCCGCCGCGTCGTAGTCGAGCGCCCTCTCCGGGGTTGCCAGGTGCTCGCGGAACTCGCGCACGTCGGCGCCGGAAATGAACACGCGGTCGCCCGCGCCGGTCAGCACGAGCACGCGTATGCTCCGGTCGGCCGCGAGATCCCGGATGCTGCGGACCAGGCGCTCGGTGATCTCGAGGCCGAGCGCGTTGCGGACCTCCGGCCGATTCACGGTGAGCCATGCGACGCGGTCGCGCCGCTCGACCGTGAGCTCGCGATTGTTCACCATCTAGCACGGTCCCGTGCCGCGGCGCGCCGACAGTCGTGCGGTCATGCTGCAGGGGCCTTTCTCAATGGGGCGCTTTCGCCTCGCTGGCCATCGCCGCAAACGCCGCCTGCACCTCGTGCTCGAGAAGGAGCGCGACCCGGCGCCGGATCTCGTTGAACTCGGCCGAGGTGACGTCGCGCGGCCGCCGCAGGTTCACGGCGACGATGTCCTTGATCCGGCCCGGCCGCGCGGTCATCACGACGACCCGATCCCCGAGCAGGATGGCCTCCTCGATGTTATGGGTGACGAAGATCGCGGTCCGTCGCTCGGCGCTCCAGACCCGCAGCAGCTCCTGCTGCATGATCGTGCGCGTCTGTGCATCGAGCGCGGCGAACGGCTCGTCCATGAGCAGGATCTTCGGATCGTTGACGAGCACCCGCGCCAGCCCGACCCGCTGGCGCATGCCGCCGGAGAGCTCCTGCGGGTAGCGGCGGCCGAAGCCGGAGAGACCCACCGAGGCGATCTGCTGGCGCACCCGGGCGCGGCGCTCGGCCCTGCGCACGCCCCGTTCGCGCAGGCCGAACTCGATGTTCTGCTCCACCGTGAGCCACGGAAACAGGGCATATTCCTGGAACACCACGCCGCGATCGGGGCCGGGCCTGAGGACGGATTCGCCGTCGACCAGAACCTCGCCGCCGCTCGTGGCCTCGAAGCCGGCAACGATGTTGAGCAGCGTCGTCTTTCCGCAGCCGCTCGGGCCGAGCACGGTGAGGAACTCGTCGTCGCCGATCTCGAGGTCGATGCCCTCGATGGCGACGACCTCCTCCCGGCGCGCGATGTCGGTGAACTGCTTGCGCAGCCCGCGCGCAACGATACGGCGGGCGGGAGAGAGCGCATCGGCTGCGCGCGGCGAATTCACAGCCCCTCGCTCCAGCGCAGCGCCCAGCGGCCGAGCAGCCGAAGCGCGAGGTCGCTGAGGAAGCCGAGCGCCCCGACGCTCAGCATCGCGCCGATGATGATGTCCAGACGCAGGAAGTAATAGGCATCCCACATGGCGAAGCCGAGCCCCGACTTGACCGCCATCATCTCGGCGACGATGACCAGCACCCAGGCAAGCCCGATCCCGAGCCGCAGCCCGGTGAAGATGAAGGGCATCGCCGCGGGAAGGACGACCCGCGGCAGCAGCATGTAGGGCCGGATGCCGAGCATGCGCGCGGCTCGAACCAGCAGCTTCGGCGTGCCTGCGACCCCGGCCGCGGTGTTGACGACGATGGGAAAGAACGCGCCGAGGGCAATCAGGAAGAAGGCCGACCCGTCGCGGATCCCGAAGAAGATCACTGCGAAGGGGATCCAGGCGGTGATCGGGATCGGCCGGAGGATCTGAATGACCGGATCGAGCAGATCGGATACGAGCCGAAACCAGCCGATCAGGCATCCCAGGACGATCCCGGCGGCGGCGGCGAGCAGGAAGCCGATGAGCACGCGGTAGGTGCTGTTGGCCGCGTGCATGAGCCAAGTGCCGGAATAGGGCGATGCCCCCGGAGTGCCGAACATCCATTCCTGCAGCGAGCGGGCGACCGTGACCGGCGAGGGGACGAAACGCGGATCGACCCAGCCCAGGACCGAGGCGAGGTACCAGAGCACGAGGACGATGAGAGGTCCCGCGACTCGCCGCGCGACGAGGCGAGCGCTCGCCAGGAGCCGCGCGCCATCCCAGTCACCCTTCGCGGTCGCGAGCGGAACGACCGTCACCAGCGTCACTTTTCCTCAGTCGGAGCCAAGCTCGCTCTTCGACTTTCCCGTCGCCTCGGTGAGCAGCGAATAGTCGAACTGCTTGTCCACCGCCACGGAGGTGTCGATCTGCGTTAGCTTGGCGTCGTAGACCATCTTCAGCAGCGCCTTGGCCTCCTTGGCGTAGAGCTTGTAGTCGAGGTTGCCGCGCGGGATTGCCTCCTTCACCACCGCGAGGGTGGAGCCGGTGCCCTTCATCGCCACGTCGATGTACTTGTTGCGGTCGGCGTTGAGCGCGTCGGTCGCCTCGATGACGGCGCGCACCACCCCGAGCACCGCCGGCCGGTGCGCCTGAAGGAAGGCCGTGTTCACCGCCAGCAGCCCGTTGATGTGGTGGGTCGGATTGGCGCCGATGTCGAGCGCGCTGTAATATCCGTCGCCGGCGATGGCGGCGTCGGCATTGTTGGGCTCCCAGGAGACGAAGCCGTCGATCTGCCGATCCTTCAGGGCGGCGAGCAGCGGCGGTCCCCCGGCCGCGAAGCTGACGGTCTGGATCTTGGCAAGATCGGCGCCGCCGAGCCGGGCGCTCGCCTTGAACAGCAGCTCGGAATAGCTGTTCGGCGCCGTCCCGAGCTTCAGCCCCTCCAGATCCTTCCAGGTCTTCACGTTGATGCCCTTGGCGAGGGTGAGACTCTGGCCGCCGGTGAAAACGCCGGAAATCGTCCGGTAGTCGCGAAAGCTCTTCTCCTCCATCAGCCCGACATTGATGTAGCCGACCACCGCGACGTCGACCTGGTTGGTCATGAGCGCCAGCTGCTGATCGGCGTAGCGCCGCATCGGCACTGGCTCGATCTCGATCCCGTGCTTGCTGGCGTAGTCCTGCAGCACCATCATGTTGGCCTGATGGACCTGGGTCGTGTAGGCAAACCGGACCTTCTCGGCCGCCTCGGTTCCCGAGACCGTCGCCATTGCGATGAGCCCGATCGCGGCAACCGCCAATCTGCGCATTGTCATCTCCCGCTCGGCCGCGCTGCGTGGTTGAAGCTTAACCCTAGGGCACGAGCGCGGTGAGTATGCCATAGGTGTCGGGGCGCCTGTCCCGGTAGAACTGCCAGGCCCGCCGCCGCTGGGTGATGAGGTCGAGGTCGCAGTCGACCATCAGCACCTCCTCGCCCGAGCCGGCCTGGGCCAGCATCTCGCCCGCCGGATCAAAAGCCACGCTGTGGCCGTAATAGAGGTAATTTCCCTCCTGGCCGGTGCGGTTCAATCCGGCAACGAAATACTCGTTGAAGATCGCGTGCGCGCACAGCTCCTTCTCCCATACCTTGCGGGAGAGCGACTTGTCCGGTGTCGCGCTCGGAATGAGCACTATTTCCGCGCCATTGAGCGCGAGCGCTCGCGCTCCTTCCGGATAGTGCCGGTCGTGGCAGATCAATATCCCGATCTTGCCGTAGCGCGTGTTGAACACCGGATAGCCGAGATTTCCCGGCTTGAAGTAGAGCTTCTCGTAAAAGATCGTGTTCAGCGGGATATGGTTCTTGCGATAGACCCCGAGCAGCTTCCCGTCGGCATCGATCACTGCGGCGGAATTGTAGTAGACGCTCCGCTCCACGCACTCGTAGATCGGCGCGACGATGACGATGTCGAGCTCGCGCGCGAGCTTCTGCATCGCCTCGGTGATCGGGCCGGGGATCGGCTCAGCTGCCTCGAAATACCGGCTGTTGAGATCGGTGATGAAGAAGAGCTCGTGAAAGACCTCGGGCAGCAGGACCACCTGCGCTTCTCTGCCGGCCGCCTCGCGGATCATCTGCTCGGCGCGGGCAAGGTTACGCTCGCGCGCGCCCGAGCAATCCATCTGAACGAGACCGACACGAACCGCCATTCCCGCTCCGACGCCGTTTCCCCCTGGGCCTTTTCGCACTGCATGTGACGATATACAATCGATCCAGTCAAGTATACAGCGCCGCCGGACCCGCAGTGCTTCGGCGGCCCGTGTCTCTCGCCGACCGGAGGCCCGCGGATCTCGACCATGCCGACGATCGCCAAGCCTGCCACCCGGAGCACCTCCCGCCGGGACGACAGCGGTGCCCGGCCGGCGATCCGCTCCGACCGTGTCCGCCGCGAGATCGCCGATCAGATCATTTCCGGTGTGTTGCGGCCGGGCCAGGAGCTCGACGAGAAGAAGCTCGCCGAAGGGTTCAACGTGTCGCGAACTCCGGTGCGTGAGGCGTTGCGGCAGCTCGCCGCGGCGAGCCTGGTCGAGTGGCGTCCGCACCAGAGCGCGATCGTCGCCAAGATCACCCCTTCGAAGATGGTGGAGATGTTCGAGGTGATGGCCGAGCTCGAGGGATTCTGCGGCCGGCTGGCGGCGCGCCGAATGACCCCGGCCGAGCATGCCAGCCTCACCGCCATCCATCGGCAATTCCGGCCGTACGTGGAGAATCGCGACCGCGAGGGCTATCACGCGCTGAACAAGTCCTTTCACGAGGCGATCTATGCCGGCTCGCACAACCTGTACCTGAAGGACCAGGCCACCGCCCTCTACGATCGCCTTGCCCCCTACCGCGCCTATCAGCTGAAGCGGCCCGAGGCCTTGCGCCTCGCATCGGAAGAGCACCAGGCCATCATCGACGCAATCGTGGCGGGCAACGGCGACGAAGCCGCGCGGCTGCTGATGCAGCACGTCAGCCTGAGCAACGAGCTTTTCGCCGACCTGGTTGCCGCCCTCACCGCCGCGGAGACGGCGGCCTGACGAGGGCAGCCGATCATGCGGCTCGCCGCGGCGCCGGCGCCCGGCCGGCAGCGAGCCATACGCCGAGCAGGATCAGCGACAGCCCGAGCAGATGGAAGGCCATCAGCTTCTCGCCGAGGAAGAGCGTGGCCAGCAGGGCGGTGAAGAGCGGGACCAGATGCAGGAACGGGCCCGAGCGGTTGGGGCCGATCAGCTCGACGCCGCGGTTGAGAGCCGCGAATGCGAGGAGGCTCGGGAAGGTTCCGACGTAGAGCGCCGCGAGCACCGTCGGCACGGTGACATCGACCCGCTGCCCGCATGCCATCTCCCGGATCGCCAATGGCAGCGTGCTGACCGTCGAGATCACCCCGACCACGAACAGGAACGTGAGCCAGTGCATCTGGGGGCGCAGCCGCAGATAGGCGACGTAGATTGCGAACACCGTCATGCTGAAGACGGTTATGATGTCGCCGAGGTTGAGCTCGAGCTGCCGCAGCACCGCAAGATCGCCGCGCGTGATGATGGTCATCACCCCGAGGAGCGAGGTCGAGACCCCCACGACCTGGACCATGCGGATGCGGTCGCGAAAGATCAGCGCCCCGGCGACGATGATGAGGACCGGAACGAGCGAGTTGAGGATCGAGACGTTGAGCGCGGTCGTGTATTGAAGGCCCACATATTGCAGCGCGCTGAACAGGGTTCCGCCGGTAAGTCCCAGCCAAAGCATGATGCCCCAATGCTGTCGCACCGCTGCCATGTCCTTGCGGACCTGTCCTCCGGCAATGGCCCAGATGATCAGCACAGGAATGAGCCAGCGGATCGTCGAGATCGTGAGCGGCGGCAGGTGTCCCGCAAGCGCCCGGCCGACGATGTGATTTCCCGACCAGCAGAGCGACGCGAACGACAGGACCAGGTAGGGGTTTCCCGTCATCCATCTCCGGATCGGAACCATTCAAGACGTGCCCGGCCGCGCCGGCGCGCAGCCGGCGCGATGCCTGCGGCGCGTGCACGCGGCAGCGCCGCGGCGACGCCCGGCGGCACTGCCGTGCCGCGGGCGGTGACGAGGCACTTGCTCGAGGCGGGCATACGCCTTCATGACGATGCTGTTTCCCGCTCTCGCGCGAGCGGCGCCAGCTCGACCTTGCCCGCGTAATACGTCCAGAGCAGCTCGAACAGCCGCGGACCGTAGGTGCTTGCGCAGCAGTCCCTCGCCTCGTCCGCGGACAGCGCGATCGCACCGCCCATGATCTGCGCCTCCAGCTGCTTGCACGCGTTCTCCTCGAGAAAGGTGCAGCCGAAGAAAGCCGCCTCGGCGCTTTCTCCGACCACGACGCTGCCGTGGCCGCGCATCTGCACGGCGATGCGATCGCCGAGCGCACGCGACAGATCGGTCGCCTGCGCGTCGTCGACGACCAGGCGCGGATTGTCCCAGGTCGGCACCCCGCCATGCAGGAACGAGCCGTGCAGGAAGACCGGCTCGATGTCGTGCCCGGCGATGCCGAGCGCCGTCGCATGCCGCGCATGCAGGTGGGCGATGCACATGGCATCCGGCCGGTCGCGATGAATCCGCGTATGGATTCGCCATTCGAGGGGAACGAGCCCGCCCGGATGATGGACGATGCTGCCGTCGAGATCGAATACGAAAATATCCTCCGGGCGCACCCTCGACTTGTCGGTCCCGCCGCCGGGGCTGAGCAGGATGCGCTCGGTGCCGGGGATGCGCACCGACACGTGACCGAACATGCCGATCGTGCCCTGGAGGTTGAGCATGCGCGCCAAGGTCGCGGTCTTGGCGCGCAGCGCGGCCTCCTCGTCCACGCTCTGCCTCACAGCAGGGTGCCGGTCAGGAAACCGACCAGCTGCGGGGAGGCCAGTGCGGTGGCCGCCGGATTGGCCGCCGGCTCCTTGCGGTGCATGAAGCCGTGCTCCGCATCGGGATAATAGTGCCAGACGGTCGGCGCGGGCCGCCCGAGCAGCGTCTCCTTGAGGGCGGCATAGGTCGCCGGCGTCGCGACGTGATCGTGGCCGGGCTCGAGCACCAGCACCGGGCAGCGGATCCCGGCGGCGAGCGCCACCGCGTCGAGCTCCTGGTTAGGGAGCCGCGGGCTTTCGATCGAGGGATAGGCCGCGGCGCAGGCCTTCATCCGCGGCTCCCGCGCTGCGAGCAGCGGCGCGAAGCGTCCGCCGAGACAGAAGCCGAGCACCCCAACCGAGCCGAGCGCGAGCTCGGTGGTCAGGTAATCGGTCCAGGCCTTGGCCTTCGCCTGCATGCCGGCGTCGGTCAGGCCGCGCGCGCGCTTCTTCGCCTCCTCGTAGTCGGTGGGGAGCGGCAGGCCTTCGTACTGATCCCACACCGCGGCGGCGAGCCCCGCCCGCGCCAGGGTCTCGGCATAGCCGCGGACGAATGCGTTGACGCCGAAGATCGTCGGCAGGATGATAACCCCGGCCTTGGTCGGCGCATCGGGCTGGGCGAGAAACCCGTACAGGCCTGACTGCTTGATCTCCTGCGATCTGGGCGACATTGGTTTTCCTCCTCTCGGTTGCGCCGACAGCGGCGGGCGAAGTCACTCGGCGGCGACGGACCTGGCGAGCGCGGCGTTCACCGCCGGCATCACCTTCTCGGCCATCAGCTGCATCGACCTGCGGCCGAGCCCGGGGTCGGTCCAGTCCTTGCCGCAGTAGAGCAGCGTGCCGAAATCGCCTGTCTGCTCGTGCAGCTCGAGAATGCGGTCCACGACCCGGTTGACGCTGCCGCGGATGACGATCTCGTCGAAGATGTAGTCGAAGGTGACGGCTTCGTCGGGCATGTCCGGGTACGCCTTGAACGAGATCAGGCGGCGCGCCTTGCGCAGCTTCGCCGTCAGCTGGCGCATATAGAAGCGATAGGGGCTCGCCGGATCGTCCCCGCCATAGGCGCGCGCGACCTTGTCGTCATCGGCGACGAATATCGAGCGGGCCACCCGCCAGTTGCCGCGGTCGGCCTTGTGGCCTCCTTCGGCGCAGCCGCCGGCGTAGTTCGCCCAGTGGCCCTTCAGGCAATTGCGATGCAGGAAGTTCGACGAGATCGGCCACCAGCCGCGGCGGCCGAGCGCGATCAGCCCCTTGGAGTCCGGATCCGTCGCCGTCCCCGCGATCGGCGGATGCGGCTTCGTGTACGGCTTGACGATGTCGCCGATGCCGATCTCCGGCCACAGCGTCTTCACCGTGGAGATGGTCCAGTGCCTGCCCTGGCGGTCGATCGGCGCCGTCCCCGCCCACAGCGCCAGAACGTGATCGATCGCTTCCGCGAGCATCGCGTTACGGTCGGCGTCGAGCAGCCCGAGCGCCTCGGCGTCCGAGCGCAGCACCCCGGCGCCGATACCCAGGATGAAGCGCCCCTCGAACAGGTTATCGAGCATGGCGGCATTGGAGGCGACCACCACGGGATGGCTGTGCGGAAGGTTGACGACGGCGGTGCCGACCTTCATCTGCGACACGGCGCCGAGCAGCGTGGCGATGAACATCATGCTGTTGGGAATGTTCTCGGCGAGATCGGTGAGGTGCTCGCCGCAATAGCCCTCGCTGTAGCCGAGCCGGTCGGCGAGAATGAACGCCTCACGATCCTCCTTGAGCGTCTCGACATAGCTGCGTGCCGGCGGATGCACCGGCATGGTGAAAAAGCCGAGCTTCATTCATCTCTCCGACACGGGCACGGCTGTCGCACCTGGGCCGCCATCGCGGGATCGTCCCGTCATCCACGTCTCCTCCGCCCGAAAAGCGTGCACGCCCGGCACGCGCCGGGCATGACTAAGCACCTGCAATCGCCCCGCGCTCCTCCGGGGCGGCCGAGCGCCGACGCGGCCATTGTTATCTGCGCGAGCCGCGTGCAACAAGAGCCGGGCCGCGCCAGTGCCACAAACGCGTGCTATGGCCCCTGTCCTGTGCCTCGCCGTATCGGCCTTCTTCGGCTACACGGTCCGGCGGAGGTCGGAAGCGGAGATTTTGGTCATGGCCGGACGCGGGTGAAAGGAGCATCAGGTGCGGCGGCGCTTGCCGACCACGCTCAGCCTCGCCCTGCTCGTCGGGTTCATCCTGCCGTCAAGCGGCAGCCGCGCGGGCGGGGACGACTTCTTGCTCTCGCCAGCTCCGTCGGAACTTCCTTCCCCCTGGTCCCGCCGTCCCGAGCCGAAAGCATCCGGCGCCGCCGGGCGGGACAGCCGTGCGGCGCGGCCGGCGCCGGGTGTCCCGTTCATCGATTTGCCCTGGGATTCCTTCGGCACGCGTTTCAGCGGCAATGCCGGCGCCGCGCCTGTGCAGCGTTTTCGCGAGGCGCCCGCGGCGGGCGCGTCGAATCTCGACCAGCTGCGGCTCGGCGACCTGCTTCTCGGCATCGAGACGCAGAAGCCGCTCGACGGGCTCGAACGCTTCAGGCGGACCGACTGCGCCACCGACGACGAGTGCACGGACAATTCCGGCCTGCCGAGAACGGCGCCGCCCACAGGCCTGAAGAACATCCGCATGCCGTTCTTCGGGCTCTCCATCTCCCGCCCGCTGCATTGACCGAGCGCGCGCTCGAGACGCAACCCCTCTAGGTCACCATCCGCGCCCGCGCGCCGGTACAATCACGCAGGTTACCGTTTGCGCGCAGCGACTGCCTCGGTCCTGCCTCTCTCCGCAGGCTTGCCTTGCGCCTGCAAGTCGCGACGCCGGTTCTTGCCTTTTCCCTGATAGCGCGCGGCAGCGGCGATGGCGCGAGGCCCGATCGTTCCATAGCGCTTCACGAGCGGGTCTTTGTGCGGTGCAGCGGCGGCAGCTTTTCGGTTCATTCGATGCTCTCGGCTCTCGCGGGTGACGGCTGCAACCTCCCACCCCTCCACGCATGCATCCGCGGGCGTCCAAATGAGGTGCGGCGCTCTCTCGAGACCAACGGAGCACGAGCCGCTCCAGTTCCGCTCGACCGCGCCTCTCCGCTGCGGCCATGTTGAATCGCCGCGCAAAAAGCCGCGTCCCGAGCGCCTTATCTCGGCGGCTTCGCGGAAATCTCGATGGCGGCATAGAAGGCCGCGAGATCAGCGATGTCCTGGTCGTCGAGGTCCTTGACGACGAGCGTCATCAGCTCGTTGCTGCGGGTGCCGTTGCGATAGTCCTTGAGCGACTTGACGAGGTAGGGCTGCGGCTGACCGGCGAGATTCGGGGCTTCCGGCAGCTTGGAAATTCCATCGAGCCCGTGACAGGTCTGGCAGCGAACCGCCTTGCGGCGGCCCGCGGCCATGTCGCCCGCCTGAGCTGCTGCGCCGGCGGCGGCAAAGAGCACCGCGAGCGCGACCAGCAGCCCGACGCACGCGCGGCGCAAGGCTGCGTGCATGCCGAGCGGCACGAGCGGCCGCCCGCGCCGCGGCGCAGCCCCGCGGCGAAATCTCACCGGCCCTCGTACCAGATGCGGTAGACGGCACCGGCGAAGTCGTCGGACACGAGGATCGACCCGTCGAGGAGCTGGGCGACGTCGACGGGTCGTCCCAGGTATTCCCCGTTGTCGGCGAGCCAGCCTTCGGCAAACACCTCCGTCTTGTCGGCGGTGCCGTCCTCCTTGAGAGGCGTGAACATCACCCGCGCACCGATCGGGGTCGTGCGATTCCACGAGCCGTGCTGGGCGGAAAAGATGCCGCCCCGGTATTTCTGCGGGAACATGCGGCCGGTGTAGAACACCATGCCCAGGTCGGCCGCGTGCGCGTCCATCTCGACCTGCGGGAAGGTCACCCCGGCAGGCGGCGTGGCGTCCTTGTATTCCTTGGTGCGGATCTTGCCGCCGCCGTAGAAGGGAAAGCCGAAGTTCATGCCCGGCTTGTCGGCGCGATTGAGCTCGCCGGGAGGCTGGTTGTCGCCCATCCCGTCGACCTGATTGTCGGTGAACCACAGGGACCGGTCCCTCGGATTGAAATCCATGCCGACCGAGTTGCGCACGCCCCAGGCGAAGACCTCGCGCTCCTTGCCTTCCCTGGTCATGCGGACGATGCCGCCGATGCCGGCCTTGGCATAGAGATCCATCTTCTCCGGCGCGAAGACGTTGAAGGGCTGGCCGAGCGTGATGTAGAGCTTGTCGTCAGGCCCGATGCGGCACACCCGCGCAGTATGATTGTAGGATTCCTCCTCGTGCGGGATCAGCTCGCCCTGCTTCACGACGATGAATGCAGCGACATCCGGACCCTCGTAGAAGAACTCGGCGGCGGGAAACACCAGCACCCGGTTCTGCTCGGCGATGAAGAGAAAGCCGTCCTTCGAGAAGCACACCCCGTTCGGGAGGGTGAAGCCGATCGAGGGGGCGAACTCCTTGACCTCATCGGCAACCCGGTCCTTGTCGCGATCGGTGACGGCCCACACCTTGCTCTTGCGCGTGCCGACGAACGTCACCACCCCCTGCGGGCCGACGGCCATGTGCCTGGCATCCGGAACGATGGCATAGAGGCCGATCCTGAATCCGCGCGGCAGCTTGATCCGCGCCAGGCTCTTCTTGATGGCCTCGGCCTTGGCTCCGGTCTGCGGAATCTGCGGGATCTCCATCGGCGTGCCGGTGGTCTTGAATTCGGACAGCCTTTCGAGATTGCCGGCGGTCGGCTGCTGGGCCTGGCTCAAAGAGGACCAGGCAAGGACGAGCGCCGAGACGGCGGCGCACAGGCGCGCTTTCTGCATGCTTTTCCTCCCAATGATGCTGCCGCAATTGCGATTGCATCATCGGAAACTTTGTTTTGTCGCGCAACATTTTTCGGAACCCGGCTTGCGGTACGCCCTTGCTGTATCGCTTTATTTGCGTGCCGGGGATGCGGCAGCATAAGCGGCTTGCGATCGCGCGATGACAAGGGCGGTGCCGCATCGCAGCCGCCGAGATCGACTGCACGGGCGAGGGGCAAGCTCGCACGCCGTGCTAGCCGCGCTTGCGCGACGCTCTTTCCTCTGCCTCCTCGGCGAGCACGAGCCAGGCCTGCTCCATCACCTGGAGCACCCGGCGCTGCTGGTCGGTGCTCGCGTCATCCCGCAGACGACGGCATTGCTCCGCGAAGTATCGACACTGTTTCGCCGAGTGCATGCTCATTTCAGGTCGGGGAAGACGGGTTACGCGGGGAGCTGCCAGGGCGCACGCGCGCCCCGCGAATTCATTATCCGAGTTTCCGGAATTCATTCTGTGAAGCATTTCACAGCTGCAGAAACTTTTTGCTTTCGTGACGATGGCGTTGACAGCCGCGGTCGCCCACCGAGGCGGCCCGTGCAGCCGGGCTGAGCTCGTATCGCTGCCCGCTGCCGCATCGGCGCTGGTCTTGCGCGAGTGCAACGGCAGCTTGCGCGCGGTTATGCCTGCTGGCACGCTCCTGGTGGATCGATCTGCTCCAGGGGACGTCCACTGAGTGGGCTATTGGCCTTCACCAACCCTACGGTGCTGGCCCGCCAGGTCATGGCGGGCCTGGCGAACGGGATGCTGCTGTTTCTCGTCGCTGCCGGGCTGTCGCTGATCTTCGGCGTTTGCCGCATCATCAATTTCGCGCACGGCGCCTTCTTCATGCTGGGAGCGTACCTGGCCTTCACGGTCGTCAGCGCGACTGCCAATTCGGTCCCCATGTTCGTCGTCGCCGTGGTGCTGTCGACGTTCGGGGTCGTTCTCTTCGGCATGGCGTTCGAGGTGCTTTTTCTGCGCCGCATCTATCGCTCGCCGCAGGCCTTTCAGCTGCTGCTGACGTTCGGGCTGGTGCTGATCCTCGGCGACGCGGTCAAGCTCGTCTGGGGACGGGAGGAGAACTCGATCGGCGTGCCGGCCGGGCTCGACGGCTTCGTCCGACCGTTCGGCGTCACCTTTCCCGTATATCGCCTGTGCCTGATCGCAATCGGGCTTGCGATCTGCGCCGCCTTCTGGGCGCTCCTCTATCGAACGCGCTGGGGAACGCTGGTCCGCGCCGCCGCCGCCGACCGCGAGATGCTGCAGGCGCTCGGGGTCGACGTGAGCTCGGTTTTCACGCTCGTCTTCGGAGCAGGCTGCGGGCTGGCCGGGCTGGCGGGGGCCCTGGCGGCGCCGATCGCTTCCATCGGCCCCGGCCTGCACGCGCAGGTGCTGATCGATGCGTTCGCGGTCGTGGTGATCGGCGGCATGGGCAGCTTTCCCGGGGCGCTCGCGGGAGCGCTCCTCATCGGACAGGCGAACGCCTTCGGCATCCTGGCGTTTCCGGCGTTGGCGATCGTCATGCCCTTCATCGTCATGACGCTGCTGCTGATCGTGCGGCCGTGGGGTCTTCTCGGCAGGCCGGAATGAAGACCGCAGTTGTGCTCGCCGGCGCGGGCCTCCTGACCGCCGTTGCCGCGCCCCTCCTCGCATCCGAGTTCTGGACCTTCGTCTTCATCGAAATGCTGGTGTTCTCGCTCTACGCCGTCAGCTTCAACCTCTTGCTGGGTTACGGCGGCATGCTGGCGTTCGGCCATGCGGTATTCTTCGGCATCGGCGCCTACAGCCTGGCAATCATGATGAAGAAGCTGGCGTTCGGCGCGCTCGCGGCAGCGATCCTCTCCCCCGTCGTCGCCGGAATAGCCGGCGGCATCATCGGCTATTTCTGCGTGCGGCTCACCGGCATCTATTTCGGGATGCTCACCTTTGCGTTCCAGATGCTGGTCTATACGGTGGTGTTCAAGTCATACGACCTGACCGGAGGCGACGACGGCCTGAGCGGGCTCGATGCCGGCGGATGGGCCGCCTCGCCCCGGGGACTCTATTACGTGACGCTCGTCACCGTGGCGGCAAGCCTGTGGCTGCTGTTGCGCCTGGTCCGCTCGCCGTTCGGGCTGGCGCTGCGCGCGCAGAAGGACAACGATCGCAAGAGCCTCTCGGTGGGCATCGACGTGCATTTCCACAGATGGGTGACGGTGGTGATCGCCGCAGTCTTCGCTGGCCTCGCCGGGGCGCTGTTCGCGCTCGCCAATCACAGCGTCTTCCCCGGCTGGCTGAGCTGGACGGCGAGCGCCACGCCGATCGTCATGACCGTGCTGGGCGGAATGCACCACTTTGCCGGGCCGGTCGTGGGTGCGGTGATCTACGTCCTGCTGCAGACCTGGCTGACGGGCCTGACCGAGTATTGGGCGCTGTTTCTCGGAAGCGCGATCATGATCATCGTCCTGCTCATGCCGGGCGGGATCACGAGCCTGTTCCGCAGCCACGCGTCATGACCGGGCCGGTCCTCGAGGTGGCGGATCTGCACAAGCGTTTCGGCGGCCTCGAGGCGGCCGCCGGCATCAATCTTGCGGTGCGGCAAGGGGAATTTCGCGCGCTCATCGGGCCCAACGGAGCAGGAAAATCGACGCTGTTCAACCTCATTACCGGATACCTGCGCGCCGACCGGGGGCGAGTATCCGTGCAGGGGCGTGACGTGACCGGCCTGCCCGCCTACCGGCTGTTTCGACGCGGCGTGAGCCGCACGTTTCAGATCAGCAGCGTGTTTTCCGAGCTCACCGTTCTGGAGAACCTGCAGGTGGCGCTCGTGTCGTATCATCGGCAGCTGTACGACATGTTCAACGCCGCGACGCGACGGCACCTGGCGGAGTGTGAGCGGCTGATCGGGATCGTCGGTCTTGCCGGCGAGCGCTCACGGCGTGCGGGGGCCCTCTCGCACGGCGACAAGAAGAAGCTCGAGCTCGCCATCGCGCTCGGAAACCGGCCGCAGCTCCTGCTGCTGGACGAGCCGACGGCGGGGATGGCGAGCAGCGAGCGGCTGGATTCGATCCGCACCGTGCATCGCATCGTCAAGGAGCTCGGGGTTACGGTGCTGTTCACCGAGCATGACATGCGGGTCGTCTTCAGCGTTGCCGACCGGATCACCGTGCTGCACCAGGGAAGGATCATTGCGGAAGGCTCGCCGGAAGAGATCCGCAGGTCGGCTCGCGTGCAGGAGATCTATCTCGGAGAATCGGTCGGCGAGGGCCAGGAGCGATAAGATGCAGGGATCGCCGGGTCGGGAAGGCAGGCGGAGCTATCGCGAGAAGGTGGAGCAGCTCGTCGAGGCTTGCCTCCGGCGAGTTCGCGCCTACGAATTGCCCGATGATGCCGAGCCCCCGACAGCAGCCTGGCCGAGCGATGAATGAGCCAGCAGCATGGGGGCTGGAGGAAGCCGCGGCGCATATCCGGCGGCGAGAGATCTCGTCGGTCGAATACGCACAGGCGCTCCTCGCGCGGATCGACCGGCTCGAGCCGAAGCTCCAGGCCTGGGCGCGAGTGGAGCGCGAGGCCCTGCTGCGGGAAGCAGCCACGTGCGATGCCGAAGCGCACCGGAGCGTCTGGCGCGGCCCCCTGCACGGGGTGGCGGTCGGGATCAAGGACAACTTCGAGACCGAAGCGATCGAGACCTGCGCAGGCTCGGCGATCCTCGCCGGCAACAGGCCGCGCCGGGATGCAGATGCCGTCGCGCGGCTGCGCGCCGCCGGTGCGCTCGTCCTGGGCAAGACGGCGATGACCGCCTTCGCCGCCATGGATCCGGCGCCGACCCGCAACCCCTGGAACCCGGCGCATACTCCGGGCGGCTCGAGCAGCGGCTCGGCGGCGGCGGTAGCGGCGCGGATGTGCCCCGCCGCGCTCGGCAGCCAGACCGCGGGCTCGGTGCTGCGGCCCGCCGCTTATTGCGGCGTCGTCGGCCTCAAGCCGACCTATGGCACGGTGAGCCGCCGCGGGCTCATCCCCTGCGCGTGGTCGATGGACCATGCCGGAGCTATCATCCGCAGCTGCGCGGATGCCGAGGCGCTGCTGGGTATCCTCTCGGTCGATGCTCGAGCGGCACGGCAGGCCGACGAGGCGTCCGTCACCATCGGTGTGCCGGACCGGTCCTTCCTCGAGACGGCGGATGCGGAAGCGCAGGCTTCGTTCCAGCAAGCCCTCGCGTTGCTCACCGGTGCCGGCTGCAGGATCGTCGCGCTCGCTTTGCCGCCCGGATTCGAGGCGCTGGTCGAGGCCGGCGTCATCACCATGTACGCGGAGATGGCGGCCTATCATCGCGACCGCTATGCTCGGCACGCCGCCGCGTTCCCGCCTCGCCTCTCCACCTTGATCGAAGCGGGATTGCGGATCGGCGCAGCAGATTATCTGCGCGCGCAGCAGATCCGACGGCTGGAGACTTCCGCGCTGTCCCGTCTGCTGGAGCAAGTGACCGTGCTGATCACCCCGGCGACGCCGGCGCCAGCACCCGCCGGCCTCGACAGCACGGGCGATTGGCGTTTCAACCTTCCGTTCAGCTTCTCCGGACATCCCGCGATCAGCATCCCGTGCGGGATCTCCCGCGCCGGTCTGCCCCTCGGATTGCAGATGGTGGCTGCTCATTTTCGCGAGGATCGCCTGTTCCGCGTCGGTCGACTGTTTCAGAAGCTCTCCGACTGGCATCGGGCTTCGCCTGCCGCGGCAAGCTCGGGAGCCTTCTCCTCATGAGAGGCGGCTGGATCATCGGGCTCGACATCGGAGGAACCTTCACCGACAGCGTCATGACCCACCCGCGGACGAGCCGGATGGTTCGTTTCAAGTGCCTGAGCACGCCCGACGACCCGTCCCGGGGAGCGCTCGCTGGTGTCGCCGGCGTCATCGCCGAGGCCGGGGTCGAGCCGCGCGACATCTCGGTCGTGCTGCACGCGACCACGCTGGTCTCGAACGCGCTGATCGAGCGGAGAGGCGCGCGCACCGCGCTGGTCGCGACGCGGGGATTCGCCGACGTCCTGAAGATCGGTCGCGAGAAGAAGTACGATATCTATGATCTTCAACTGGAGAAGCCGATGCCGCTCGTGGCCGAGGAGCTCGCGCTCGAGGTCGCCGAGCGGACCGGCCCGGGCGGCGAGATCATCCAGCCGCTCGACGAGAGCTCGGTAGCCGAGGTGGCCGACGCGTTGCGCCGGAGCGGCGCCGAAGCCGTGGGCATCTGTCTGCTTCACTCCTACATGAACCCGGCTCACGAACGCCGCGTGCGCGCGCTCATCGAGCAGCATCTCCCGGACGTATCCGTCTGTGTCTCGTCGGATGTGCTGCCCGAGATTCGCGAGTTCGAGCGCGCTTCGACGACGGTGGCGAATGCCTTCGTTCAGCCGCTGATCGCGACCTATCTGCGTCGCCTCAGCGCCGGCCTCGCCGCGGCCGGCCTCGATTGCGCGCTGTTCATCATGCTCTCCGAAGGCGGAATGGCTGCTCCGGAGATCGTGCGGCGTCTTCCGGTCCGCATCTGCGAATCGGGACCGGCGGCCGGAGCGGTCACCGCCGCCAGCATCGGCCGCCGCCGGGAAGTGCCTCGCATCCTGTCCTTCGACATGGGAGGCACCACCGCCAAGAGCTGCCTTGTTCACGCCGGCAAGCCCGACATCAGCATGGATTTTGAGGTTGCGCGCGCCTATCGGCTCAAGAAGGGAAGCGGCCTGCCGCTGCGCATTCCGGTGGTTGATCTGATCGAGATCGGCGCGGGCGGCGGCAGCATCGTTCGCGTGGACCGGCTCGGGCTTATCAATGTCGGCCCCGACAGCAGCGGAGCCGCTCCCGGGCCGGCCTGCTACGGCCTCGGCGGTCAGCATCCGACCGTGACCGATGCCGACCTGGTCCTCGGCTATCTCGATCCAGGCTCGTTTCTGGGCGGGCGAATGCGGCTCGACGCCTCGGCGGCGCGGTCGGCGATCGAGCGGCACGTCGCACGGCCTTTGGGCCTGTCGGTAGAGGAGGCGGCGCTCAGCATCCACGAGATCGTCAACGAGAGCATGGCCAACGCCTCGCGGCTTCAGGCCGTCGAGCGCGGCCACGACCCGGCCGGGTACACGCTGGTGGCCTTCGGCGGTGCCGGCCCCGTGCATGCATGGGGCGTGGCGCGACGCCTGCGGCTCCGCAGCATCATCGTGCCGCCGTCGGCCGGACTCGGCTCCGCAGTCGGCCTGCTGCTCGCCCCGCGCACCTACCGCACCTCCCGCACCCATATCGGCATCCTCGAGACCATCGAGTGGAAACGGGTCGGGCAGATCTTTGCCGAGCTGACCGCCGAAGCCAGCGCCGTGTTGCGGGAAGCGGGGATCCCCGCGCGCCGGATCAGATACCTGCGCAGCGTCGACATGCGCTACCATGGCCAGCGCAAGGAGCTCACCATTGCGGTCCCGACTGGTCCGATCATGAGTCGCGAGGCAAAGCTCCTGCGCGCCGCTTTCGAGACGGCCTACGGCCGGGTCTACCATCGCACTCATCCCGGCCACCCGATCGAGACGCTCGCATGGCGGCTGGCCGCGATCGCTCCTGCAGTTCACCGTCCGCGCACGACGCGCGCCGGCGCCGGCGGCGGCAAAGCGCCCGCGATCAAGGCGGGCAGACGGCGCCCGATGCTCTTTACCGAGAGCGCGGGGTTGCGCATGTGCGACGTGTTTTCCCGAGCCGACATTCCGCCGGGGACGCGGCTGCGCGGTCCGGCGGTGATCGAGGAAGCCGAATCCACGGCCGTCATCGGGCCCGGCGGGTCGGCACACGTGGACCGGGACGCGAATCTGATCATCGATGTGGCGCTCGGGTCTCGATCATGAGAAGACGCCGAGGCAAGCATCACGCCCCCGCGCAACTGGAGGTGGCGTGGAACCGGCTGGTCTCGATCGCCAGCGAGCAGGCAGCGGCGCTGGTCAACAGCTCGTTCTCCGCCGTTCTCGGCGAGATGGAGGACCTGTCCGCGGCGGTGTTCGATGCCGACGGGACGATGATGGCGCAGTCGGTGCAAGGCGCGCCCGGTCACCTCGGCACGCTGAGCCTGGGCATGAAAAAGCTCTGCGCCGATCACGGCGCCAAGGACCTGCATCCGGGCGACGTTCTTGTGACCAATGATCCCTGGCTGGTGTCGGGGCACAAGCACGACATCACGGTCGTCACGCCCGCGTTTCTCGGCAAGAAGCTGATCGGCTTCACCGCAAGCAACTGCCACACCGTGGATATCGGCGGGCGGGTGTTCTCGGCAGCCGGCGCCGATCTCTACGAGGAAGGACTCCTGCTCCCGCCGATGCAGCTGTTCCGGCGCGGCCGCCGCAACGATACGCTCCTGCGGATCATCGAATCCAACGTGCGTTCGCCGCAGCTGGTGCTGGGCGACCTGATGGCGCAGGTGTCCGCCAACGAGATCGCATCGCGCCGGCTGCTGGACTTCGCCGCCGAGCAGAGAGTTGACGATCTGCGCCCGTTGTCGAAGGCGATCACCAGCCGGACCGAGCGGTACATGCGTGAGGCGATCGGCCGCGTTCCGGCAGGCGTCTACTCGGACCGGGTCGAGCTCGACGGTTTCGATACGCCGCTGCAGATCGCGGTTGCGCTCGAGGTCGGCAGCGACCGCATCGCGGTCGATTTCGCGGGGACTTCGCCGCAGGTGCCGAAGGGCATCAACTCGGTGCTCAACTACACCAAGGCCTTCGCTCAATACGCGCTGAAATGCCTGCTCGCGCCCGATTCCCCGAGCAATGACGGCAGCTTCGCGCCGATCGAGGTTCGGGCGCCCGCAGAGTCGATCCTCAACGCAAGCCCTCCCGCGGCGGTCGGCGGTCGGCACCTCGTCGGCCTCTATATCCCCTTTGCCGTCTTCGGCGCATTGGCCAAGGCGCTGCCGGACCGGGTGGTGGCGGACAGCTCGGTCCTGAGCGCCATCACGCTCAGCGGAAGGAG
Source organism: Xanthobacteraceae bacterium (assembly GCA_036406655.1). Lineage (GTDB taxonomy): Bacteria > Pseudomonadota > Alphaproteobacteria > Rhizobiales > Xanthobacteraceae > VAZQ01. Next base: position 38,836 of record DASXAP010000173.1, on the reverse strand, counting down.
CGATTCGGGGCAGCCTTATGTTTTCACCTATTTCAGCAGCGGCGGGATGGGGGCACGCGCCGGCAAGAACGGTCTCGACGCGACCGCCTTCCCCAGCAACGTGGCCAATGTCCCGGTCGAGGTGATGGAGCAGGCGATCCCGGTCGTCGTGACGCGGCGCGAGCTTGTGGCTGAGTCCTCGGGCGAGGGCGAGCATCGCGGCGGAGCCGGGCAGCGGTTTGCGCTCAGGCTTCGCGCCAGGAGCCCGGCGACGGTCTCATGCATGGTGGAGCGCACCGCTTCCGCCCCGCGCGGGTTTCTGGGCGGCGGCGCCGGCAGACCGGCTCGATTGCTGATCGATGGGCGCCCGATCGACCCCAAGCAGGCGCGAATGCTCGCCCCGGGGGAGGAGCTCGTGCTGGAGACTCCGGGTGGCGGCGGGTTCGGCAGCAAGCGCCGGGCCCGGCAAGAAGACACGACGGGCGGCGCCGCCATCGGCCGGGCCGTCCCGCCATCCCGCCGCGGTGGAGAGGCTGATGACCAAGCGCGCGGTTGAATCCGCCAATGTCGCCAGTACCAAGGGCCCCTATGCGCAGGGAATCGAGGTCACGCGCGCGAAGCTCGTGTTCACGTCCGGCGTGGTTGCGAGGGACGCCGGCGGCACTATTCTCGGCAAGGGAGATACCCGGGCGCAGACGCGGCAGTGCATCGAGAATATCCGGCACATCATCGAGGCGGCGGGAGGCTCGCTCTCCGATCTCGTGAAGGTCACCGTGTTCCTGCGCGACCTGAAGGACTACGAAGGAATGAACGAAGCGCGCCGCGAGATGCTCGGTGGAATTGCATTTGCAAGCTCGACGGTGCAGGCCGGGCTCAATGCCGCCGACGCCATGGTCGAGATCGAAGCGGTGGCGGCCGTCCCGGTCGAGGCAGAACGATAGCTGGTGGGGATCAAAGGAGGCTCGAATGATGAAGCATTGTCGAATCGCGGTGGCGGCGTTCGGCCTGTCCGCGGCTCTCGGGTGCGCCGCGCGGGCGCAGGCGCCCGTCCGCCTCGGGCTCATCGACATGTATGGCGGCGGCTTCGCCGCCCAGGCTGACGCGATCCGCCTCGGCTTCCAGATCGCCGTCGATGAAGCGAATGCCGCCGGCGGCGCAAACGGGCGCAGCTTCGCCCTGACCACAGCGGACATGGGCATCAGCGTCGAGAAGGCGATCACCGAAGCCCGGCGGATGATTCTCGACGACAAGCTCGCCTACGTCACCGTGGGCAGCCACAGCGGGGCAGCGGTCGCGCTCGCCGATCTGGTGCGCAACCAGAATGCATTCGGGCTCGGCGCATTCGCCACGACCAAGCGGTTCACCGGCGAGGAAGGCCATCCCATGATCGGCCGTGCCAATCTGAGCACCGTCGAGATCGGCCGCATCATGGCGGCGCATCTCAAGAGCATGCCGAACGTCAAGCGCATCGCGGTGATCTCGCCGGACTTCGAGTTCGGCAAGCATTTCACCGAGGACTTCGTGGCCGCGGCCAAGCAGGCGCGGCCGGACGTGACGGTCGTGCGCCAGGAGTGGCCGAAATTCGGCGCGACCGACTTCACGCCGCATGTGACCGCCTTGCAGGCGGAGCAGATCGACATGGTCGTCTCGTCGCTGTTCAGCGGGGACCTGCTGAACTTCCTCAAGGCGGCCAAGGGATTCGATCTCTTCGGCGGGAGCACGAAGCTGTTCACGAGCGGCCTCGACCTGCTCAGGGTTTCCACCTTCAAGGACGGGCTGCCCGAGGGAGCCCTGGCCACGGTCTGGTATCCTTTCTATGCGTTGCAGGGGCCGGAGAACGCCGCCTTCATCGCCGAGGTGAAGAAGCGGACCAGCAGCTATCCGACAGGATCCCATCTCGTCGGCTACGTCGCCGGCAGGATGCTGACCGATGCGATCCGCAAGAGCGGGAACCCCGACGATCCCAGGGCGACCGCCCGGGCGATGAGCGGGCTGCAATTCAAGAGCCCGGTCGGGGAAGTCAAGGTACGCGCCTGTGACAACATGGCGCTCTACAATTTCTTCGTCGGGAAAGTAAAGCGGGATGCCGCCCTGCCGGATGGAATCGGCGTCACCGACGTGCAGGCCTACAACACCGCGGATTACGCACGCAGCTGCGAGGACATCGCGCAGGCGCGCAAGCGCTCCTGAACCGGGCCGGCCGCTTGCTCGAGGTCAGCGACCTGCACGTCTCCTACGGATCGAGCCAGGTCCTGTTCGGGCTGAGCCTGGTGGTGCATCCGGGCGAGGTGGTGGTCCTGCTCGGACGCAACGGCGCGGGCAAGACCACGACGCTCAAGAGCATCATGGGCCTGCTCGAGTTCAAGGTGGGATCGGTCAGGTTCCGCGGGCAGGAGCTCAAGGGCCTGCCGTCACACCTCATCTGCCGGCGCGGGCTGGGCTACGTCCCGGAGGACGCCCGCATCTTCAAGGGCCTCTCGGTTCGCGAGAACCTCGAGGTCGCCCGGCGGGCGCCGCGCGACCTGCAGTCGGCAGCCTGGGACGAGGCGCGCGTGTTCCAGCTTTTCCCCGTTCTCGAGGAATTGCTGGCGCGGCGCGCCGATTCCTTGAGCGGCGGCCAGCAAAGGATGCTGGCGATCGCCCGCGCGTTGATGGGCAACTCCGACCTGATGCTGCTGGACGAGCCGTCGGAGGGACTGGCGCCGCTGGTCGTCGCGCAGATGCTCGACAAGCTCCTCGCACTGAAGTCGTCCGGGAAGACGGTGCTCCTCTCCGAGCAGAACCTCAACTTCTCGCTTCGGCTCGCCGACCGCGCCTACCTGATCGACAAGGGCGAGATAAAGTACGAGAGCACCACCGAGGATCTGCGCAACAACGAGCAGATTCGCAAAGAGTACCTCATGCTGTAGACGAGGTGATATGATGGCAAGGTGGACGCGTGCTCCACCTCTGCCCGCGAGCCAGGCGGCCGAGGCACGCCGAGCGGCCCGGGCAGGCGTTGGCGTTCAGATCCGGAGATCGCCATGAGCTTCAAGAGCATCCTCGTTCCCACCGAACCGCACGATCTGATGAGCTCGGCATTGGAAACCGCGCTTCTGCTGGCACGGAAATTCGCCAGCCGCATCGAAGGATTTGCCCTGCGGGTCCCGCTCCCTGCCGCCTTCGCCATGGGCGACGTGGGCGCCGTGCCCATAATCGCGTCGGAGCGGGAGATAGCAGAGCACGAGGAGAAATGCCGCAGCCTCTTCGACGGCTTCATGCAGCAGCATGCCCATCCGCAGCGCGGTGGCGAAGGCGCTCTCTCCTGCAAGTGGCTGGAAAATGCTCCCGAAGGCGATCACTTCGTGGGCAGCTACGGCCGGGTGTTCGATGTGATCGTATTGGGCAGACCCGGGCGCGATCCGCGCAGCCCGCGGATGACCACGCTCGAAGCCGCCCTGTTCGACAGCGGCCGGCCGGTCCTGATCGCGCCTCCGGTGCCGCAAGCGCAGATGGGCACGAATGTTCTGGTGCACTGGAACGGCAGCACCGAGCAGGCGCGCGCCATCGCCTTCGCCATGCCGATCCTCGCCCAGGCCAGCCGCGTCATCGTCCTGACGGTGGAAGGCGGAGCGGCGGTGCCCGGCCCAACCGCCGAGCAGCTGTGTGACTATCTGCGGCTGCATGCGGTGCCGGCGAAGCTGCTGACCGTCGGGCTCGATGGCCGCCTCACCGGCGAGGCGGTCCTGGCCCATGCCAAGGCATTGGGCTGTGACCTGCTGATCAAGGGCGCCTACACCCAGAGCCGATTGCGGCAGCTGATCTTCGGCGGCACCACGCGCTACATCCTGAGCAACGCGGAGCTGCCGGTCTTGATGGCGCACTGAAGTAAGCGGGACCTTCCGGCTTCGGCGCATCGGCGGCGGGCGCGCCTCACTTCGCCGGGCTGCGGACGAGCGGCCGCGGATCGATCGGCAGCCGTGCCGCGAAATCATGCTGCGCCTCGAACAGCGCCGCCGCCACCAGCACGCCCGCGTCGTTGCGCGGGGCTGCGATCAGCTGCAGCCCGACCGGCAGCCCGGAGCGGGTGAAGCCGCATGGCACCGAGATGGCGGGACACGTCGTCAAGGTGATGATCGAGGTGAGCATGAGATACTCGAAATAGTCGTTGAACTTCGTGCCCGCGACCTCCATGAGATGCCGCTGCCGCACATCGTAGGGAGGGGCGACGACGGTCGGCGTAGCGAGGAGGTCGACCTCCGCGAAGAACGCAACCATGCGATGGAAGATCGCGCCGCGGACGTTCTCGGCCTGCCCGATCTGCTGGGCCGATTGCGACAGGCCGCGCTCGGTATAATGGATGATTTCCGGGCTTAGCTTGTCGCGGTGCTGCCGCAGCAGATCGCCGGCCCCGCCGACGCGCTGCATGTTGCGCAGCACATAGAAGGCGGTGTTGGCATCGCGCAGATCGGGACACTTCTCGACCACCCGGGCGCCGCGCCGCTCGAACTGCTGCACGGCCTGCGTGCAGATGTCGCGAACCTCGGGATCGAGCGGTGCGACGCCGAGATCGGGGCTCCATGCGACCCGCAGCGGCATCCGCCGCTCCTCGAGCCTGCTCACCAGCTCGAGATAGCTTTCCGGCGGTCGCGGAAGCGACAGCGGATCGAGCGGATGCTCGCCGACCATGGCATCGAGCATCAACGCGGCGTCGGCCACGTTGCGCGCGATCGGCCCGTCGACGTTCAACGCGCTGAAGCAGAGGGTGCGGGGACCGTGCGCGACGCGACCGGGGCTCGGCCGCAGCCCGACGACCGAGCAGCAGGCGCTCGGATAGCGGATCGAGCCGGCCATGTCGGTCCCGGTGGCGAGCCAGGCCTCGCCGGCGGCGACCGCGGCGGTCGAGCCGCCCGAAGAGCCGCCGGTGGTCCTGGTCAGGTCCCAGGGATTGCGGGTGGCGCCGAACAGGTCGTTCACGGTGTTGCCGCCGGCCCCGAGCTCCGGAGTGTTGGTCTTGCCGATGACGATCGCACCGTTCTCCTCGAGCTTCTCGACGACGACATCGGAGCGCTGCGCCACCCGATCGGCATGGACGCGGGAGCCGTCCGTCCAGCGCACCCCCTGCACGGCAGTGAGGTCCTTCACGACGATCGGCAGCCCGTAGAGATAGGCCGCATCGTGCGATCTCGGGTCGGCGATGATCGCCCGCGCCCGCGCCCGTGCGCGATCGAAGCAGCGGGTCGGTATCGCGTTGATGTCGGCGTCGACCGCCGTGATCCGCGCCTCGGCCGCATCGATGAGATCGAGCGGGCTCACCTCGCGCCTGCGCAGGAGGTCCCTCGCCTGCCTCGCCGTCAGCTTCCAGAGCTCCGTCGTCACTTCGACCTCACGCGTGGCAAGGCAGGATCGCCGTGCCCGCCGGCACGGCGCAATCGGTGCCGTTGACATCGATGTCCCGTCATCCCAAAGTTTCGCATCACCTCCTGGGATCGGCAACAATGCGCGAGCAAGTCAACCGCCGCAAAGCGGCCGCCACCCGCAGGTCCGTCCTCGCGCAGGGCGGCGCAGGCCTGCTCAGCGCCGCGCTCGGCGCCGTCTGCGCCCCCCGGATTGCCCGCGCTGCGCCGCAGCTGATCCGCTACTCGACCGGCGGCGGCATCGGCCCGAACGAGATCGAGACCGTCGTGTTCCTCGACTGGATGCGGCAGAACGTGCTGCAGCGCTACGGCAAGGACTATACGCTGGAGATGTCCTTCGCCCGCGGCACACCGGAAGCTGCCTCGCTCATGGCGGCGGGGCAGGTCGACATCGCCACCCTCTCCTATCCGATATTCGCCACGTCCATATTGAAGGACGCGGTGCCGGGAGGGATCACCGCGATTGCCGACATCTACCAGGCGGCGCGTCCGGGCTTTCACTCGAACTCGTACTGGTGTCGCGACGACAGCGGGATCGAGCGGATCACCGATCTCAAGGGCAGGACCGTCGCGGTGAACGCCTTCGGCGCCTCGACCGACCTGGTCCTGCGGGTTGCGCTCAAGAAAGCCGGTCTCGATCCCAAGCGCGACGTTCGCGTGGTGGAGGTGGGCTTCCCGGCCATGGCCGCCGCAATCCGCGAGAAGCGCGTCGATTGCGGGATCCTCGTGCTGCCGTTCTCGGCGGTGGAGGTGCCGAAAGGAGGCCTGCGCGCCGTCTTCGACGAGACGGCGGCCTTCGGGCCCTACTCGGTCATTTTCCAGACCGTCGCCAACAATTTCCTCAACGCCCACCCCGACGCGGTGAAGGCCTATCTCGCCGACTACGTGCAGGGAATGCACTGGCTCTACGACCCGGCAAACCGCCAGAAGGCTATCGAGCTCACGGCCGACCTGACCAAGTCGTCACCTGCCGCCCTCGCGACCTATTTTCTCACCGCCAAGGACTACTACCGCGATCGCAACGGCTGCATCTCGGCGGCGTTGCTGCAGCAGACGGTCGACGCGCTGGTCGAGCACGGGCTCCTGCCCGCGCGCGTGGATGTCACCAGGCACGTCGACCCCTCGTATCTGCCGTACCCCTGCAGCGCATGAGCGAGCCGAAGATCGAGGTCAGCGGCGTTGCAAAGCGGTTCGATCAGGCAGGAAGCCCGGTTCAGGCGCTGGCCGGCGTCGACCTGACCGTACGCGAGGGTGAGTTCGTCTCCATCGTCGGGCCCAGCGGCTGCGGCAAGAGCACGCTGCTCTACATGCTCGGCGGCTTCATTGCGCCGAGCGCGGGGCGCATTCTCGTCGACGGCCGCCGCGTGACCGGGCCCGGCGTCGATCGCGGCGTCGTCTTCCAGGAATATGCGCTCTTTCCCTGGCTCACGGTGTTCGACAACATCGCCTATGGCCTGCGCGAGACCCGGAAATCGGCGCTCGAGGTCCGTGCCACGGCGGAGCGCTACATCGAGCTGATCGGGCTCGGCGGCTTCGAGCATCGCTTCCCGCGCGAGCTGTCCGGCGGGATGAAGCAGCGGGTGGCGCTCGCCCGCACGTTTGCCTACGAGCCGGGGATCCTGCTTCTCGACGAGCCGTTCGGCGCGCTCGACGCGCAGACGCGGGAGGTCATGCAGGACGAGCTCTTGCGGCTCTGGCGCACGACCCGCAAGACTGTCGTCATGGTCACCCATGACGTGAGCGAGGCAGTCTACCTCTCCAACCGGGTTTCGGTGATGTCGCAACGGCCGGGATCGGTGGTGAAGGAATTCCGCATCGAGCTCGACCGCGCTGGCAATCGCGAGGACGTCGTGCTCTCGCCGGAATACACCGAGATCCGCAACGCAGTATGGCTCACCGTCCGACAGCAGGTGAAATTGATGGGAGCCGGCTCCGAGCCGCAGCGATGAGCAGGTCGATCCCGGTTCCGGTTCTGCTGCTTGCTCGCGGTGCCTCGCGCAGCCTGCCGTTCATCCTCTTCCTCGCCGTCTGGGAAGCGGTCGCGAAGTCGGGGCTGATCGATCCGGCTTTTTTTCCCCCGGTCGAAGCGGTCGGCGCGGCGCTGCTCGACCTGGGCAAGAGCCCGGTCTTCTACCTGGAGATCGCAACCACGCTCGGCCGCAGCCTCGGCGGCCTGGCGCTCGGCGGCCTCATCGGCATTCCGCTCGGAGCCGGAATGGCGATCTCGCGCGGCATCAACGGATTCTTCGGCCCGCTGGTGAAGGCGACCTATTCGCTGCCCAAGACCGCGCTCATCCCGCTGCTGGTCCTTTGGCTCGGAATCGGCAGCGCCACCAACATGGCGGCAGTGCTGTTCTCCACGCTGCTGCCGTTCGTCGTCTATACCTACCACGGCGTCGCCGGGGTGCCGCAGGTGCTCGTATGGAGCGCGCGGGCGATGGGGGTCTCCGAGCGCCGCATCCTCTGGAAGGTTCTGCTGCCGGGATCTCAGCACGCCATCCTGACCGGGCTGCGGATCGCGCTCGGCTTCTCGCTCGTGATTGCCATCGCCGCGGAGATGATCGCCGCCCATACCGGCATCGGCAAATTGATGTTCATCTACGGAGAGAGCGGCTCCTACGATTACATGTTCGCCGCCGTCACGGCGATCGTGGTGCTGGCATTTCTCGCCGACCGGCTCGTGGTCGCGGCCTCGGCGCATCTGCTCCGGTGGGCTGACGTCGAGGATCGGCTGGAGTGACCGTGCCGGCCTCGCGCAAGCGCTTGTTTGACCCCGTCTGCCGCGGCGTGCTCGCCGCCTATCCTCTGATCCTGCTCGCACTCGTTTGGGAGGCGGTGGCTCGGCTCGGCTATATCCGTCCGATCTTTCTGCCGCCGCTGAGCACGGTGCTGGCGCAGATCGTGCCTCTGGTGACGGCGGGCGAGCTGCTGCAGCCCCTGCTGATCAGCCTGTACCGGACGGCGGCGGGGCTGGGCATCGCCGTGGCCGTCGGCGTCACCGTCGGCTTCCTGATGGCGCGCCTTCGCTTCGTGCGTTGGCTGATCGACCCGCTGATCGCTTTCAGCTTTCCATCACCGAAGGTGGCGTTCCTGCCGGTGTTCATCCTCTGGTTCGGGATCGATCACCTCTCGAAGATTGCCCTTGTCGCCTTCACCTGCATGTTCCCGTTCATCGTGGCCGCCTATGCGGGAGCGACCACCGTTCCCACCCACCAGGTCTGGGCGGCGCGGGCGATGGGCACGAGCAATGTCCAGCTGCTGTGGCGGGTCATATTCCCCGCCTCGCTGCCGTCACTGATGAGCGGGCTGCGGGTCGGGGTTCCGTACGCGCTGGTGAGTGCCTTCACCGCCGAGATGATCGCCGGCGGCGGCGGTCTCGGCGGGGAGCTCGTGCTCGCGCAGCGCTACTTCGAGACGCCGACCGTCTTCGTGTACCTGCTGACCATGCTCGCTGCCGGCTACCTGATCGACATCGGCGTCTTGCGCCTGCGCCGGCAGGTTCTGCGCTGGCACCCCGAGGAGCTCTGATCGGATTTACGGGCACGGCTTGGGCAGATATTGCAGCTTCATGTACCTGGCCGCGTCCACCGGCCGGTCGAGCAGCTTGTATTCGAGCATGGCGTCGATCGGCTTCTGCACCGCCGACACCGAAACGCAGCCGTTTCGATCGCGATAGTAGTCGCGCCCGGTCATGAAATATGACGCCAGCACCTCCTTCGGAGACTTCGTCAGGCCCGCCGCGAGCTCGAGCGCCTTCTCGCGATTGGCGGGATTGTAGTACCAGTCCAGTCCCTGGACGAAATCCTCGAGGAACGCCCGCAGCGCTTCGGGATGCTCGCGGATGAACTTGTCGGTCGCCACCTGGAATACGACCGACGAAGCGCCCAACGTGTCGCCTCCCGTGAACAGCGCCCGCAGGTCTCCCTTGGCGCTCTCGACCGGCAGGAAGGGAATGACCAGCACGCCGCAGTCGATGCGGCTCTCCCGCAGGGCGGGGGCTATGTTCGGGAAGGTGACCTCGACGATCTGGACGTCCCGCCGGGCGTCGAGCCCCGCCTTCTTCAGCGCGACCCGCAGCACGAGATCCACCGCCGATCCATAGGCGTTGATCGCCACTCGCTTTCCCTTGAGGTCGGCCACCGACCTTATCGGCGAGTCCTTCATGACGAAGAAGGTGTTCGTTGCATTTCCCGGGTGGCCGTCCTGGTAGATGTCGGAAATGATGCTCATCCCTCCCGGCACTGCGTCCTTGGCAGTGGCGGCGGCAAAGGCCGGGGACGAAAGGGCGGCGAGGTCGACCTGGCCGGCCGCCAGCAGCTGCGCCGCTTCCGGCGAGCCGCGGGTGAACGTCATCTCGAGCGTGTAGGCCTTTCCATAGTTCTTGAGCACGTTGGACTTGAGATGATCGAGCCAGATGAGGGTCTCCATCTCGTTCGGTCCAATGCCCCCGCCGGTGGCGTAGCGGATGCTCAGCGGCGCCGCCGAACGCGCCCGCGACGGCCACGATGCGGCTGCCACCGCACCTGCGGTCGCGCTGGCGCCGCGAAAGAAGTCCCGCCGCGAGAGCCCTCTCGGCATCGGCTTTGCCGCGCTCGTGCGTTTCATGTCTCACCGGCTCCTTTGCTGTGCGTGCCTGTCACGGGTGGGTCGCGATCATTCAACCCTGAGATTGAGCCTGCGGACCAGCGTCCCCCACTTCGTCTCCTCGCGGTCGATGTCGTCGGCATATTCCTCGGGACCGGAGCTGAGCGGATCGCCGCCCTCGGCGTGGATTCGCTGCTTCACCTCGTCCATGGACACCAGCGCGCGCAGCGCGGCATTCAGCTTGCCGACGATCGGCGGCGGCGTGCCGGCCGGCGCCAGCAGCCCGTAATGCAGCACCGATACGAATCCGGGCAGCCCGGATTCGTTGGCGGTCGGCACGTCGGGCAGCAGGCTGAAACGTGCGGGGCCGAGCACGGCGATCGCCCGCAGCGTTCCGGCCTGCAGATTTCCCATCGCCGGCGGCAACACGCCGAATGCAACCGGCACGTGATTGCCGAGCAGGTCGTTCATCACCTGAGCGGTGCCCTTGTAAGGGATGATCGCGGCCGTGATACCGGTGACCGACTTGAACAGCTCGGCCGAGAGGTAGCCGCCGGTCCCGACCGCCGAGGTTCCGATATTGAAGTCGGCGCCGGCCTGCCGCGCCAGCGCGATCACATCGGCGATGGTCTTGGCCGGGAAGGACGGATGGGCGAGGAGCGCCACCGGCATCGCCGCAATCAGCCCGACCGGCGCGAAATCCCGGCGCGGGTCGAAGCCGGCATTGGCATAGAGGCTGGGATTGATCGAGATCGAGCCGGTGTGGCCGAGGAACAGGGTGTACCCGTCGGGCGGGCTCTTGATGAAAGCGCGGGTGCCGACGAGGCCCGAGCCGCCGGAACGGTTATCCACGACTACCTGCTGCCCGAGCGCGCCGGAGAGCTTCTCGGCGACCATCCGGGCCATGCCATCGACCCCGCCGCCCGGCGGATACGGCACGATGATGGTGATGGCTCGGGCCGGATAGCCCTCGGCCGCTGCTGCAGACAGGGCAGCCGGCGCTGACGCGCCGGTCAAAACTACACTTGCGACCGCGACGACCGCCGCGGTCGTAGAGCCAATACGCACCTTTCCTCCCCGCTCTTTTTATCCGTGGACCCGTCGCCGGTGCCTGCCGTGCGACCCTGGGACCAGGTGCGCCGTGCTCAGTGGACAGCAGTGCCCTGCTGGAGCCGCGCGATTTCGTCCTTTACCAGCAACTTGCGACGCTTCAACTCGACGATCTCCAGATGGTCGATCGACGGATGCGCCCGGGCTTCCGCGATTTCCGCCTCGAGGGCCTGGTGCCGCCGTTCCAGTTCCGCAAGATGGGCCGTTATGGACATGTTGGGGGGTTCTCCTGAATCAGATCGTACCCACTTCAATATTATACACGGAAAGAGGCATTTTTCGAAGAGGCTTTTGATTGTGCGACGCAGCAATCCCGCAGGGGATTACCATCTTTCCGCCGCGCGCTTGAACGCCGTAACGCAAATGGGGATACTCGGCCAGGTTGCGGCGGTGGCGATGACCAAAGAGGAAGAACGCGAGTTGCGGGAGCAACTGGCGCGCCTGCACCAAGAGCATCGCGACCTCGACGCCGCGATCTCTGCGCTGCAGCATTCGCCCGGAGCCGACCTTCTGCAGGTGCAACGGCTGAAGAAGCGCAAGCTCTACCTGCGCGACCGCATCGCCTATATCGAGGACCAGTTGACCCCGGACATCATCGCCTAGGGTCGGGCCGAGCCCTGCGATAGCGCGATATCCTCGTCCTGACCGAGGGTGCGCGTGCGAAACCCACCCGCCCTCTCGACCCTCCACTACTCCGGCTGGATGCCGACCTCCCGGATAACCTTGCTCCAGCGCTCGGTCTCTTCCCGCTTGAGCTGCCTAAGGTCCTCGGGAGTGCCACCGACCGGGATGATCTTGAGGGCGAGGAAGTGGGCCCGGGTCTCCGGCTCCTGAACGATCTCGTTGATCGCCCGGTTGAGCTTGCCGATGATCGCAGCCGGCGTCCTGGGCGGCGCGCTCAAGGCATTCCAGCTGTCGGAGAGAAGCCCGGGCACTCCCGCCTCGATCATGGTGGGAATATCGGGCAGGAAGTCGAGCCGCTTCTCGGCGGTCACCGCGAGAATCCGTGCCTTGCCGCCCGCGTGCAGCTTGTAGGCGGCGGCAAGCTCGGTGAAGAACAGGTCGACGTGCCCGGCCACGATGTCGTTGAGCGCCGGACCGGTGCCGCGGTAGGGCACGTGCACGATCCTGGTGCCGGCGAGGACGTTGAACAGCTCGGCGGTGAGGTGGGAGGTGGTGCCGGCGCCTTGCGAGGCATAGTTCACCTTTCCCGGATTGGCCTTCACATAGGCGATGAACTCCTGCGCGGTGCGGGCGGGAAAATCATTGCGGACCAGGAGCGTGTTGGGAAACTTCGACATCACCGCGATCGGCTCGAGCGCCACCGGATCGAAGCTGAGCTTCTTGTAGAGGGCGATGTTGCTGGTGATCGGCGCCGGCTGCGAGGCGAGCAGCGTGTACCCGTCCGGCTCGGCGGTGTAGACGGTCTCGGCCCCGATATTGCCGCCGCCGCCCCCCCGGTTCTCGATCACGAAGGACTGACCGAGGCGCGTCTGCAGGCGGGCAGCGAAGATCCTGGTCACCGCATCGACGCCGCCGCCGGCAGCGGTGCTGACCACGATCTTCACGGGACGGCTGGGGTAATCGGCGCTTCCCTGCCCCAGCGCCGGCGACAGCACGAGCAGCAAGGCTAAGGCGACCGGCACCGCGCTCGTTCTCACCATTCGCCTCTCCTGATTCGCCTCTCCTGGCTTGCGGCGAAGCCCGTCGAGCTGCATCGCTCTGTCTTGTCCCGGCCAGCAATCTCGCATGCTGCCGAGCAGCGGTAAATGCGGCGAATGCCGCACCGCGTCGATCGCCCGGCGACGCCTCGGGCGTTGCGCCGGGGAAGCTCGCTCCTCGGACCAGGGGCCGCGCGCTCTGCGGGCGGATTTGCGGAGAGGATGGCGGGCGCCTTGCCCGGATCAATTTGCCCGGCGTGGCTCCTGAGCCGAGCATGGCCGCCGCAGCCGGGAGAAGGCCGTGCGCAGCGCAGCCGAGAGACGCAGGCGCCGTTCGCGCAGCTGCTCGATCGCCAGCAGCGCGACCGGCGTCACGATCAAGGTGAGCAAGGTCGCAAAGCCGAGCCCGAACACGATGGCGGTGGAGAGATGGATCCACCATTGCGTGGCCGGCGCGCCGACGGTGATCTCGCGCGAGAGGAACTCGATGTTGACACCGAACGCGATCGGCAGCACGCCGAGAATGGCGGTGACTGCCGTCAGCACCACCGGCCGGGCGCGCTCGCGGCAGGTGACGATGATCGCGTCGTAAGCGGCCATGCCTTCGCGCCGCAGCCGATCGTAGGTGTCGATCAGCACGATGTTGTTGTTCACGATCACGCCGGCATTGGCGATCACCCCGATGCCGGTCATCACCACCCCGAAGGCCTGGCCCATGACCAGCAGGCCCAAGAGCACGCCGAACGTCGAGAGCACGACCGCGGTCAGCACCAATGCGACCGAGGTGAGCTTGTTGAACTGCGCCAGCAGGATTGCGAAGATCAGGAACATCGCGGTGCCGAACGCCTTGAGCAGGAATGCCGACGCCTTGGCGCGCTCCTCGTCCTCGCCCTTGAGCCTGAAGCTCACGCCGCTGCCGAGGTCCATCCTGGCAAGGGCGCGCCCGATCTCCTGCTGGAGAGCGGCGGTCTGCACCCCCTCGGCGACATTGGCGGAAACCGTCGTGACGCGGTTGCCGTTGACCCGGTTGATGTAGCCCACCCGCGGCGCCGGCAGGCGCCGCACGAAATTGCCGATCGGCACGTGCCCCAGCTGGGTCTGCACGCGCAGATCGTCGATCTGATCGAGGCTGCGGCGCTCGGGCGGGAAGCGCACCAGGATGTCGACCGACTTGTCGCTGTCGACCGGGCGGTATTCGCTGGCCTTGAGACCGTTGGTGACGAGCTGCAGCGCATTGCCGACGGTGTTGACGCTGGCGCCGAACTTGGCGGCTTCCGTGCTGTCGACCTCGATCTTCCAGTCGATGCCGGGGAGCGGCTGGCCGTCGTCGAGATCGCGGATGTCGTTGCGGGCGGCAAGCACGGCGGCGACCTTGCCGGCGGCGGCCGGCAACAGCGCCGGGTCGAGGGCGCTCAGCTGCACCTGGATGGGCTTGCCGGTGGGCGGGCCCGCCCGCGGCGCCGTCACCTCGACGAGGATGCCGGGGATGTCGGCGGTTCGGTCGCGGATCGCATCCATGATCTCGTGCGCCGGGCGCCGGCTGCGCCAGTCCACGAACTCGAACTGGATTACCCCGATCGTATCCTCGGTGAGCTCGCTCATGCCCCGCGGCTGCTCGCCGATGCGGGTGTAGACGGTCTTGAGCCCATCGAACGCGAGCACCCGCTGCTCGACCTCGCCAACCAGCAGGTTCTTCTCCTCGAGCGCCAGGTTGCCGCGCGCATGCACGATCACCTGCCCGTAGTCGGGCTCGACCTTGGGGAAGAACTCGACGCCGCGGCCGAGCTTGCCGTAGGCGCCCTGCACCACGACCAGCAACAGCGCCGCCAGCACCAATGTGAGCCCGGGATGCCGCAGCGCCAGCCGCACGCTGCGCATGTACAGTCCGCGATCGTCGGCGGATTCGCCCTGCGCCGGCGGGCCGGCCTTCCCGAGCAGGGCTCCCAGCGTGGGGGTGAAGAAAAGCGCAACCGCGAGCGAGGCCGACAGCGTGGCGATCAATGTGATCGGCAGGTATTTCATGAACTGGCCCACCACGCCGGGCCAGAACAGGAGCGGCGAGAACGCGGCGACGCGTGTGGCGGTGGCGGCGATGACCGGGCCGGACATCCGCTTGGCCGCGAGCGCATAGGCCTGCCGCGGCGGCATGCCCTCGGCCATGCGGCGCTCGGCGAATTCGGAGACGATGATGGCGTCGTCGACCAGCATGCCGACGGCGAGGATGAGCGAGAACAGCACCACGATGTTGACGGTCAGGCCGGCCAGCGACAGCCCCAGCACGCCGGTCAGGAACGAGACCGGAATGGCGATGCCGATGAAGAGCGACGCGCGAAAGCCGAGCGCGAACAGGATCACGATCGCCACCAGCAGCACGCCGGTCAGGACCGAGTTCTGCAGGTCGCCGAGCATCTGACGGATCAGCTTGGACTTGTCCTGGGTGAAGGTGAGCTGCACCGCCTCGGGCAGGGTCTTTTGCAGCTCGGCGACCACGTACTTCACCGCATCGACGGTCTCGATCAGGTTGGCGCCGGTGCGCTTGGAGACCTCGATCGTCATCGCCGGGCGGCCGTTCACCCGGGTCACCGTGCCGGCGTCCTTGAACGTGGGCTTCACCTGCGCCACATCGAGCAGCGTCACTGCCGCCTGCGGCGAGGCGACGATCGGGATCTGCAGGATGTCCTGCGGCTTCTCGAACAGCGACGGCACCTTGACTGCGAAGCGACCGCTCTGCCCTTCGAGCGCGCCGGCGGCAATCAGCGTGTTGTAGCTCTGGGTGAGGGCCGAGATGGTGTCCAGCGAGACGCCGTAGCTGTTGAGCAGGGTCGGATCGACGATGATCTCCACCGCCTCGTCGCGGGCACCGCGGAGCTCGGCGGCGAGGACCCCCGGTGCCTGCTCGATCGCGTTCTTGGCGGCGCGCGCGACGTGCAGCAGCGTCCGCTCCGGCACGTCGCCGGAGAGCGCGACGACCAGCACCGGATAGAGCGACAGGTTGACTTCCAGCACCTGCGGCTCGTCGACGCCGCGCGGCAGGTCGTGCTTGGCCTGATCCACCTTGGCGCGCACGTCGGCGAGCGCCGACTTGGCATCGAAGCCCGCCTCGAATTCGAGCAGCACGAAGCCGCCGCCCTCGTAGGCGGTCGAGCGCATCTCCTTGACGTTGCCGACCGATTTCAGCTGCGTCTCGACCGGCCGCAGCAGCAGCCGTTCGGCATCCTCCGGGCTGATGCCGCGCTGCGACAGCTGAACATAGATGATCGGGATGCGGACGTCGGGTTCGGCCTCTTTCGGAATGGTGAGGTAGGCGGTCAGCCCGGCGGCCAGCAGGAACAGAAGCGTCGCGATCGTGAGCCGCGCGTGTTCGATCGCGTAATCGATGAGCCTGGACATCTCACGAGCTCAATCGGAGGCCGGACAGCCGCCCGCCGGCGCCGGCGCCTCGGCAAGGCGGCTTCGCCCGCCCACTGCGCGGGAGCATGCGGCGAGCGATCCGGTCCACCCTGTCCTCACCGCGCCTCCGCGGTGATCTCGGGCGCCGTCACCGCCTCGACGGCCTGTCCTTCGCGCACGAAATCCTGCCCCTGAACGATCACTCGGCTCCCCTCCTCGATGCCGGTGAGCCAGATGAAGCTCTGCTCGTCCTCGACGATCGCGACCGGGATGAAGCCGACCGTTCCGCGGCGGTCCACCGCGCGCACCCCGAGCTCACCGGCCGAGGAGAAGGTCAGCGCCGAGCGCGGCAGCCGCGTCGCCGGCACCGGGGTGAGCGGCACCGCCACCTCGGCGGTTATTCCGTCGGGGATCTTGAAGTCGGGATTGCGCATCTCGATCTCGACGCGATAGGTCCGGGTCACCGGGCTCGCGGTCTTGGCGACAAAACGCACCTTCCCCGAGACCGTCTCGCCGGTCACCAGCCGCACCTCGGCGATCTCGCCCACCCTGATGCCGGCGAGCTTGCGCTCCGCGACCTCCGCCACCGCCAGCATGGGATCGAGGCCGACGATTGTCAGGAGGTCGGCGCCGGCGAAGGAGAACGCCGCCTTGCCTATCTCGACCGCGACGTCGCTGACGACACCCGACCAGGGAGCGCGGATGATGCCGCGGTCGCGCTCGGCCTCGGCGGCTGCAAGCACGGCTTCCGCCGACTTGAGCTGCGCCTCGAGATTGACCGACTCCAGTCGCGGAATGGCTCCGGTCGCAACCAGTCCCTTCTTGGCCTCGAACTCGGTCCGGCGCTGGTTGACGAGGGATTTCGCCTGCAGCACCTGTGCTTCGCGGGCTTCGTCCGACAGGATCGCGATGACCTCGCCCTGCTTCACCCACGACCCGCGGCGAGCCCGCAGCTCGGTAAGCACTCCGCCGGTGCGGGCGGTGATGGTGACGTGCTTGTCCGCCTCGGTGCGGCCGGAGAGGGTGAGCTTGCGGCTGTGCGGGACCAGGCTCGTTCGCGCAACCGCGACCCGGAACGGCTTCTTGGCGTCGCCCTCGCCGGCGCGGATGGCGGCATGGCTTTCCGCCGGGTCATGCGGCAGGAAGTGACCGGACGCGATCCAAAGCCCGGCGGCGGCAACGAGGCCAATGGCGGTGAGCCGGCTCGCTTTCATCGGCAGCTTTCCTTGTGCTCGTTGTCGCACGCGGGAACGGCCCGCGGCCGCGTCCGCAACATGTGGCGCGCCAAGTCCATGAAGATCGGGACCATCTTCTCCGGATCGAAGTCGGGCGCGAGCGCACGCCGCCACCACAGGCCGTCGGTGATGATCATCAGTAGAGGTTGCCCGGGCTCATGCCGGCCTCGGCGCAGATGTCCTGCATCGAGGCGCCGTGGAAGCCGCCGCGCACGAAGCAGCGCTGCGCGGCCGCCAGGATTTCGGCCCGACGATCCGAATGGAGCTGGGCATTGGCCCGGCGCATTGTGAAACCCCCTCCCCCGGCTTGCCGCATCGCGGTAAGACCGAGCGAACGTTCGTTCGGCTAATTGGCGAAACTGAGGCGGGGAGCTACGGCACGGCGGTCCGGCAAATCGGAGAGCAAATCCTCACCTGCGCCGCGGCGATCCATGCCGGAGAGTCGCCTTGCTCACTCGGAGCCTGCCCATATAATCGCCCGCTTTCTTCGGGGGCCGCGGAGACGATCATGCCGGCAAAGCCGGTTGCCATCATCATGGGCAGCCAGTCCGACTGGTCGACCATGAAGCACGCCGCCGACACGCTCGCGACCTTGGGGGTGGGGTACGAGGCGAAGATCATCTCGGCGCACCGCACGCCGGATCGGCATCTCCGCTTCTGCCGGGAAGCAAAGGCGCAGGGCTTCAGGATTATCATTGCCGGAGCCGGCGGCGCCGCCCATCTGCCCGGGGTGACGGCGGCGCTCACCCCGCTTCCCGTCTTCGGTGTGCCGATCGAGTCGAAGGCGCTGTCCGGCCTCGATTCGCTTTACTCCATAGTGCAGATGCCCGCCGGCATCCCGGTCGGGACGCTGGCAATCGGGCGGGCAGGCGCAGTCAACGCAGCGCTGCTGGCGGTGAGCGTGCTGGCGCTGGCTGACGCCGATCTGGCAGCGCGCCTCGACGCCTGGCGGCAGCGCCAGAGCGATGCGGTGCCGGAGACGCCCGCCGACGGCTAGCCCCGACCGGCTCATGCCTGCCGCGATCCGCGATGCTGCGGTGCGCGCGATAACTCCCGCGGTGAAGCGCGTCCCCCGATGGACTTGTCGCTCCGGTTCTGCTACATGCAGGCACAATCGGGAGCCCGCGCGGTCGCGCTTTACGGCGGATCGGCGGGCTCAAGCACATCCGGGGATCGAGCAAGAGGTAACGACGCGTGCAGGTCCTGGTCCGCGACAACAACGTCGATCAAGCCCTCAAGGCGCTCAAGAAGAAGATGCAGCGCGAGGGCATTTTTCGAGAGATGAAGCTCCGTGGCCACTACGAGAAGCCCTCGGAACGAAAAGCCCGGGAGAAGGCGGAGGCGATCCGCAGGGCTCGCAAGCTCGCCCGCAAGCGGATGCAGCGCGAGGGCTTGCTGCCGATGAAGCCCAGGCCCGCGCCGGGGGCAGGTGTCGGCGGCCAGGCGCGCGCTCCGCGCCGTCCGAGCTTTTAGCGCGGGACCGTCCGAGCCCGACGCGTCCTGAGAAATGGCCGGGTTGTCCCCGGCCATCTGCGTTCTTGTGCCGTCACCTCGCGCCGAGGCCCCCCTTCGCCTCGATGAAACGCACGATCTCGCCCACGCCCTCCCCGGCGCGCAGATTGCTGAAGACGAACGGTCGCGACCCGCGCATGCGCCTTGCGTCGCGTTCCATCACCTCGAGCGAGGCGCCGACATGTGGCGCCAGATCGATCTTGTTGATGACCAGGAGATCGGACCGGGTGATGCCGGGGCCGCCTTTGGACGGAATCTTGTCACCGGCGGCCACGTCGATGACGTAGACGGTGAGATCGGCGAGCTCGGGCGAGAATGTCGCCGCCAGATTGTCGCCGCCTGATTCGATCAGCACCAGATCGAGCGACGGAAACTTCTTCTGCATCTCGGCGACCGCGGCGAGATTTATCGAGGCGTCCTCGCGTATCGCGGTGTGCGGACAGCCGCCGGTCTCGACCCCGACGATGCGCTCGGCCGCAAGCGCGCCCGAACGCACGAGGTATTCGGCGTCCCACCTGGTGTAGATGTCGTTGGTGATGGCCGCGATCTGGAAGCGGTCGCGCAGCGTCTTGCACAATGCATCCATCAGCGCGGTCTTGCCGGAGCCGACCGGGCCGCCGACCCCGACGCGCAGCGGACCATGAGTGCTGCCGGTCATGAGCGGAACAACCGCGTGTACTGCGTCTCGTGGCGCATGCTGGCGAGGTCGGCGCGGAACGCGGCAGCACCGACCTCGTCGAGGCCGGTGCCGAGCGCCCGCTCGGCGGTCGCCGCCACGACCGGCTCGAGCGCGGCGAGCACACGCTGGCCCTCGGTCTGCCCGAGCGGAACGAGCCGCACCCCCGCGGAAACGAGACTGGCGGCGAGCGCGCCGAGATAGGCGCGCAGCGCGGGTGCCAGCGGCACACCGTGGCCGGCGCAGGCGACCGCCACCGCGACCGGCAGCGCCGGCGCCCCCTCCCACACCGCCTCCAGGCGGTCCAGCACCGGCGTCGGCCAGGCTGCTCTCGCCGTTTCGAGGAAGGCGCGGCCCTGTGCCGTCGTCTCCAGGTGCCGCTCTTTCGACGGCGCCAAGGCGGCGGCGAGCTCGGCCACGCTGCGCAGCGCTGCGCTTTCGCCGCCTCGAGCGGCACGATAGGCATGCGCCAGGAACACCGCGTCGCAGAACCCGCTGCCCGCGTCGATGATCACGGCGAGCCAGCGCTCGAGAGTGCCCGCATCGACGATATCGCCCGCCTCGACCGCCCATTCGATACCGCTGGAATAGGAGAAGGCGCCGGTCGGGAAGCCCGGCGACAGCCAGGCCATCAGCCGGTAGAGCGCAGGCGCGTCGAGCCGCTCGGCTGGCCGGGGCGCATCGCCGTCGCCGGCCGAGCCTCGCCCGATGCCCTGCTCGGGCTCGACCCGCGATCGCGGCCTACGCATCATGCCGATGCTGGCGGTGTGCATAGGCGCCCTGCTCCGGCTCGAAGCACGCCTCGAGCGGGGTGATCCGCGCACCGAGCCCGCGCAGCATCTCTTCCAGCACGGGATCGCGGCGGATGCGCAAGCTCTCGCCCACGACCTGCAGCTCGGTGTGGCGGTTGCCGATATGCCAGGCGAGCCGGGCCAGCTCGTGCGCGGTTGTGGCGGCCACCTCGACGAGCGGCTCGGGCTTACCGGCGACGCGCACGATCGACCCGTCGTCGAGCACGAGCCCGTCGCCGTCTCTGAGCACCGTCGCCTGCGGCAGGTCGAGGAGGAATTGCGTGCCGCGCTCGCCGGTCAGCACGATGCGGCGGCGGTGCCGCTCCTCGGCATCGAGCACGACCCGGTCGATGACGGCGGTCTCGCTGACCATCTCAGCGCGGCGTACCGAGAAGGCGCGACGCATGCGCTCACTCGATCTCGCGATCTTCCGGAAAGAAGCGAAGATCGAGAATCTGATCCGCCGAGAACGGACATTCCTCCGGCAACAGCCCGAAGGCAATTCCGGTTTCCTTTGCTGCCAGCAGCCTCGCAGCAGTATACCGCTTCCCGATTTGCTCGCGAAAATATCCCCGCAAGCTCGGACTTGTCTCGAGAATATCCGCCAGCTGGTCGCGTTGCTCGAAGATCGTCTCGGTCCAGCTCGATCCCCGGCGGCCCGGCTGGTATTTCCACTTCAGCAGGTGTCCGAGCAGCTGCGCAAGACCGTTTCTGATCTCGCGCTTCTCCGAGCCTCCCACGCTCTCCACCTCGTCCACCAGATTGATCAGATCGAGATCATCGAACCGCCGCTCGCGCAGCAAGCGTGCCTGCGCCTGCGTCCAGGCGAAGAAGTCGGTCTCGTACAGCTCGTTTCGGGGCGCTCTGGTCCTGGTCTCGGACATGCGCGAATCCTAGAACAAAAAGTAGCGCTGCGCCATCGGCAGCACCTCGGCGGGCGCGCAGGTGAGCAGCTCCCCGTCGGCGCGGACCTCGTAGGTCTCGGGATCGACCTCGATCTCGGGGGTGGCGCTGTTGTGGATCATGCTCTTCTTCGAGATGCCGGCGCGGGTGTTCTCGACGGCGATGAAGCGCTTCTCCACGCCGAGCTTGCCGCGGACGCCGCCTCTGAGCGCGGCTCGGGAGACGAACACCACCGATGCCGCGGTCAGCGCCTTGCCGAAGGCGCCGAACATCGGCCGGTAGTGCACGGGCTGCGGGGTCGGGATCGAGGCATTGGGATCGCCCATCGCCGCCGCGACGATCGTGCCGCCCTTGATCACGCAATCCGGCTTCACCCCGAAAAACGCCGGCGACCACAAGACCAGGTCGGCGAGCTTGCCCTTCTCGACCGAGCCGATGTGCCTTGCCACCCCATGCGTGATCGCCGGGTTGATCGTGTACTTGGCGACGTAACGCCTGGCGCGGACATTGTCGTTGTCGCCCCGCTCCTCGGAGAGCCTGCCGCGTTGCTTCTTCATCTTGTCGGCGGTCTGCCAGGTGCGGATGATCACCTCGCCGACACGGCCCATGGCCTGGCTGTCCGACGACATCATCGACAAGGCTCCGAGGTCGTGCAGGATGTCCTCGGCGGCGATCGTCTCCTGGCGGATGCGGCTCTCGGCGAACGCGAGGTCCTCGGCAATCGACGGATCGAGATGGTGACATACCATCAGCATGTCGAGATGCTCGTCGATGGTGTTGCGGGTGAAGGGCCGGGTCGGATTGGTCGACGACGGCAGCACGTTGGGCAGGCCTGCGATCTTGATGATGTCCGGCGCATGCCCGCCGCCGGCGCCCTCGGTGTGGAAGGCGTGGATCGTGCGCCCTTTGAAGGCGCGGATCGTGTCCTCCACGAACCCCGACTCGTTGAGCGTGTCGGTGTGGATCATCACCTGAATGTCGTGATCGTCGGCAACCGACAGGCAGCAGTCGATCGCCGCGGGCGTCGTGCCCCAGTCCTCGTGCAGCTTGAGCGCGCAGGCACCGGCCTTGATCATCTCCTCCAGCGCCGCCGGCCGCGAGGCGTTGCCCTTGCCGGCAAAGCCGAGGTTCACCGGCAGGCCGTCGGCGGCCTGCAGCATGCGACCGATGTGAAACGGCCCCGGCGTGCAGGTGGTGGCGAACGTGCCGTGCGCCGGCCCGGTGCCGCCGCCGAGCATGGAGGTGACGCCCGACATCAGCGCCTCCTCGACCTGCTGCGGACAGATGAAATGAATGTGCGTGTCGAAGCCGCCGGCGGTGAGAATCTTGCCTTCGCCGGCGATCACCTCGGTGCCGGGGCCGATCACCATGCCGACCGCGGGCTGAATGTCGGGATTGCCGGCCTTGCCGACCGCGGCGATGCGATCACCCTTGAGGCCGACATCGGCCTTGACGATGCCCCAGTGATCGAGGATCAGCGCGTTGGTGATGACGGTGTCGAGCGCGCCCTGCCTGCTCGTCGCCTGTCCCTGCCCCATGCCGTCGCGGATCACCTTGCCGCCGCCGAACTTCACCTCGTCCCCGTAGCTGGTGAAATCCTTCTCCACCTCGATGATGATGTCGGTGTCGGCGAGCCGCACGCGGTCGCCGGTGGTGGGTCCGAACATGTCGGCGTAGACCGAACGCGGTATTCTGCTCGCCATCTTTAATTCCCGCTTTCCACAGCCCTCACCCGCCGCAGAGGATTGCTTCCTCGCGCAGCTCCATTAGGATGTTTGTCGGCTCCTAGCGGTTCACCTTGGTAACAGGAAGCCGCCTCGAGGCGCCCGGCTCCATCGATTGTGCAAGCAATTGATCGGCTGTCGGGTTCACGGAGGCTTCGGTAGCCAGGGCGGACCTTGGGCTCGGCGGGCAAGCTTCGGCTTGCCCGCTGCTATTTTGCAAGCCGCCGCAGCGACCGTCGCTCATCTCCGAGCCGAGCCGCGCGCGGGCGGCGCGGTGCGTCACTGCTCCGATCCATACGTCCCTCACGAGCTTCTCTCTGCTCAGAGCTTCCCCATCACGTCCTGGCGGAAGCCGTAGATCACCCGTTTGCCTGCGAGCGCGACGAGCCTGACGTCGCGCGTCTGCCCCGGCTCGAAGCGCACTGCGGTGCCGGCGGCGATATCGAGGCGCATCCCGCGCGCCTTCCTGCGATCGAACTTCAGCGCCGGATTGGTCTCGAAGAAATGATAGTGCGAGCCGACCTGTATCGGCCGATCGCCGCGGTTGGTGACGGTCAGCTGCTCGGTCTTTCGACCGGCATTGAGCTCGATCTCGCCGTCCTTGATGAAGGTCTCCCCGGGAATCACGATCGACAGCCTCCGATGCATGGGCGTGATGCCGGCAATTGTCGCGGGCATGCATCTCCTTCCGGCCGCTCGCCGCAGCCGGCACCGATGCTCAGGACCGTTCCGCGAGCGATCCCAACCGTGGCGCAGCCGCGCATGCAGTGCCTCATCGTATCGGCTCGTGGACGGTGACGAGCTTGGTTCCGTCGGGAAACGTCGCCTCGACCTGGATGTCGCGGATCATCTCCGGGATGCCGTCCATCACCTGCTCGCGCGAGAGCACCTGCGCGCCCGCTTCCATCAGCTCGGCGACGGTCCGGCCGTCGCGCGCGCCCTCGACGATGAAATCGGTGATCAGCGCCACCGCCTCGGGATGATTGAGCTTGATGCCGCGCTCGAGGCGGCGGCGCGCCACCATCGCCGCCATGGCGACCAGCAGCTTGTCCTTTTCCCGCGGAGTCAGATGCATGTCTATGCTTTGCCGGCTTCAATTCAGCCAGAGCCGCGGCAACCCCGCACCGTGCATCACCGAGAGCGCGGCGATAAGGTCGTGCCGGAGCGCCCTTCCGTCGCGGGCACAGAAGCGCACGACCAGGAGCCCGTTCCACGCCGAAGCTCCGACCTCGCCCAGGAATTGTGCTTCGAGCGCGCGGACGGCAGCGACGCGATCATCGCCGGCCGGCAGCGCGACCACGGTGGCGACGGCGACGCCGCCGTCGGCAACCGCGCGCGCGCCGAGGCTCTTCGCGACGGCACCGTCGAGACGCGTGGCTTCCGCGTGCACGAGCGCACCTTCGCGTCGGATGCGCCAGCGATCGAGCAAGGCGCCCTCGGCTATCGCCTCGTCCATTCCCGAGCGGCCGAACACGATGGCCTCGGCCAGCAGCAGCCGGGCGTCGGCGGCGAGATCGATCTCGAGCGAGCGGCGCAGGCGCGAGCGGTCGAACAGAATTGTCTCCTGCGGCAGCCAGGCGAGCGAGCCGCCGCCGGCGACCACGAGCTTCACATCGATCCTCGTCTCCGGCTGCAGCGTTCGATAGATCTTCTCCGCTGCCGCCGAGGTGACGACGAGGCGCGCGCCGGGGGCGACATCGACGGCTATGTCGAAACGGTCGCCGCCGGCGACCCCGCCTGCGGTGTTGACGATCACCGCCTCGAGCTCGGCCGAGGGGGAGCCGGGGAACCGCACCCGCAGCGGACCTTGCTCGCGCAGGCGCCGGCAGCGGGTGACGCCGCGCTCGGCCTTGACGGCGAGCGCAATGCGCCCGACCGCGCGGTTTGCCGCAAATGTATCGGCGGCTGTTGGAGCACCGAGCACGTTGGCCAAGCTTGCGTCCCCCGTCGGCGCCGAGCTCAGATCGCCATGGCACGCCGGAGCGCCGCCTCGTCCATCCCCTCGCGGGAGCAGGAGTACACGATCGCGCCGCGGTCCATGACCGCGAAATAGTCGCCGAGCTCGCGCGCGAAGTCGAGATACTGCTCGACCAGCACCACCGCGATCCGTCCGAGACCGCGCAGATAGGCGATGGCGCGGCCGATATCCTTGATGATGGAGGGTTGAATGCCCTCGGTCGGCTCGTCGAGCAGCAGCAGCCGCGGCCGCATCACCAGCGCCCGGCCGATCGCGAGCTGCTGCTGCTGCCCGCCGGAGAGATCGCCGCCGCGCCGGCCCAGCATCTGGTTGAGCACCGGAAAAAGCGCGAACACGTCGTCGGGGATCGAGCGATCCTCGCGCTCGAGCGGGGCAAACCCGGTCTTGAGGTTCTCCTCGACCGTGAGGAGCGGGAAGATCTCGCGTCCCTGGGGCACATAGGCGATTCCCCGCCGGGCGCGCTCGCTCGGCTCGAGGCCGGCGATGTCGACGCCGTCGAGCGTGATCGCGCCGCTGCTGATCGGATGCTGGCCGGCGAGCGCGGCGAGCAGGCTGGTCTTGCCGACCCCGTTGCGCCCGAGGACGCAGGTCACCTTGCCCGCGTCGGCCGTGAGCGAGACGGCCCGCAGCGCCTGCGCGGCGCCGTAATGCAGATCGATCGCGCTCACCTGCAACATGCTGCTAGCGCCCCAGATAGACCTCGATCACCCGCTGGTTCTCCGAGACCTGGTCGATCGGCCCTTCGGCGAGGACCGAGCCCTCGTGCAGGCAGGTGACCTTGACGCCGAGCTCGCGGACGAAGGCCATGTCGTGCTCGACCACCACCACCGTGCGCTCACGATTGATCTCCTTGAGCAGCTCGGCGGTCTGCCGGGTCTCGGCGTCGGTCATCCCGGCCGCCGGCTCGTCGACCAGCAGGAGCTTCGGCTCCTGCGCCAGCAGCATGCCGATCTCGAGCCATTGCTTCTGGCCGTGCGAGAGCGACCCGGCCACGCGGTCGCGCAGCGGCGCCAGCCGGATCGTGCGGAGAATGTCGCTGATACGCTGCGCTTCCTCGGGCGTCTCGCGCCAGAGCAACGCCTTGCGCGCGCGGCGGTCGGCCTTCAAGGCGAGCGCGATATTGTCCTCGACCGTATGCATATCGAAGACGGTAGGCTTCTGGAACTTGCGCCCGATGCCGAGCAGCGCGATCTCGGTCTCGTCCAGCCGCGCAAGATCGTAGATCCCGTCGAAGTAGACCTCTCCGGCATCCGGCTTCGTCTTGCCGGTCACGACGTCCATCATCGTCGTCTTGCCGGCACCGTTGGGGCCGATGACGGCGCGCATCTCGCCCGACTCGATGGCGAGGGAGAGGTTGTCGAGCGCGCGAAAACCGTCGAACGAGACGGTCACGCCGTCGAGATAGAGGAGTGCCGTGGTGGTGCGGGCTTCCATTGCTCACTCCGCCGGGCGTGGCTGCGCGTCCGCCAGCCGCTCGGCTGCGAGGCCGGAGGCGGCTGCGCGCCGCGCGCGCCACCCGGCCCGCCAGGCCTTGACGCTGCCGACGATGCCGCGCGGCAGCAGCAGCGTCACCGCGATGAACAGCCCGCCGAGGACGAACAGCCAGTAGGGCGCCAGCACCCCGCTGGTGAAATAGGTCTTGGCGTAGTTCACCAGCACGGCGCCGATCGCCGCGCCGGTGAGCGTGCCGCGGCCGCCCACCGCCACCCAGATCACGGCCTCGATCGAATTGGCCGGCGAGAACTCGCTGGGGTTGATGATCCCGACTTGCGGCACATAGAGCGCGCCGGCGAACCCGGCCATGCAGGCCGACAGGGTGAACACGAAGAGCTTGTACGCCTCGACCCGATAGCCGAGAAAGCGAACCCGCGCCTCGGCGTCGCGGATGGCGACGAGAACCTTGCCGAGCTTGGAGGCGACGACCGCACGGCAGACGACGAAGCACAGCATCAGGCCGAGCGCCGAGAGCCCGAACAGCGCGGCCCGCGTCGACGGCGCCTGCACGTTGAAGCCGAGGATGTCCTTGAAGTCGGTCAGGCCGTTGTTGCCGCCGAAACCGAAATCGTTGCGGAAGAAGCCGAGCATCAGCGCGAAGGTCAATGCCTGGGTGATGATCGACAGATACACCCCGGTGACCCGGCTCCGGAACGCGAACCACCCGAACACGAAGGCGAGCAGCCCCGGGACCAGCAGCACCATCAGCGCGGCATAGGCGAAGTGCTGAAAGCCGTACCAGTAGATCGGCAGCTCCTGCCAGTTCAGGAAGACCATGAAGTCGGGCAGGACCGGGTGCGCATAGACGCCGCGGCTGCCGATCTGCCGCATCAGGTACATGCCCATGGCGTAGCCGCCGAGCGCGAAGAAGGCGCCGTGGCCGAGCGAGAGGATTCCGCAATAGCCCCAGATCAGGTCGATCGACAGCGCCAATATGGCGTAGCAGAGATACTTGCCGAGCAGCGTCACGAAATACGACGAGAGGTGGAAGGGGGAGGTCGGCGGCAGCACGAGATTGAGCACCGGAACGAGAAGCCCGATCCCGGCGAGCGCGACGACGAAGACGACGGCACCGCGATCGAGCCCGCGCCGAATGAGCGGCCCGATCACGCTTCCACCGCCCGGCCGCGCAACGCGAACAGGCCGCGCGGGCGCTTCTGGATGAAGAGGATGATCAATACCAGGATCGCGATCTTGCCGAGCACCGCCCCGGCGTAAGGCTCGAGAAACTTGTTGGCGATCCCCAGCGTGAAAGCGCCGACCAGGGTTCCCCACAGATTGCCGACCCCGCCGAACACGACCACCATGAACGAATCGATGATGTAGCCCTGGCCCAGATTCGGGCTCACGTTGTCGATCTGCGAGAGCGCGACCCCGGCGAGGCCGGCCACCCCCGAGCCGAGGCCGAAGGTCAGCGCATCGATGCGGCCGGTCCTGATCCCCATCGAGGCTGCCATCGCCCGGTTCTGCGTCACCGCGCGCATCTCGAGCCCGAACCGGGTGAAGCGCAAGATGCCGAGCAAGGCCAGGAAGATGCCGAGCGTGAAGACGACGATCCACAGTCGATTATAGGTGATGGTGATGTGCCCGAGATCGAGTGCGCCGCTCATCCAGGAGGGGGTGGCGACATCCTTGTTGGTCGGCCCGAACGCCGTGCGCACCGCCTGCTGCAGGATCAGCGATAGCCCCCAGGTCGCCAGCAGGGTCTCCAGCGGCCGGCCGTAGAGAAAGCGGATGATGCCGCGCTCGATCAGGATGCCGACCGTTCCCGCCACGGCGAAAGCCAGCGGAATGGCGATGGCGAGCGAGGAGTCGAGCAAGGCCGGATTGCGGGCTCTGATGACCTCCTGAACGACGAAGGTCGTGTAGGCGCCGAGCATGACCATCTCGCCGTGCGCCATATTGATGACGCCCATCACGCCGAAGGTAATGGCGAGACCGATCGCGGCCAGCAGCAGAACCGAGCCGAGCGAGAGCCCGTACCAGGCGTTCTGCACCGCGGCCCAGATCGCGAGATTGCTCTGAATCGAAGCGATGGCGTCGGCGGCGGCACTGGCGACCGTAATCGAGGCGCTCGCCGGCAGGCCGCCGAGCAACGCCAGTGCCTCCTGGTCGCCCCGTTGCCGGATCACCGCGACGGCTTCGAGCTTGTCGGCATCGGAGGCATGGTCGAGGTAGAGAACCACTGCCGCGCGCGCCTCGAGGAGCGCGCGCTTCACCCGCTCGTCGGTTTCCCTGGCGATGGCCTGCTCGAGCGCGGAGAGCGAGCCCGCATCCTTGGAGCGCAGCACCGCCTGTGCCGCCTCGAGCCGCCTGGACGGGTCGGGGGCCATCAAGGTGAGACTGCCCAGCGCCGCCTCGACGATCCGGCGCAGGCGATTGGTGAGCCGCACCGGCGCGAGATCCGCCGGGGCATCGGCGCCGACCGGCTCGCCCGTCGCAGCGTCAATCAGCTGATCGGTGATGCTCCTGAAGAAGACCCGGTGGGCCTGCACGCTGAAGAGGAGCCGGCCTTCCTGCAGAGCGCCGATCACCCGCGGCGCGAGCGGATCGCCGCTGGCGGCCACCCCGTTGATGGCTTCGATCGTCTCGTCGAAGCTGTCGGCGCTGAAATGAACGAGCGCATCCTGGTACGGACCGGCGCGGGCGCCCGTCAGCGCGGCGGCAAGCACGCCCAGCGCGCAGGCGAGCGCGATGCAGCGACCGCTGAAGCCACGCATTCGACAGACCCAAAATTCCGAGGCGGCTCACGCGACCAGGCCGCGTGAGCCGCCTCCGTCAGGCGCGCAGCGAGGCGGGCGCTAAGCCGCGCCGCCGCATTTCTTGGTCACGGTATTGTAATTGCCGCACTTGAGCGTCACCCAGTCCCCGATCAGGTCCTTCGAACCGGGCAGGTATTTGGACCAGGCGTCGCCCGGGACCAGCCCCGGCGTCTTCCATACCACATCGAACTGCCCGTCCGCACGCACCTCGCCGATGAGCACCGGCTTGGTTATGTGATGATTGGGCAGCATCTTCGAGGTGCCGCCGGTGAGGTTCGGCGCCTCGATCCCGGGGAGCGCGTCGATCACCTTGTCCGGATCCGTCGTCTTCACCTTCTCGACCGCCTTCACCCACATGGCGAAGCCGATGAAATGCGCTTCCATGGGATCGTTGGTGACGCGCTTGGGATTCTTGATGAAGGTATGCCAATCGGCGATGAACTTGTCGTTGATCGGGGCCTTGACCGATTGGAAATAGTTCCAGGCCGCCATGTGACCGAGCAACGGCTTGGTGTCGATGCCGGCGAGCTCCTCCTCGCCCACCGAGAAGGCGACCGACGGGATGTCGGTCGCCTTGACCCCCTGATTGCCGAGCTCCTTGTAGAACGGCACGTTGGCATCGCCGTTGATCGTCGACACCACCGCCGTCTTCTTGCCCGCCGAGCCGAACTTCCTGATGTCCGCCACGATGGTCTGCCAGTCGGAGTGCCCGAACGGCGTGTAGTTGATCATGATATCCGAGTCAGCCACGCCCTTCTGCTTGAGATAGGCTTCGAGGATCTTGTTGGTGGTGCGCGGATAGACGTAGTCGGTGCCGGCGAGCACCCAGCGCCTGGTTTCGCCGCCGTCCTTCGACATCAGATAGTCCACGGCCGGGATGGCCTGCTGGTTGGGGGCGGCGCCGGTGTAGAAGACGTTGCGCTCGCTCTCCTCGCCCTCGTATTGCACCGGATAGAAAAGGATGTTGTCGAGCTCCTTGAACACCGGCAGGACCGACTTGCGCGACACCGAGGTCCAGCAGCCGAACACGACGGCAACCTTGTCCTTGGTGATGAGCTCGCGGGCCTTTTCGGCGAACAGCGGCCAGTTGGACGCCGGATCGACCACCACCGGCTCGAGCTTCTTGCCGAGCAGCCCGCCCTTCCTGTTCTGCTCCTCGATGAGCATGAGCATGACGTCCTTCAGCGTCGTCTCGCTGATCGCCATGGTGCCGGAGAGCGAATGAAGGATGCCGACCTTGATGGTGTCCTGCGCCCCGGCCGGAAGCGCCGCCCAGAACCCAAGACCCAGTCCCGTCGCGGCGGCAAGCAATCGGCGGCCGAGCCGTCGCTCGGCGGCCGCCCCAGTCCCTGTCTGCATCGTGATGCCCTTTTCTGTTGACGCCATGCAGCGGCCGAGAGCCGCTGCATGGGCCGCAATCGCAAGCCGCGTGCCAACCGGCTGCCGGCGCTAAACTATTGTGATCGCGGGTCAATATTGTTACCTCGGGATCTCACCCCCGTGCCGCGGCGGCGGCATTGATGAAAAAAGAGGCGCCTGCCCAAGGGAAAGGCGGCTGCCGCCGAGCAGCGGCCGGGTGCGGCATCCGCCCCGGCGGGGACCCCCGCAGGTCGATGACAAAGCGCCGCAGTGGCGGCCGATTTCCACAGCGGCGGCCAGGGTCGCGCGGGCACAAATTAGGTGCTATGAAGGCCGCCTCAACGGCGACGGTCCGTAGCGGATGGACTGCGCCTGACGGAGGAATCGCAATGGATACGCCAACCAGAGTAGACCGCCGAAATTTCCTGAGCGCGCTCGGGGTGACCGTCGGCGGGACCGGTCTCGCGACCGCCGGTCTTGTCGCCGGACCGCAGATGGTCAAAGCGGCCACCGAGCCGGCGAAGGGCAAGATCCCGGACACTCCCTACAAGATCGGGCACATGACCTTCCTGACCGGGCCGGCGGCCGTGCTGGGCGAGCCCTCGCTCAAGGGTCACACGCTCGCCGCCGAGGAGATCAACGCCAAGGGCGGCTTCCTGGGCAAGCGCAAGATCGAGACCATCACCGCCGACGAGGCGGCCGGCACCGACGCCAACGTCAAGGAGCTTCGCCGGATGAAGCTCGAAGGCAACATCGACCTGTTCACCGGCGTCATCTCCAGCGGCAACACTCCGGCACTCGGACCGGTGGCGGAGGAATTGAGCCTGCTGACGATGTTCTGCGACGGCTGCACCGATTTCCTGTTCGACAAGGCGGTGCCTCAGCCCAAGTACACGTTCCGCATAACCAACATCCAGTCGGCCGACGGCATCACCGCGGCGATCGGCACCGCGCAGGCGTTTCCGCAGGTGCGCCGGATCGCGCACATCCATCCCGACTACAGCTACGGCCGCAACGCTTCCGAGCACTATACCTTGGCGCTCGAGCGGCTGCTGCCGGGCACCGAGCTTGTCTCTGAAAGCTGGCCCAAGCTCGGCACCACCGACTTCACCTCGCACATCACCAAGGCGATGTCGGCCAACCCGGACCTCCTCTTCACCTCGGTGTGGGGCGGCGACTACGTCGCGTTCTACAAGCAGGCGCTGCGCTACGGGCTGTTCGACAAGATGAAGGTGGCGACCACCCTCTCGCACGGCGTCGCCCCGCACGCGATCGGCAAGGATCATCCCGAGGGCGTGCTCGCCGGCGTCCACTGCAACTACTACTTCACCTATCCCGGCGGGGATCGCTGGCCGGTCAACAAGGACTTCGTGCAGCGCTACTACAAGCGCTGGAACGAGTATCCGAACTTCCAGTCGGAAGGCGCCTACGTCACCCTTCACATGCTCCAGCGGGCGATCGAGCGGGCCAACCAGCTCGCCGGCGGCTGGCCGGAGGACGAGATGATCATCAGCCAGCTCGAAGGAATGGGCTACGATGCGCCTTCGGGCTATATCTACATCCGTCCCGACAATCACCAGGGCTACAAGGACGCGGTCATCGGGTTCAGCAAGAACCTGCCGGACTACCCGTTCTCGAGCTGGGATCCTGCGCGGGTGATCACCATCCCGATCCGCAACATCACGGCGCCGCCGAACTGGCCCAAGCCCGGCCACGGGCACAACGAATCGACGGCGGCAGCCAACTGGGTCAAGACGACCTGGCCGAAAGCCATGGGCTGACGCCGGTATCGGCTCCTGGACCTGTGACGGCAATGACCGCGCCCGCTCTCGCGGGCGCGGTTGGTTATTGGGCCGAGCCTTGCTAGGCTTGGCTTCCGAGAGGCGTCGCCGTCGGACGGATCGAGCGCAGGCTGAGAGGGGATATCCGTGTCGATATTGATCCTCCAGATCCTCAACTCGCTGTTCTACGCCTCCGTCCTTTTTCTCATTGCCGCCGGGCTCAGCCTGATCTTCGGCGTCATGCGCATCGTCAACATGGCGCACGGCACCTTCTTCGCCGTCGGCGCCTTCGCCACCGCCTGGCTGGTGGGACGCGCGGTGGCGCTCGGGGTGCCGGGCGGGTGGACATTCCTGCTGATCCCGGTCGGCGCGCTGGCGGTCGCGCTGCTCGGGGTCGTGGTCGAGCCGCTGCTGCGGCCGTTCTACCGCCGCGCCGAGGAGTACCAGCTCCTCGTGACGTTCGGCCTGCTGCTGATTCTGGAGGACCTGATCCGGTTCGTGTGGGGCGGCTTGCCGCTCTCCGCCGATCCGATCATGGACGCGCTGCCGATCCTCCGGATCGGCGGCCTGGTCTATCCGGCCTACAACCTCGTCGTGATCGGGGTTGGCATCGCTGCCGCGCTGCTCTTATGGGCGGTGATCTATCGCACCAAGTACGGGATCATGCTGCGGGCGACCTCGCAGGATCGGCGCATGGCCTCCGCGCTGGGCCTCAATGTCGGGCTGGTCTACATTTCCGCGTTCGCGATCGGGTGCTTCATGGCCGGGCTCGGCGGCGCGATCGTCGTGCCGACTCAGGCCGCAGTCCTGGGCATGGGCATCGATGCGCTGGTGCTCGCTTTCGTGGTGGTCGTGATCGGCGGGCTTGGCAGCCTGCAGGGCGCGCTGGTCGGGGCGCTCATCGTCAGCTTTGTCCGAACCGCCGGAATCCAGATATTCCCCGAGATCGAGCTGGCCGTGCTCTATCTGATCGCCGCCGTTGTGCTGCTGGTGAAGCCGACCGGACTGTTCGGAAGCGCCTGATGAAACCCGAGATTGGCCGCACCTCCGCCCGAGGCAAGCTGATGCTCGCGGCAGCGGCCGTCCTGGCCCTGCTCGTTCTGGCGCTGCTGCCACTCTTCATCGGCCTCTACCAGACACAGCTTCTCACCTACGGCCTGATCGCGGCGATCGCCGCGCTCGGCTTCAACCTCCTGCTCGGCTATACCGGCCTGCTCTCGTTCGGCCATTCCGCCTTCTTCGGGATCGGGGCCTACTCCATCGCCTTCCTGCTGCGTGACGCCGGCATCCATTCGATGGAGCTCTACATCCTCATCGGGCTTCCCATCGCCGCCATCGTATCCGCGCTGTTCGGCTATATCTGCGTCCGCCACACCCGCATCTTCTTCGGCATCCTGACGCTGGCGCTCTCACAGGTGCTCTGGACGCTCGCCTACAAGTTCTTCTGGATCACCGGCGGCACCGACGGGCTGCGCGTGGCGCGACCGACGCTGCTCGGCGGCATGATCACGTTCACCGGTCGCGACGCGTTCCAGCGCTTCATCCACGGTTACTACTATTACGTGCTCGCGGTCTTCGCGATCTGCGTGGTGGTGATGTGGGTCA
The DNA here is from genome assembly GCA_036406655.1 of Xanthobacteraceae bacterium. GTDB lineage: Bacteria > Pseudomonadota > Alphaproteobacteria > Rhizobiales > Xanthobacteraceae > VAZQ01. The sequence goes on along the minus strand of DASXAP010000173.1, from coordinate 4,896 downwards.
TCGTGCACTCCCCGTTCGGCAAGGCGTTGCAGGCCATCCGCGACAACGAGACCCGCGCCGCCTTCCTCGGCTTGCGGATTCACCGCTTCCGCTGGGTGTCGTTTCTCATCTCGGGAACCTTCACCGGGCTGGCCGGCATCCTGTGGGCGCCGCTGAACGGGCTCACCACCCCCGACATCCTTTATTGGACGTTCTCGGGGGAGATCGTCTTCACCGCGCTGCTCGGCGGCTTCCGCAACTTCACCGGGCCGATCGTCGGCGGCGTCGTGTTCACCTATCTAAAGACCTACGCCGTCGCCACGACGGAATACTGGCAGCTCCTGCTCGGGGTCGTGCTCGTGCTGCTGGTGATGATCCTGCCGACCGGCATCGTCGGCGCGATCTCGGCGGTGGCCGGCCGGCTGCGACCGAGAGTGCAAAAGCCGTGATTCTCCTCAAGACCGTCGATCTCCGCAAGCAGTTCGGCGAGACCCGCGCCTGCGACGGCGTCAACTTCGTCGTGAACAAGGGCGAGTTCCTTTCCCTCGTCGGCTCCAACGGCGCCGGCAAGACCTCGCTGGTCAATCTGATCAGCGCGCATCTCAAGCCCGACAGCGGCAAGATCCTGTTCGAGGACCGGGACATCACGCTCGCCAGCGTGCACGAGCGCATCAAGGCGGGGATTGCCCGCAGCTTCCAGATCGTGAACCTGTTCGACGGCCTCTCCGTCTTCGACAACGTCGCGCTGTCGATCTTCTCGCGCGAGGGCAAGACCGCGAGGATCGCCGCATTGGCGGATCACGATCACGAGGTCCGCGACGAGGCGTTCGAGGTGCTCCGCCAGTTCGGTCTCGACCGCATGAGCGCCGTTCCGGCGGGCGGGCTGGCGCAGGGCGAGCGCAAGCTGCTCGACGTCGCCATTGCCTATGCGCTGCGTCCGAAGCTCCTGTTCCTCGACGAGCCGACCAGCGGGGTCAGCACGCGCGACAAGGGTCAGATCATGGATACCGTCTCCTCGGTGGTGCGCGGCGGCACGGTGACCGCCGTCGTGATCGAGCATGACATGGACGTGGTGTTCCGCTACTCGGATCGCATCGTGATGATGCACGAGGGCCGGTTTCTCGCCGACGGCACTCCCGAGCAGATCCGGGCGAACCGGGACGTCGCCAACATTCTGCTCGGTGCTCCGCTGTCCGATTGAGAGGGCAAGGCAAGGTGCTGCTCGAGGTCGATGCCATCGATACCTTTCGCGGTCCCGCGCAGATTCTGCGCGCGGTATCGCTGACGGTAGCCGACAATGAGGTGGTGTCGCTGGTCGGGCGCAACGGCGCCGGGCGCACCACGATCATCGAGAGCATCACCGGGCTCCTACCGGTGCGCGCGGGCGCCATCCGCTTCCGCGGGCAGGATATCACCCGCCTGCCGCCGCACCGGCGCGCCAGGTGCGGGATCGGCTACGCGCCGGAGAATGCCGGAATTTTTCCCGAGCTCACCGTTGCCGAGAACCTGATGATCGGCCGTTGGCTGTCGGAGAAGAGCGGGCGCACCGTCGCGGGCGGGGTCGACGCCGAGACGCAGGCGCTGACGGTGTTTCCCGAGGTCGGCAAGTTCCTGAGCCGGCCCGGGCTCAATCTTTCCGGCGGGCAGAAGAAGATGGTGTCGATCGCCCGCGCCATGGCGCTGGCACCCTCGCTCATGATCCTCGACGAGGCTTTCGAGGGCCTCGCCCCGGTCGTCGTCAGGCGGTTCCGCGATGCCGTGCTGACCATCAAGGGCCTGGGAATCTCGCTGCTGCTCGCCGACTCGAACCTCACCAGCGCGGCCGCCATCGCCGACCGGCTCTATGTGATCGATCGCGGCGAGATCATCTTTCACGGGACGCCCGAGGAAGCGCTGGCGAACGAGGACGTGATGCGCACCCTGCGCGGGTAGTGGAGACCGGTCCGGGAATGCTCGAATGAGGCGGCTCGGCACAATCGCCGTGATCGGCGCCGCTGCCGCACTCGCCGTCGGTGCGCGAGGCGGCCACGAGCTGCCCGTCTATCCTTCGTACTACCCGCACGAGATCGAGATCACAGCCCTTCCTCCCGCGCAGGCCGCGGTCCAATTGCGCGACGGCAAGGTTCAGGCCTATCTCGGCGGCGAGCTGGATATCCCCGACGCGGCCGCGGATCGGATCCGGACGATCGAGTCGCTCGGCTCGTTCGTCGTGGCCCGCATCAACCCGGACAGGGCCGCGCTGCGGAACGAAGCGGCGGCCTGCGCCGCGCTCAAGTCGATCGTGAACGAGCTCGCCGGACGCGACCGGATCATCGTTCATCCCTATCCGGTGACACCGTTTCACGGCGACTACCTCTACCATGCCGACCTCGCGGCCATGGCCAAGGCACGCTTCGCCGACACCGAGACGCCGGTTCCCGAGCTGAAGGTGAGGACGACGAGCAGCGCCATCGCGCAGGCTCTTCCCGGCTGGTCCGCAGACGATGCCGACTGGGACGTCGAGGTCGGCGAGGTCGATGCCGGCGCGCTGCTGGCGTCGGCTACGCTGGCCATGGATGGCCGGCTCGGCCCGCCCTGGGCGAGGCACGGCTGGTTTCATGCCGAGCGTCTCCTCGCCGACGCCGTCGAGGACCCGCCGCGCCGAGCGCGCGCGCAAGGCGACAAGAGCCGCCTGGAAAGCGGCGATTTCAGCGGGCTTGCCGAGCGCATCAATCTCGAGCGCGATCTCGTCGCCGCGCTGACCGGCGGCTGCCGCAAGCTGGTCGCGGGCTACACCGTCAAGCGCGAGCCCATCAACGTCGAATACTCGAGCGGAATCGAGAACGTCGGCTACGACGCGATCGCCGGGCTGCGCTCGCCCATGTTCATCCGCACCGTCAAGCTCAAGGACTTCCCCTGGAACGGCTGGCTCGGGATTGCGACCTCCGGCGCGCCTTCCTCCGCCTGGAATCCGATCGGCGGAATGACCGACCCGTTCGGGCGGCTGGTCGGCTTTGCGGTCGGCGATCCGGCTCTGCTGCCGGCGCCGTACGACGCGGGCTGGATGCTCAACCGTATCTCGGACCTTCCGACCACGTCGCCGCGGTGAATTCATCGATCCCCGCGCCCCCGGGCGCATCACGACCGGGCGCCACCGCGAGAGCGCTCACAGCCGGCATGGCGCTCGCCTGCGTCGCCACCCCCGCGGCCGCGCACGGCTTCGGCCAGCGCTACGACCTGCCGATCCCGCTCTCGTTCTACCTGGTCGGCACGGCACTCGCCGTCGTGATCTCGTTCCTCGTGGTCGCATTGTTCGCGCGCGAGGTGCCGCGCCCGCGCGCCTATCCGCGTATCGACCTGCTCGCCACCCGTGCCGGCGGCCTGATCTCGCATCCCGCGCTCGCATCGGCGCTCAAGCTGCTGGCGCTCGGGGTCTTCATCATCACGATCGACGCCGGGCTGCGCGGCGACCAGAACCCCTACCGCAACCTGGCGCCGACGATGGTGTGGATCATCGGCTGGGTCGGGCTCGCCTACGTGTCGGCCTTCATCGGAAACATCTGGGCGCTGATCAATCCATGGCGGACGATCTTCGAGGCGATCGAGACGCTCTATCAGGGCGGCAGCGGGGGTCGCTCGCTCTCGCTCCGCCTGCGTTACCCCGCGGGGCTGGGGCAATGGCCGGTCGTCGTGCTGCTGCTCGTCTTCTCCTGGATCGAGCTCGTCTATCCCGATCCCGCCTGGCCGCGTCTCATTGCCGTCCTGGCGCTGGCCTACTCGTTGCTGACCCTTGCCGGGATGTGGCTCTTCGGCCGCGACTGCTGGCTGGAGAACGGCGAGGTGTTCACCGCGGTGTTCGGCACCTTCGCGCGGTTTGCGCCGCTCGAGCTGCGCACCGGCCAGCACCCGCATCTATGGCTGCGGCCGTTCGGCGCGGGCCTGCTCGACAGCCGCGCGGTGACCACGTCGGGCATGGCCTTCGTGCTGCTTCTCCTCGCCACCGTCCTCTACGACGGCGCGCTCGGCACGCCGGAATGGGGCCGGCTCGAAGGCGCGCTCACCGATCATATCCAGGTGCTCGGAGAGCTCGGGCCGATGCTGATCAGGACGGCGGGCCTCCTCGTGTTCTGGCTCGCGTTTCTCGGCGCCTATGTCGGCGTGAGCGCCGGCATGAGCGCCGCGACCGGCGGACGCACCCCGCCGCTCGCGATCGCCCGGGCCTTCGCCTTGACGCTGGTTCCGATCGCGATCGGCTATCACCTTGCGCATTATCTCACTTACCTGCTGATCCAGGGCCAGTACGTCATTCCGCTGGTCTCCGACCCGTTCGGCTTCGGCTGGAACCTGTTCGGCACCGCCTCCTATCGGGTGGATATCGGCATCGTCGGGCCGCGCTTTGCCTGGTATGCCGCGGTGACGGCGATTCTCCTCGGCCACATCGCCGCCGTCCATCTCGCGCATCGCAAGGCGTTCGAGCTGTTCGACGCGCGCGCGCTTGCGCTGCGCTCGCAGATCCCGCTCACCGCGCTGATGGTGGTCTACACGTTTGTCAGCCTGTCGATCCTGGCCGAGCCGATCGTGCAGCGCGCCGCCCCGGCGGCGCCGGAGGCGCCCGCCGCCGCGCTCGCTGTCCCGGCCGATGCCGTCCGGCCGGAGCCGGTCAGCGGCCGCCTGCAGCGGGCGGGCGCCGGCGCGCCCGCCCGGCAGAAGCTCATCTACCGCGTGCTGGGCTCGGCCTTTCACGACGGCAGCAGGATGAGCGCCGCCGACCTCGTCTATTCCTACATGTTCGCCTACCGATGGGGCGGAGGGGACCCGCCGGCCGACCCCTCCATCGCCGCCGCGACCGCGGTCATGCGCGCCCGGCTCCTCGGCTTCCGGGTTCTCGGCACCGACAGCAAATCGAAGTCGTTCCGGATCGGCGATTTCGAGGTTACC
>DASXAP010000172.1:0-1783 GCA_036406655.1 Xanthobacteraceae bacterium | reverse complement strand
GTATGCAGCCGCAGGACAAGCTCCTCGATCCGCGGGATGCGATAGGCCGCAACCGTCGGGACGCCGGCAAGCGCCAGCTCCAGCGTGACCGTGCCGGAGGCCGCCAGGGCCGCGCGCGCGTGGCGGAACGCCGCCGATTTTTCCGCTGGCTCGACCACGATACGCGGGCGCACCGACCAGGCGGCAGTGCCGGCGCGCACCTGTTCGAGCACCGGCGGGACGGTCGGCAGCACAAGCTCCATGGCGCCGATGCGCTCGCCCACCAGGCCGATCGCGGCGCCAAAGGTGGCCAGCAGCCGACGGATTTCGCTGCTGCGGCTCCCCGGCAGAACGAGCACGACCGGCGGGTCGGTGTTTCGCCGCGCGGCTTCCTCGGCCGAGGGCCGCAGGTCGCCGATGCGCTCGATCAGCGGATGGCCGACATAGCTGCACGGCGGGCCACCGAGCCGCAGGTGCACGCCCGGCTCGAACGGCAGGATGGCGAGCACGTGATCGACATAGCTGCGCATGGCGCGCGCCCGCCACGGCCGCCAGGCCCACACCGAGGGCGACACGTAATCGAGGATCGCAATGCGCGGGGCGCGCTTGCGCACCCGGCGGGCCACGCGATGGGTGAAATCGGGACTGTCGACGATGACCAGGGCATCGGGATCGGCCGCAATCACGGCGTCGGCGGTCTCGCGGATGCGCCGCAGGATGCTGGGCAGCCGGCGCGGGATCGAAGTCATGCCGATGATCGACAGCTCGTCGATCGAAAAGGCGGAAGCGATGCCGGCCGCCGCCATCGCCCGCCCGCCGAGACCGCCCAGGCGCAAAGGGCCGCCGGCGCGCGCCGCGAGCGCGCGCGCCAGCGCCGCACCAAGCACGTCGCCCGATTCCTCGGCGGCGACGATCTGGATCGCCAGCGGAGTCGGCGCGGTCATGGCATCCGGTCCTCGCGCACGCCGGCCAGGAAGATCCCGGCCGCGTCGGCCGCCGCAACCGCGCGCGCCGGCTCGGCGACGATGGTCTGGCCGGCAACGACGGCGATACCGGCAAGGCCGGCGCGTGAAGCGTTCTCGATGGTCTGCGGCCCGATCGAAGGCAGATCGAACCGGCGGTCCTGGCCAGGCTTTGGCGCCTTCACCAGGACGCCGGTCCCGGCGGCATTGCTCACCCGGCCCTGCCGGCGTAGCTCGGCGATGCGGGCGAGCAGACTGTCGGTGCCTTCGGCGGCCTCGACCGCGAGCACCCGGTTGTCGGCGACGATCGCGGCCTGGCCGATGTCGAACGGCCCGATGGTGGCGATGAGCGCAAGGCCGCGCGCGATGTCGGCGCGGTCGCGCGCCGTCGGCCTGTGACGGCCGAGGACACCTTCCTGCACCAAGATCTCCGGCGCCACATCCGGCACGCCGACGACCTGCAAGCCATGCTCCTCGGCAATGCGGGCAATGCCGGACAACAGCCGATCGTCGCCGCCGCGGTAGTAGCGCACGGCGCGCGGCAGCAGGCGCACGGTCTGCCAATCGAGCCGTAGCGCCCGCAGCGGCGGCCGCAGCAGGGTGCCGATGAACAGCACCTCGCGGCAGTGTTCAGCGCGGGCCAGACGCAGGAAGCGCCCGACCTGCCCGAGCGCGATCCAGTGGTGGGTGTACGGCGCAAGCCATGCCGGATCGGCCCAGCCCTTGATCGCGAACAGCACCGGCCGGCGCCCGCTGCGCGCCACGGCATCGGCCACGGCCGCGGGAAAACTCCCGCCGCCGCAGACAATCGCGATCGGCTCCTGGGCCGGCCGGGTGTCCGC
>DASXAP010000171.1:0-60752 GCA_036406655.1 Xanthobacteraceae bacterium | reverse complement strand
GCTGCGGCATTCCAATTCCGGGACACCGCTCGATCGGTTCTGGCCGTTTGCGCTCGCCGACCGCGAGGCGTCGTATGTGGGTGAGGCGGTGGCGATCGTGCTTGCCGACAGCCGCTATCTGGCCGAGGACGCCGCCGCGCTGGTCGAGGTGGATTATGACGTGCTTGCGGTGGCGGCGGATTGCCGCCAGGCGGCCGCCGCCGGCGCGCCGACGGTCCGCCGCGAGCTCAACAGCAACATTGCCGCCGCCTACAAGGTCGGCTACGGCGATACCGCCGCCGCATTCGCGCGCGCCGACCACATTTTTCATGAGGATCTCTGGCAGCATCGCGGCTCTGCGCATCCCATCGAGTGCCGCGGCGTCGTCGCGGAGTGGCGCCCCGACACCGGGACCATGACGGTATGGGCCTCGACCCAGAAGGCCCACGACCTGTTCCAGTCCTTGACGTCGATGCTCGATTTCGACGAGAGCCGGCTGCGGGTGGCGACGCCCGATGTGGGCGGCGGCTTCGGTCCCAAGCTCTGCGTCTATCCCGAGGATGTCGCCGTCGTCGCTGCGGCAAAGCTTTTCCGACACTCGGTCAAATGGGTCGAGGACCGGCGCGAGCATTTCACTAATGCCGCGCAGGAGCGCGACCAGCACTGGTCGCTGGAGATCGCGGTCGACAGCCTGGGCAGGCTTCTCGGCATCCGCGGCCGGATGATCCACGACCTCGGCGCCTATGCCTTGCAGGACGTGAACATCCCCTACAACTCGGCCTCGATGCTGAGCGGGCCCTACATGCTTCCCGCGCTGTCGATCGACGTGGTTGTCGCCGCCACCAACAAGGCGCCGGTCTCCTCGGTTCGCGGCGCCGGCTATCCGCAGGCCGCGTTCGCGATCGAGCGGCTGCTGGACCGGGTTGCCCGCGAGCTGCGGCTCGACCGGGCGGAGGTCCGCCGGCGCAACCTCATCCCGCCCGAGAAGATGCCCTACACCAAGCCGCTCAAGGCGCGCTCGGGGGCGGCTATGCAATACGACAGCGGCGATTATCCGGCCTGCCAGGCAGAGGTCCTCGCCGCCGCCGGCTGGGACGACTTCCCGCGGCGGCAGGAGGCGGCGAGGGCCGCCGGCCGCTATATCGGGATCGGCCTCGCGCACGGGGTCAAAGGCACCGGGCGGGGTCCGTTCGAGTCCGGCCTGGTGCGGGTATCGAACACTGGGCGGGTGTCGGTATTCACCGGCGCTGCCGCGATCGGCCAGGGTCTGCGGACCGCGCTCGCGCAGATCTGTGCCGGTGAGCTCGGGCTGCGCGCGCAGGACGTCGCCGTGCTGCCCGGCGATACCGGGCACGTGTCGCTCGGGCTTGGCGCCTTCGCCAGCCGCCAGACCGTCACCGCCGGCTCCTCGGTCCTGCTCGCCTCGCGGGCGGTTGCCGAAAAAGCCAGGAAGCTCGCCAGCCACGTGCTCGAAGCGGCCGAGCACGACCTCGAGCTCGCGGGCGGCGAGGTGAGGGTGGTCGGTGCGCCGCAGCTGGCGGTCGGCCTCGGCGAGCTCGCGCGCATCCTCAAGGGTGCGCCGGGCTATGGCTTCCCCCCCGGGATCGAGCCCGGGCTCGAGGCCAACGTCAATTGGCGAACCGATGCACTCGCCTATGCCAATGCCTGCCATGTGGCCGCGGTCGAGGTCGATCCGGAAACCGGCGGCGTGGGCATCCTCAGCTACGTTGCGCTGCAGGATTCCGGGAGGCTGATCAATCCGATGCTGGTCGAGGGCCAGCTCCGCGGCGCGGTGGCGCACGGGATCGGCAACGCCCTCCTGGAGTGGATGGGCTATGACGGGAGTGCCCAGCCGGTGACCATGAGCCTCGCCGACTATCTGCTCCCGGGCGCGACGGAAGTGCCGGCGATCGTCACCTTATATAAAGAGACGCCGTCCCCGCTTAACCCGCTCGGCGCGAAGGGGGCAGGGGAGATCAGCACCGTTCCGGTGGCCGCGGCCGTGATATCGGCGATCGAGGACGCGCTGGCGCCGTTTCGGGTGCGGATCGCCCAGACCCCGGTGACGCCGCAAAAGCTGGTCGAGCTCGTCGCCGCAGGCGTAAACTCGTGAACGGCCGAGCCTTCGTGCCCGGCCCGGCGCCGGACATCCAAGTCCTTGTCGGGCACGGAGATTCAGCGTGAACTCATTGCGCTTTGGGAGGGAGCCCTGCGATGCGTACCGGCTCGGAATATCTTCGCTCCCTCGACGACGGGCGGCAGGTTTTCGTCGAGGGCGAACGCGTGAGCAACGTGACCCGCCACCGTGCCTTTCGCGAGGCGGCGCGATCGGTGGCGCGCCTCTATGACATTGCCGCGGCACCGGAAATGCGCGAGCGCATGACCTTCAGCTCGCCGCGGACCGGCGAGCCGGTCCTTCGCGCCTGCCAGATTCCCCGCAGCCACGCCGACCTGCGGGCCCGCCGGCTGTTCTCCGAGACCTGGGCCGAGGCGAGCTTCGGTCTGATGGGCCGCACCCCCGACCACGTTGCCGGTTTCTTTTGCGGCTATGCAGCACGTCCGGACGTGCTGGCCGCCGGCGGACAGAGCTTCGCGGACAACGTGGTCGCTTTCTACGAGGAAATGCGCGACAGGCATCTTTACGTCGCCTATGCGATCGTCCCGCCGCAGATCGACCGCAGCAAGCCCGCGCACCAGCAGAGCGACCCGACCCTCTACGCCGGCGTCGTCAAGGAGCGGGACGACGGCATAGTGATTTCCGGGGCACAGCAGCTCGCGACCGGCGGCGCAATCGCCGATTTCATCCACTTGAGCTGCATCCACCCGTTGCAGCCGGGGGACGAGAACTATGCCAACTGCCTGGCCGTGCCGGTGAACGCCCCCGGGCTCAAGCTCTATCCCCGCCGACCCTTCGCGCTGCAGGCGACCAACGCCTTCGACTATCCGTTGTCCAGCCGGTTCGACGAGAGCGACAGCTACGTCGTGTTCGACAACGTTTTCGTGCCCTGGGAGCGGGTCTTCATCTATCGCAACGTTCCGCTTTCGCGGGACCAGTGGTTCAAGACGCCCTCCCACGCCTACGGCAACCACCAGGCGCAGGTCCGCTACGTCACCAAGCTGCGGTTCATGATCGGCCTCGCCCAGCGGATGAACGAGATGACCGGGAACGCCGCCAATCCGGCCGTGCAGGTCGTGATGGGCGAGCTTGCCGCCCTTGTCTCGGTCTACGAGACCATGCTGCTCGCCCACGAGACGACCGGATCGGTCGATAGCACCGGCGTGCTGTGGCCCTCGGTCACTGCGCTCTATTCGGCAATGGCGCTGCAGTCCGAGCTCAACGGCCGCATGCTCGAGACCGTCCGCGAGCTGGCGGGGGCCGCCATGATCACGCTACCGTCGTCATTGAAGGATTTCGAGAATCCCGCTACCGCCGGCGATATCGAGCGCTACATGCGCTCGGCCGCTTCCGACGCCAAGGCCAGGGTCGCGCTGATGCGGCTCGCCTGGGACTTCATCGGCTCCGAATTCGGCAGCCGTCACCAGCAGTACGAGAAATTCTACGGCGGCGCCTCGTTCATTATCAAGCAAAACGCCTATCGCAGCTTCGATTTCAAGCGCGCTTGCGCCCTGGTGGATGCCGCCCTGCGGCTGCCGCCGCTGGCCGAGGATTGATCGGTCCCGCTTCGGCTCCTGTTTCGACCCTCGGCGCGGCTGAATTGACCTGCCGACTTTGGGATAGCGCAGATCTCGCTCAGTTCACGTCATGCGCGGGCATAGCGCGTCGTAAGACGCGCGTGAACGCGCTGGTGTCCCGCGCATCCCGATGGACGGTCCGCCATGGTGCCTCATGTATCGGGATGGCCGGGACGAGCCCGGCCATGACCACGTTGATTTCATTTGATCGGAACGTCCTTTGGGTGCGCTGCCGCGGCAGCCGCGGCGTGTGAAGGGGTTCACCTTTGCGGCAATCCGCATCGTGCCATCGTCATCGATGATGACGAAACTGCACGATCGAAGCATCCCTCGCGCGGAGATTCGACTCGCTAACCAAATTTTTTCACGCAAGCGACACTTGAACGTGAGAAGTAACTTGCGAATTTTATTTTTTCTCCGCATGATGAGTCCACGGTGTGCCGCAAGGCCGAGCCCACCGAATCCAATCTGCTACACGAAGCTGCTGCTGATGTGGTCCCCGCTCCTGGGAGGGAGGGCGTGGCTGTGTTCAGTGCGTACAGGTATCGCGTCTTCCTGAGCTGCAGCCATCGCGACAAAGCCTGGGGAAAATGGCTGCAGGCGGCGCTCGAAGCCTATCCCGTTGCCGATGATATGGTCGGACGGCAGACGCCGGCGGGGCCGGTGCCGAGGACGCTGCGGCCGATTTGCCGCGACCGCGAGACCTCCGCAGCGGATCTGCCGCCCGATGAGCGCACCGTGGCGGCTTTGCGCGCATCGCAGCATCTGGTGGTGCTTTGCTCGCCGCATGCAGCGAGCAGCAGGCGCGTGAACGAAGCGGTTCGCCGCTTTATCCTCTGGGGCCGGGCAGATGCCGTCATCCCGGTGATCCTCGACGGCGAGCCCGGCGATCCGGAGCGCGAATGTCTCCCGCCGGCGCTGCGCTTCCGTCTCGACCCCGACCGCCCCCTGCTCGACCGGCGCGGCGAGCCGGCGGCAGCCGATGCCGCTCTCGCCCGCGACGGCAGGGCGCGGGTCACCTACAAGGTGGTTACGGCGGTGCTTTGCCTGGGTCTGCAGGAGGTGGAGTCTCGCGGCCGCGCCGTCAGCAGGCGCCGATGGTCGATCCGCGCCGGCGGCATTGCCGCGGTGCTGCTCGCTGCGGCGCTTGGCGGCGAGGCCGGCCTGGCATGGGCGCGCAATCAGCTGTCGGGCAACGAGGTCGCCCTGGACGGGTTCATCGAGCGCGCCGCGTCCTTCACCGGGCGCGCGCTCGCAGCTTCGACCCGGATCGGCGTGCCCCCGGGGCTGCTGATGCCGGTGCTGGAGGAGGCCGAGGAGGTCATCCATGGGGTGGCGCAGCTCGGCAGCGACACGCCGCGGCTGCGGCTTCGCGAGGCGAGCCTGTTGAGCGAGTTTGCGCGCCTCTATGCCGCCCTCGGCAGCAGCGATCTGTCGGGCGCTCGGGCAGTCGCGGCGGATCGGCTGATGCAGCAGCTCGCGGCCGAGACCGCGGACAATGCGGCGCGGCAAGCGGAGCTGGCCGCCAACTACGACAAGCTGGGCGAGGCGCTCGAGGCGCAAGGCCGGTTTCGCGAGGCGCTGGCGAGCTATCGGGCGGGCTTGGCGATCGCCGAGCGGCTCGCCTCCGACCCCGGCCTCGTCGATCGCCAGCAAGGGCTCGCGCTGGGCTACATCAAGGTCGGCGATGCCCAGAGCGACCTCGGTGCTCTCGACCCGGCGCTCGCCACTTATAATGGCGCCCTCGTCGTCGCCGAATATCTCGGCGCCGTGGATCCCGGCCGGGCGCAATGGCAGCACACGCTGCTGCTCGCGCACCGGAAGATCGGCGACGTGCTGCGGCTGCGCGGCGAGACGGATGCAGCCATTGCCAGCTACCGGGTAAGTCAGGCCATCGCCCTGCGCCTGCTCGCCGGCGATCCCGCCCAGCCGCAATGGCGGCGCAGCGTTGCGGTGTCTCACCTCGAGCTGGGCAACGCGCTGGTCCTGCAGGGCAAGCCCGGGGAAGCCTTCGAAGCCTACGCAGCCGCCAAGGTCATCATCGCCGACCTGGTCGCACTCGATCCCGGCAATGCCGGTTGGCAAAAGGACCTCGGTGTCGTGCACGAGCGGATCGGGCTCCTGCTCGAGGCTCGGGGCGACCTGGATGCGGCGCAGCCCGAATACCTCGTGAGCCTCGCCATCGCCGGCCGCCTCGCGGCCGCCCATCCCGGCAATGCCGGGTGGCAGCGCGACCTGGGAATAGCGCATCAGCACGTGGGCGACCTCTTCTGGTTGCGCGGGGCGGTTGCCGACGCGCTCGATCACTACCGGGCCAACCGCGCCATCATCCAGCGGCTGGCTGCTCTCAACCCGGAGCATGCCGGCTGGCAATACGATCTCGGCGCGAGCCATGCCCGCATGGGGCTCCTCCTCGAGACCCGGGGAGACTTCGAAGCCGCGCTGCGCGAGTACGAGGGTTGCCTGCGGATCGGCAGCCGCTTCGCGGAAGCCGATCCCGGCAATACCGGCGCGCAGCGTGACCTCGCCGTGAGCTACGGCAAGCTCGCCGGGGTTCGCCATCGGCTGGGCAAGTCCGGACAGGCGCTGGCCGACCTGCGCAAGGCGCGCGAGATCATCGCCGCACTCACTGGCGGCTCGCCCGGTTCGGCGCAATGGGCCGCGGACCTCCTCGACTTCGACGGCCGGATCGCCGCCCTGCAGGGTCGAGGCCGCGCGGTTGCCGGCAAGGCGGCGCCGCCCAGCTCGCCGGCCGCCACGACCCCGCCGGCGCCGCGTCCGCCGACCGGGTTGCGCGCCGCGGCCCCGTCAGCTTCCCCGCCAAAGCTCTGAAAATCGGGTGGCAACGATCTGCTCGTAAGGCACGTCGCCGGCCAGAATGCCCAGGTCGCGCGTGAACTGGTTCATGCCGGCCGCGAACTCGCGCGAGATCGTGGCGTCGTAGTAGGGCAGGTCGCGCGCGATCAGTTCGGCGATCAGCTCGGCTTCGGCGGGCGGAAACAGCTTGCGTCCCACCTCGGTGGCGCGCGCCACGTTGCTCTTCAAGGCGGCGTGGGTCTTGACCATGGCGCGGACGGCGGCCGCCGCGGTTGCGGGTGACCGCTCGATCAGCGCGTCGCTGGCGGCGATCGCCGCCATGGTGAAGTTGAAGCAGCGCGGCGGGCCGTCGCCGCGCCGCACGTCGAGCACGACGGTGCCCACGCCCCGCCGCACTGCCACCTCCGTCCCCATGCCGTTCGCCCAGAAGCCGTCGATCTTGCGCTCCTCGAGCGCGCGCGCCGCGGTGAGCCCGAAATTGATGCCGGCACCGACCGCGCCCGGAACCGGCGCGATCGTCACCTTGTCGCGCACGAGATCGATGCCAGCTTCGATCAGCAGCCGGCGCAGCCCGAGCTCGACCCAGGGCGCCGCGCCGATGCTCCGGCCCTTCACGACGCTCAGATCCCCGCGCCTGGCTCCGAGGTCCTTGTGCATCACCAGGAACCAGTACATGCCCTGCCCCTGCGCGCAGAGGAGCTTGACGCCTTGCCATTGCGGGAAGGCCGACAGCGCCGCATGCGCCGCCCCGCCCACGAGCTCGACCGCTCCTTCGCGCAGCGCGGCGTACGACTTGTCGACCGGATAGATCAGCTCGAGCGAGACATCGAGCCCCTCTTCCCTGAACATCCCGAGCTCGATTGCCGCGATCGCCGGGAAATAGGAGTTCGAGATCATATCGGGGACGGCGAGCTTCATGGCGTGTTCTCCATCTCGGGCTATTCGCTCTTCGCTACCGGCGTGTTCATCGCGACGTCGCCGCGCCGCCTTTTCGCAAGCGCCTCGCCGACCGCGAAATATTCGCTGCCGGCCGCGAGCTCGGCCTGGCGCGCCAGCTCGGCCGGCCAGTCGCCGAGATCGTAGCCGTGCCACGGCGGCTGCGGCGTGAGCGGCGGCAGCCCGAGCCGCTCCCATATCGCCTTGGCCCGTTCCATGAACTCGCGCCTGGGCAGCGCGACCGGGGCGTAGCTGCCCTTGAGGGTGGCGTTGATCAGCACCGCCGCGCTCTCGCCGCCGTCGCGAGGCCCGCGCGGCCCGTGCCCCGGATCCTTGTGCGGAACGACGGTGAGATCATGCTGCGGCTGGCACCGGTAGGCCATGGCCCAGAACAGGGCATCGGCATTGTCGGGCTCGATATCCTCGTCGACGGCGATGATCCATTTGCCGGCGAACCGGTGCAGCGCCGATGCGCCATGCAGCGCCCGCCAGATCTCGGTTTCCGGCGCGCCCCGCGCGAGCTGGATGCCGATCACCGCATAGAGGCTGGTGAGCGGCTCGTGCATCGCCACCCGCTTGACCCACTTGATGCCGAGCACGGAGGAAAGGTGATGCAGATATAGCGGCTCCATCGCCGCCCGGCGGATCACGCTCGATTCGCTCGGCGCCACCTGGCTGATGAAGGAGGTGAGGATCGGATGCCGGCGGCGGGTGATCGCGGTCACCTCCATGAAGGCATTGTATTCCGCAAGATTGACGTAGCCGTGCGACTCGCCGAACGGCGCCTCGGGCTCGAGCAGCTCGGTATTGACCAGCCCCTCGATGACGATCTCCGCCTCCGCCGGGACCAGGAGATCGACGGTCCTCGCCTGCACCACGTTGATCGGTCCGCCGGCAAGCGCCCCCGCCACCGCCAGCTCGTCGAGGCCCTCCGGCAGCTTCTGCACCGCCGCGTAGGAGACCACCGGCGGGCAGCCCACCACCACCGCGCAGGGAAGCGGCTCGCCGCGCGCCTTGCGCTTCTGCCAATGCGCATAGATGCCGGCGCGCAGCTCGACCGAGGGGTTCATCCCCAGCCGGCGCGCCGCCTTGATCTGCCCGCGATAGTTGCCGACGTTCTGCGTGCCGGTGTCGGGATCCCTGGTGATGTAGTGACCGGCGGAAAGATAAGGAGCGTTGTCCCAGCCTGGCGTCGAGATCGGCACCGGCAGGCCGTCAAGCGCGGCGCCGTCGCGGTCGAGATCGCTGCCGGCGACCACGATCTCCTGGCAGGGCGCCTCGCCGACGCGGCGCGGCGCGACCGGATGGGCTACCGCCTCGACCCAGCTTCGACCGATCTCCTCGAGCGGCTTGCCGAAGCCCGTCCGATACACCTCGCGGTTGGCGGCGAGCCCGGCAAGGAGCACCGGGATGTCGAAGCGCCGACCCTTGCCGTCGGTAGGATGCGTGAACAGGAACGCCCTGCGCTCCTGCTCGGGGATGCCGCCCCGGTACTGCCAGCGAACCAGGGGGTGCATCTCGGTATCCTTGTTGATCGGCTCCTCCACGACCACGAGCAGCCCCTCGCGTGCCAGCGCCAGCACGTGCTCGTGCAGATCGCGATAGCTGCGGGGATGCCGAGGCGGACCGTCGCGGTAGCGCTCGAGCACCCCCGACGCAGCGGCCGCGGCACGATCGCCCATCGTCTTCCTGCCCGGCGATGGGGTGCGTCAGAACAGCGCCTGGATCGCCGCCGCCGCGGCGAAGGCGTCGGCATCGCGGTTGAGGAAGCCGGTTATCTGCAGCCCGAGCGGCAGGCCTTCGTCGGCGAGCACCGGCAGCGAGATCGCCGGCATGCCGATCAACGAGGCGTGCACGGTGCAGCCGGGATCGCCGGTCGAGCCGAGCCCTTTCGGCGCCGCCGCCGGCGCCGAGAGGCTGACGCAGACCTCGCATTCGGAGGCGAGCTCGGCATAGAGCGCGCGCACCCGGTCGCGCTGCGCGAGATCCCGGCGGTAATCGTCGAGCCGCATCGCCTCGGCCTCGGCCAGCCGATCGAGCATCACCCGGCTGATCTTGGTCGCGTCGCGGTTGCGGTAGGTGTTGAGCGGCCACCGGGATTCCCAGCCGTTGATGCGCATCGACAGCGGGCGGGCATCGACGATGGCGGACTCGAGCGCCGCGAGCCTGGGATGCGACCCCCGGGTCAGAACCTCGATTCCCGCCGCCTTGATGCGCGCCAGGGCGTCGGCCATTGCCTGCCTTGCGTCCGACGACGCGGCGGCCCAGCCGGCGGTCTCGAGGAAGCCCACGCGCCGCGGCTTTCTTGCCGGCGCCGCCTGCGGCGGGCCGTAGAGGCCGGGGTAGCCGGGGTCGCCGCCGGCGCGGATGGCGATCTCGTAGGCGACCTGCCAGGCATCCTCCAGCGTCGCCGCCAGCACCCCGGTGCAGCTCTGGCTCAATCCATCGTAGCTGCCCCCGCGGTTGAGCGCGCCGAGCGACACCTTGTAGCCGATGCATCCGCAATAGCTCGCCGGGCGGATGGTCGAGCCGATCACCTGCGTGCCGAGGCCGGCGCTGATCATGCCGGCGGCGACGGCGGCGGCAGAGCCGCTGCTGGAGCCGCCCGGAGTGCGCGAGAGATCGTGCGGATTCTTCGTGCCCCGCGGCTCGGTCGCGGCGAACTCGGTGGTCACGGTCTTGCCGACGATGACGGAGCCTGCTTCGCGCAGCGCCGCCACGCTCGCGGCATCACGTTCGGTGCGGCAGCCCACGAACAGCGGCGAGCCCTGCTCGGTGGGCATGTCGATCGTCTCGATGATGTCCTTGATGCCGAGGGGCATGCCGTCGATCCTCGAGAGCGGCTTGCCGGCGCGCCAGCGCGCGCTTGACTGATCGGCGGCGACCCGCGCCGCTTCCAGGTTGAGATGCACGAAGGCGCCGATCTTCTGCTCGAGCCTCGCAAGATCGGCGAGGCAGCGCTCGAGGAAGTCGCGCGGAGTATCGGCCCCGTTCGCAAACTTCGCGGTCGAGCCGAGGTAGGGCTTCGGGGAAAATTTGAGCTTGTCTTCCGGCGCCAGCATGGCCTGCGACCTCCTCCGCTGAAACTGAGTTGCGTAGATTAAGGGCGTCTATACCATTAATTCCGTCGACGGAGTGACGCTAAGCGACACCATCATCGTGGCCAACGAGCTGTACAACGGGCTGTTGAGTGCCACCGTCACCTTCACGTTCCGACCCCGGCCCGGGTTTGCAGGTCTCCGAGCACTGCCACGACGTGCTGCGCTCTGCCGAGCACCACGACATCCCGCTCGGCCGAGCGCACCGCATGGCGCTCGAGGTCGCCACCCGGTGCGGTCGATGTCTTGCCGGTGCTCCGGCCCACCGTCGTGATGCCCCCTTCGCCGTCGCCGGCCAGGGCGCCCGCGCCGTTGTCGTCGCTGCAGCCGTGCTGACTGCTCGGCTCTGAAAACTCCGGTGGAAGACGGTACGGATTAACGTTACTTGACAATAGTGTAACGTTATTTGATACTCAGCAATTGCGGTGGTCGTGTTAAGAAGGGTGACGACTATGAAGCAGGCATTGCTTGCATTGGTTGGAGGAGCGGTCCTGCTCTCCGGAGCAACCTCGGCCCAAGCGACAAGTTACACGAGCGACCCGACCCTTTCTGATTTCCTCGTCTCGGATTACGCGACTCTGAGCCACTTCAACGGTGGCGACGTAGGTTCACCGTACACGCCTACGAACACATCCTTGGGCTCGGGTGTGCGAGTATTTTCCGGAGACGCGATAACCGGCCTGCCCACCGACAACAATTGGATACTGGCGACGTTTTCCAGTCCTGTTTCCAGCATCCGCGTCTTCCCTAGCATCGATCATTTCGGCGACCCTTACGATGGCTACCAATACACGATCTACGGCAGTAACGATGGAAGCACCTGGACGCCGCTGTTTGACGCCATCACGGTTAGTGGCAGTGGCGAACCTTTTACGCTCGGAACATTCACGGGAACAGCTCCGACCAGCGTCAAGAATGTCCTGACGCCCGGTGCTGGGCCGGGCGGGACCGTCGGCTACATCGCTGATTTCGACTTCAGCACGGCCTACATGTTCTATGCCTTCGGCGCCAGCACAGTTGCTTTTGACCAGAGTAATTCCGATCAGGAATTGAGCGCGGTCGGCGCTACCCCGCTGCCAGCCGCTCTTCCGCTCTTCGCCACTGGCCTCGGCGCGATGGGCCTGCTCGGCTGGCGCAGGAAGCGGAAGCCTGCGACCGGAGCCGCCGCCTGACGACACGTTCAAGAAAATTTCCGAAAGGCCGCCGCGAGGCGGTCTTTCTTTTTCGGGCTTGTCGCCTCTGGGCCGATCTGCACCGGTTCCAGCAGGACCCGGATTCGATGCGCTGATTTTACAGCATCTCCCGATCGGATCGAATCAGAACGTCGTCATGGCCGGGCTTGTCCCGGCCATCCACGCCTTGTTCGCCCAGGAAAGACGTGGATGCGCGGGACGTAACCGCGTTCACGCGCGTCTTACGACGCGCCAAGCCCGCGCATGACGTGCACGCAAATGAGAGGAATCAGCTGTAGTTGGATCAGCGCTTCTCTTTCCCGCTCTCGTCGTAGTAATGGATCTCGTAGAGGAGGCACCCGCGGTCCGACTTGAACGGCCCGTGATGGACGCCGGGGGGCCGGCAGGCATAGGTCGGAGCCTCGAACTTCTCGCCGCCCTTGCCCTGCGTGTCGTTGCCGACGATGAGGTCGCCCGACACCACGTAGACCTCCTCCCAGTGGTCGTGCACGAACGGCGCCGTCGTGTAGGTGCCGGCATCGAAGCGCAGGAGCCGGGTGCGGCTGCCCATCTTGCGGCCTTCGTCGAGGTCGCTCGCCAGGATCTTCTGCTTGATCCCGGCGGGATAGCCGGCCGGGGTCGCCCAACCCGAGCCCATGTCGACGCGGGTGAATTCGAGATGCGGCTTGTTCATCGGCATCGTTTGTCTTCCTCCAGCCTGAAATCCGGTCGTCACCCCAGAAGCGGCAGCGTCCTCACCCGATAGGCGTGCGCGATCTTGCGGCTGAGCACCGGATCCTCGAGCTCGAAGGCAAGCTCGCTGGTCGGGCGCACCCCGCCCTGCGCGGCAAGGGTGCCGCCGAGCATCAGCGTGCCGTCGGCAAGCCGGCCGCTGCCCGAGTAGCGGGCGATCAGGGCGGCGGGGTCCAGCATCGCGGTCACCGCGCCCTCCTGGTAGAGCGCGCGCTTGCCGGCTTCCACCACGTGCGAGCGCAGGATGAGCCGGTCCCAGTGCGGCGCCACCTCGTCGTAGGACCAGAGCACCGGGGCGATCGGCTTCTCGCACATCTGCTTCGACACCGTCACGCCGTACTTCTCCACCTCCCGATCGGTGTGGTCGGAGCCGGCGCCGACCCACAGCCGCCCGCCGTGCTGGAGAAGGACGAACTCCACCTCGCCGCCCGATGCCTCGCCCACCGCCTCGATCGTGTCGGCGGTGGTGAGCCGCGCGGCGGCGACGCGATAGAAGATCGGCGTGGTCGCCGGCCGCTTCACCCCGAGCGCCTCGAGCTCCAAGATGTGCTTCTCGACCGCCGCCGCATCGCGCCCGGTCCAGCCGGCAACGACCGCCTGGCTGATCGTCACCGGGCTCGGCTTGGCGTTGGGACCGCTCTGCAGCGTCAAGGACAAGATCTGCGCCACGATCGCTCCGCACTCGCGCCGCTGCGCGGGACTGTCCCGCGCAGGAAGGCTCTCGCGTCGACCGAAGAAGGACGCTCGCGCCTTGCAACGAAGCGTAGCAGGCGAGCGTCGTCCGGCAAAGCCGCTATTTCCTTGCACCGCTTCGCGGTTATTGCTCTCTTGCGCGCCTGCGCTGACGGTTCCGTCGGCAAGAGAGCAACGAGACGGGAATGCGCAGCATTGCAGGAGCCGCCGCCCACCTCGCCGATGGCGGCAGGAGCCGCGGCCTCGTCGAGGAGTGCCTCGCGCGCATCGCCGATCCCGCGGGCGAGGGTTCGCGCACCTTCCTCAAGGTCCATGCCGAGCAGGCAAGAGCGGCAGCGGAGCACTGGGATCTCATGCGGGCGCAGGCGGCGGCGCCGTCCCCGTTCGCAGGGATCCCGATCTCGATCAAGGACCTCTTCGACATCGCCGGTGACGTGACCGCGGCGGGGTCGGTGGCGCTGCGCGAGGCGGCGCCGGCGCGGCGCGACGCCCCGAGCGTGGCGCGGCTGCGCGCGGCCGGCTTCATTCTCATCGGCCGCACCAACATGACCGAGTTCGCCTTCTCCGGGCTCGGCATCAACCCGCATTACGGCACGCCGGCGAACCCGCACGATCGGCCGGCGGCGCGCATCCCCGGCGGCTCGTCGTCGGGTGCCGCGGTCTCGGTGACCGACGGGATGGCGCTTGCCGGGCTCGGCACCGACACCGGCGGCTCCTGCCGCATCCCGGCGGCACTGTGCGGGATCACGGGCTTCAAGCCGACGGCGCGGCGCGTGCCCACGGCCGGGGCATTTCCGCTGTCGACCTCGCTCGATTCGATCGGGCCTTTGGCGCCGACGGTCGCCTGCTGTGCCGCGCTCGATGCCGTCCTCGCCGGCGAGCCGAGCTTCGAGCTGCCGCCGTTCCCGCTCGAGGCGGCATGCATGGCGGTGCCGCAGACGATGGTGCTCGACGGCCTCTCGCCCGAGGTGGCGCGCGCCTTCGAAGCCGCGCTGTCGATGCTGCGCAAGGCCGGCGCCCGGATCCTCGACATTCCCCTGCGCGAGCTTTCCGAGCTGCAGGCGATCAACAGCAAGGGCGGAATCGCGGCAGCCGAATCGTACGCGATCCATCGCGCGCTGATCGCCAGGGCGGAAAACAGCTACGACCCGCGCGTGCTCGTCCGCATCCTGCGGGGTCGGAAGCAGGACGCCGCCGATTATATCCAGCTGCTCGAGGCGCGGACCGACTTCATCGCCCGGGTCGCGCCGCTCGCCGCGCCCTATGACGCATTGCTGATGCCCACGACCCCGATCACCGCGCCGCGGCTCGCCGATCTCGAGAGTGACGAGGCCTATCGCCACGCCAACATGCTGATGCTGCGCAACCCCGCGATCGCCAATTTTCTCGATTGCTGCGCGATCTCGCTGCCTTGCCACCGCCCGGGCGACGCCCCGGTCGGGCTGATGCTGTTCGGCCAGCACGGCGCTGACCGGGCGCTCCTCGCGCTCGCAGCGGCGGTGGAGCAGGTCGTGTCGCCGGGCTGCGTCGGGAGATAGTCGCGCCGAATGTTTCATCCATTCGCGTAGGGCAGGCAAAATCGCTTCGCGATCGTGCCGGCACGCGAAACGGTGGTGGCGATTTTGCCCACCATTACCTGCCAGGCGTGGGCAACGGCGCACTGACCATTCGATCGCCGGAGAGATTGCGTGACGCGCCGTTGCCCACCCTACGAGATGGAACGAAACTCGCCTAAAACTCGGCGTGGCCGCGGAACGCGAAGATGGACACCGGGCCGCGGTCGGCGTTGTGCGCTGGGTCGGCGATGAACTGGTAGTCCAGGGCGAGCGTCGTCGCTGGATTGAGCCTGTAGGCGTAGTAGGTCTCCAGAATGCTCTCCGGCCGATAGTTGATCGTGCCGTCGCCGATGAGCAGGCCGAGGCCACCGGCGGCGAGAAAGTCGCGATGCGCGGCGGAAAGCCCGTTGACGGCTGCGCCGATCCCGATCCGGTCCGCCGCCCGGCCCCACGAGCTGCCGCCGATGGAAACACCGCCCGCGATGCTCCAGTCGATGTCGGTGAAGGAGAGGATCTCGTTTCGCCCGTCGTTCCAGCTCGCTCGGGCGAACACGCCCAAGTCCTTGCCGAGCGCCTGCTCCATGTTGGCATAGAAGCCGTATTTCGGCCGCAGCCGGCGGATCGCCGCCATGACGTCGTTGATGTCGGCGGTCGGATCGGCGGCGGCGATCGCCAGCGCCTCGCGATAGTTTCCGGTATTGCCGCGATTGGCGAAGGCGCCTACGCGCACTTTCCCGCCCTGGCCGAAGACGCTGTAGCGGCCCTCCCATTCGAGGACCGCGCCGCCGGTCTTGAACAGCAGCGTGTCGCTGTTGGGCTCGCTCGGCACCTGGAACAGGCCCGTGCGCAACGCCCAGCTCCTGCGGTTGAGCTCGACCACCGCCCCGCGCGTGAAGCCGGGCAGGTCGGCGGGAAAGTCATAGCCGGCCGATTCCCACAGCGACCAGTTCAGGTAATCGGCCCGCGGATCGTGCGCGTAGCCGTTGGCGTCGAAGTAATCGCCGACGGCGAACCGGCCGACGGTGAGCGTGATGCGGTCGATGTCGCGCTTGCCCGCGATCTGGTTGGCGGCATCCTCGATCGTCTCCTGCTCGCCGCCGAACCCGAAGGTCTGGCGGAAGAAATAGCGTTGCGGGCGGAAGCGGGGATAGGGGGCGCCGCCCTTCTGTGCCTCGCCGTTGGCGAAGCCGGCAAGTCCCAGTGTGGTGTTGAGGCCGAAGCCCTGGTCGAGCTCGGGGTTGTAGTAGAGCTCGCCCCCCTCCCACAGCGCCCGGCCGATGAATGCGGTCGCGGTCCACGTCTCCCGTCCCTGCCCCTTGCCGGGAAGGCTGTGCTCGCCCTCGTAGGGCGAGCGGAAGCTCGGATAGGCCTGGGCGATGAGCGTGGTCTGCCCGTGGATGCTCCAGCCGGGATCGGTGGGCCAGACCGCCTCCGGCGCCTTGGTGTAGATCGCCGAGGCCGGCGGGGTGCCCCACAACCGGTAATTCAAGCCGAGCCTGACGACGTGAACCTTGGGATCGACGGCGAGCGAGGGCGCGACCGGAAAGTCGAGGCTGTAGGTCTTCGACCCGAGGCTGACGTAGTCGTACTCGTACCTGCCGGTCCAGTTGCCGGTGAGCGGAAACTCGACGCCGATACCGGCGATCCAGCCCGGATGCGTGAGCGATCGGGTGGCAAAGGGCTCGCCCGATTCGTCATTGAGGTTGACGAGCGTCGAGCCCCAGGCGAGGCCAGCCGTGACATAAGGAAGAAGCGCGCCGTAGGCATAGCCGAGCCGCGCCCGGGCCGATGCGAAATAGTTGAACGTCGTGGAGAAGGGCACGAAGATCGGCCGCACCCGCGTGCTGATGAAGCTCGCGTCGGCCTCGACGCCGAGAACGAGCCCGCTCGCGGCCTGAAAGTTGTATCCGATCTGGTATCCGCCGACGAGACCGGTGGTCGTCGCCGGAAAGAAGACGCCCTGCGCCGGCAGCGGATTGGTGTTGGCACCGAAGCTGCCGCCGCCATACCCGAAATGGAAGCCGACATACGCGCCGGTCCAGTCGTGCCATTGCACCGCCTTGCCGGCCTTGGAGCGGCATGCGCGCGGCAATGTCGGCGGCCATGCCGGCGCAATTCGTGACGATGCCGGCCAGTACGACGCCGGCGCGCAGAAACCCTTTCATGGTCCGCCCCCGAGCGACGCCTAGCACAACGGACGGCTGAGACCATGGTCGAGGGCGCAGAGCGTGCCAAGCTCGGCGGCGTCTGTGGCGATCCCGCAACATCCCCTGCCATGGCGTCGCTTGCGCGCGCATGGCTTCCGGCCCGAGCCGCCGCGACGCCGCGCGCGGAAGAAACAAAGCGGTTGAGAAGCCGTCGTTGCGCCGTGCACGGGTCGGCCATGCCCGCGCCCGCCGGCCCGGCCTATGCACTGCGGCGGGCGCGCATGGCAGCGAGGCTGCCGCCCTTCATCACCGCGCCGGGGAGGGGATGGCCGACGATCTCCTCGGCGAGCCTTGCGCAATCGAGCAGGGCCTCCAGATCGATGCCGGTGGCGATCCCCATCTCCTCGCACATGAAGGCCAGATCCTCGGTGCACACATTGCCGGCGGCGCCGGCATGCCCGGCGAACGGGCAGCCGCCGAGACCGGCCACCGCCGCATCGAAGCGCGTGACCCCCATCTCGAGCCCGGCATAGGCGTTGGCGATGCCCATGCCGCGGGTGTCGTGCAGATGCAGCGCGAGCTCGACCCCGGGATGCTTGTCGCGCACGGCGCCGATCACCCGCTTGATGCTCTCCGGGGACGCCCAGGCCATGGTGTCGGCGAGCGAGACGAAATCGAGGCTCGCGCCGTGCTGCCGGGTCATCGCCAGCATCTCGCCGACCGCGGCGACGACGCGCTCGACCGGCACCGCGCCTTCGAAATTGCAGCCGAACGCCGCCATGATCGTGCCGCGCTCGAGAGGCACGCCGAGTGCCCGATAGCGCGCGAGCAGCGCGTGCTGGGAGGCGAGCTGCCCGGCGCTCGTGCGATTCTGGTTGCGCCTGAGAAAGGTCTCGGAGCCGCAGAGGACGAGGGTGCCGCGGAGCGTGAGGCGGCGGCTGGCGAGCGCGCGCTCGAACCCGCGTTCGTTGAGCCACAGCCCGGTATGGGCGACGCCCGCGACCGGGGTGATGCCGCGCACCACGTCCTCGGCGTCGGCCATGCCCGGCACCCGCCGCGGGTCGACGAACGACACTACCTGGATGTCGGCAAGCCCGGTGCGCGACAGCGCGTCGATCAGCTCGATCTTGCGCGCGGTGGCAATCGGTCCCTTCTCGATCTGGAAGCCCTCGCGCGGCCCCTCCTCGTAGATGCGCACGCGCTTCGGCAGCGCCGTCACGATTGCCTCCTGCTCCCGTCCCAGCTTCGCCCGCGGCGGCGAGCTTGGCAACCGAAGAGCATTCAATTGCCGATGAAATCGGTTAGCGACTCTGCTTGCCCTTGCATCAATGCTACAGCAAGCTTCTTTGAACAGCACGTCATTGCGCCGTATCCTTATGGACGTTTACGAGCTCCGCCGAATGCGGCTTCGCGCCTTGCCGAGACCTCGTCAAATCGATGACACATGCTTCACTGGCCTGAAATTCGGCATCGGAGAGCCGGGCACGAAACAACTCATAGCGGAGCCAGATACGGTAGGTGTTGACCACGTCCCGCTCACAGTAGTCAGCGATCTCCCTGATTCTCCCCTCAAGGAAGTATCGCTCTACTTCGGTTCCCTCGATGTCCTCGGGCTTTCCCGGCATTCCCATTATCCTGCTGAGCTCGTTGAGTGACGCTTTCGTGTGCGGAGCAAACGAGGAGAGGATGTCACAGAGGTCGACTGCGTCCTCGGTGTAGCGATTGAAGTAGGCCCGCGCAGCAAGTCCCGGCGCCGAGATGCCGTGGATCATGGCACGATAGCGCAGAACCGGCAGGTCGAAGCTGTTGCCGTTGAACGTGACGAGCTGCGGCGACAGCTCGGCTACTTTCTCGCAGAACGCGCCAATCAATTGCCTTTCGGTCCTGTCACCAACGTGAGGAGCACCCAGCGCGTCGACTGCCCAATGATCCGGCTCGCGGTGAGCGATCAGCGCTCCGATGCAGACGATGGTGTGGTAGATGTGCTTCGGGAACCTGTTGCCAAGCTGCGCACGGATGTCAGCATCCTTTCTGCCGACGAGGTCGTTGGCGGCCGCGAACCCGGGGAGGTCGGGCACGGTCTCCAAGTCCCAGACGATGACGCTTTTGATCATGTTGTCTCATGCGCTCATTGGTCGATTCTGCGCGACGCTGGTGCCCTGTCCCTCCGAAAGACTACACCACGATCGTTCTGATCCAGATATAACCGCGCGGCACAGGGGAGGCGAGCGGCCATGGCCAGCGACGATGTCCTCGAGATCGGCACTGCCGACAAGGTGCGTCTGCTCACGCTCAATCGTCCCGAGCGGCGCAACGCGCTGTCGCGGGAGCTGCAGGCGGCGCTGCGGGCGGCCGTTCTCGCCGCCGACATCGACGCCGATGTCGCCGTCCTCGCCATCATCGGCGCGGGCAGCGCGTTCTGCTCGGGCGTCGATCTGCGCGATGCGCGCGCCCTGGACGAAAGCGGCGGCCGCTACCGCGGGCCGCTGCACGAGCCCGAGCGCAGCCTGACCGAGGTGCTGATCGATTCGCGCAAGCCCTCGATCGCCATCGTCAACGGTCCGGCGATTGCCGGCGGCTGCGAGCTCGCGCTCGCCTGCGACCTGCGCGTGGCCGCCGACAGCGCCTTCTTCGGCCTGCCGGAAGCCAAGCGCGGGATGGGCGCCCACTTCGCCTCGGTCGCGCTGGCGCAGATGGTGCCGCCGGCGATCGCCATGGAGTGGCTCTTCACCGGCCGCAACATCCCGGTCGAGGAGGCGGCGCGCTGGGGGCTCGTCAACCGCATCGCGCCGGGAGCCGAGCTGATGGGTGTGGCGATGCGGCTCGCCGCCGACATCGCGAGCTCGGCGCCGCTGTCGCTGCAGCGGATGAAGCTCACCTATCGCAAGGCGCACGGGCTGCCGCTGCACGCCGGCCTGCGGCTCGACGTCGGCCCCGACCCCTATGCCTCGGAGGATCGCAAGGAGGGCGCTCGCGCCTTTCTGGAGAAGCGCCCGCCGGTCTGGAAGGGCAGGTGACCAAGCCTCTCAGGGGAGGGTAACGCGGGTCAAATCAGGCGGAACGCACCAGAGCGTTCACGCCGGCTCTCCGATCCGAACGTCGCGGCGGTAGCGGCGCACGCGCTCCTCGTCGACCTCGATGCCGAGACCCGGCCGGTCGCCGACCTCCACGTGACCCCGCGTGCCGCGGACCGGCTCTCCCGTCAGGTCGTCGGCGAGCCCGGCGGCGGTGAGGCTCAGCGCCCAGTCGAGGCGCGGCAGGGCGGCGGCCACATGCAGCGCGGCGGCGCAGGCGATGCTCGATTCGCCGGTCTTGCAGGCGACGTTGACCGCCATGCCCAGCTCCTCGCACAGCTCCCCCGCCGCCCGCACGCCGCGCAGCCCGCCGAGCTTGATCGCCTTGAGGCTCACCCCGCGCGCGGCCTTGCCCGCGTGGTGGCGGCGGATGTCGTCGAGACCGTGGATGCCTTCGTCGGCGCCGATCGCGCAGTCGGCGGCGGCGGCCACCGCGGCCATTCCGCAGATATCCTCGGCGAGCACCGGCTGCTCGAAGAAATCGAGCCCGCTCCCGGCAACCCCGCGCGCATAGCTCACGGCCTCCTCGGTGCTCCAGCCCTGGTTGGCATCGGACGAGATCAAGACGCCGCCGCCGATGAAGGCGCACAGCTGCCGCGTGCGCTCGGCATCGGCGAGCGGCCTCGCGACGCCGACCTTGATCTTGAACGCCTCGAAGTTGTCCGCCTGCAGGCGCTCGGCATCGCGCAGGTCGGCGTCGACCTCGCCGTTGCTGATGACGCCGAGGAGCGCAATGCAGTCGCGGCGCTTGCCGCCGAGCAGCGCATGCACCGGGGTGCCGGTCGCGCGGCCGACGAGGTCGTGCAGCGCAATCTCGATCGCTGCCTTGGCGGCGTTGTTGCCGTACATGCGCATGCGCATCGCCGCGAGCGCGCCGGCAATGTCGTCGGCCGGCCGGCCGATCAGGGCGGGAGCAAGATGGTGGACGGCGGCGAGCATGCCCTCGACCGTCTCGCCGGTCATGGTCGGCGCCGCCGCGGCCTCGCCCCAGCCCGTGGTGCCGTCGTCCGCCTCGATGCGCACGAGCGCGTTCTCGGCCGTGCGCAGCTCGACCCCGGCCATGTGGACCGGCTTGCGCAGGGGCAGGCTGACCGCAATCGGCTCGATGCGCCTGATCTTCACGCGGTTGATCCCCTGCCCGAGCGGGGCTCGCCGGGAGTGACGCCGAAAACTGCCGCCGCGAACTGCGGGTACACCTCGGCAAGCTGTGGCGCAACCACGCCGCGCAGCAGACGCAGCGTCGCGGGGGAGGGGACGGGCGTCACCGGCACCGGCGCCGGGGCGTCGAAATCGAAGCCGGTGTGCTCGGCAACCTCGGCGGCGGTATGCCCGGGGTGCACGCTCGCGAGCCGAAAGCGTCGGCGCGCGCGGTTGAAGGTGAAGAGGCAGCGATCGGTGACGAGCGCAATCGGGCCGCCCGGCCGGTACACGTTGTCGGACGAGCTGCCCGCGGCGCTGATGAAGTCGACCTTCTGCACGAGCGTGCGCCGGCTGTGCTCGAAGCGAAACAGGATCACCTTGGGCACGACATAATACATGTACGACGAGCCGAACGAGCCGGGGAAACGCACCTTCGGGTGATGATAGTCGCCGATGCTGACCAGGTTGATGTTGCCGGCGCCGTCGATCTGCCCGCCCGACAGGAAGAACACGTCGATGCGGCCCTGACCGGCACAGTCGAACAGCTCGCGCCCGCCATCGGTGAAGAAGCTGTGCCGGCGGCTGCCGAGCAGCGACACGCAAGGCCGGCCGTTGCCGCGCGCGCGCGCGAGCAGTGCTGCCGCCGCGGGTATCGGCGAGGCCGCCCCGATCGCGGCATGGCGCGCCTCGCCGATGAGGCCGGCGATCACGTCGGCGAGCAGCTCCTCGTCGCGGTAATCGCTGCCGGCCGTCATGGCCGCATTCGTCCGGGCCGCAGATGCCCCGGCAGCGTGCCGCGCTCACGCCGCGCGCCGGGCATGGACGTGGCGATCGAGATAGGCGGTAAAACCCTCGGCGCTGGCGGCCATCCCCGCATATTCCGCAAGATGCGCGGCGTCGGCCGGATAGTGGTCGGCGAGCGCGAGCGGCCATGCCCCGCGCGGCGCCACGGCGACGGTCTCGACGTAGAGCCCGCCGAGGGCGCCGGTGGCGAGCAGCTGATCGTCGAACAGGTTGCCCTCGTGCAGCTTCTCGACCGTCACGACCGTTCTCGCCGCGGCATGCGCCATCATCGCGAGCTCGCGGTCGCGGCCGATCCAGACGTTGCCGTCGCGGTCGGCGAGGGGGGCATGAAACAGTGCAACGTCGGGCTTGATCGCCGGCACCAGCACGATCGGATCGTGGTGGCCGAACGGATTGTCGATCACCTTCCAGTCCGTGCGCTGCGCCAGCACGTCGGAGCCGATCAGCCCGCGCAGGGGCATGAACGGCACGCCCTTCTCCGCCGCCTGGAACGCGGCGTGCAGCGCCGGGCAGGTGGCGTCCCGCATCCGGATCGCGCCGGCGAGGACCGCGGCGGTGAAGCGCGGCGCCGGCCCGAACTCGCCGAGGCTGACGGCGGAGGTCTCCAGCGTCTCCACGCAGCCGGCGCCGATGAGGAGATCGGCCTGCAGGCTCGAGGTCGGCAAGGTCACGAGATGCAGCCGCCTGATCCCCCGCCGGATCAGGGCCCGCGTCGCCTCCATGGCGACGCCCGACGCCTCCCGCCCCACCGCCAGCACGCAGCCGTCGCCGATGGGAAGAAGCGCCTCGTCGAGGGTGCGAACGATCATGGCTCGAGCCTAGCACAGCCATCCTGCATCGGCAGCCACAGCCCGCTGTCCTTCGCGCACTGCAGGGCCGGCGCGTAGCCGGCATCGGCGTGGCGCATCACGCCGGTGGCAGGGTCGTTCCAGAGCACGCGGGCGATCTTCGCCTCGGCCGCCGGGGTCCCGTCGGCCACCAGGGCGATGCCCGCATGCTGCGAATATCCCATGCCTACCCCGCCGCCGTGATGGAACGACACCCAGGTCGCCCCGCATGCGGAATTGAGCAGCGCGTTGAGGATGGGCCAGTCCGACACCGCATCGGAGCCGTCGATCATGCCTTCCGTCTCCCGCGTTGGCGATGCCACCGATCCCGAATCCATGTGATCGCGGCCGATCACGATCGGCGCCGACACTTCCCCGCGCGCCACCATCCGGTTGAAGGCTACGCCGACGCGCTGCCGCTCGCCCAGTCCGAGCCAGCAGATCCGCGACGGCAATCCCTGGAAGCGGACATGCGCGCGGGCCTTGTCGAGCCAGTTGTGCAGGAAAGGGTTATCCGGGATGAGTTCGCGGACCTTGTCGTCGGTGCGGTAGATGTCTTCGGGATCGCCGGAGAGCGCGACCCAGCGGAAAGGCCCCTTGCCGACGCAGAACAGCGGCCGCACGTAAGCTTCGACGAAGCCGGGATAGGCGAAGGCATCGGCGACGCCCTCGGCCTTTGCCATCGCCCGGATGTTGTTGCCATAGTCGACGGCGACGACTCCCCTCCGCTTGAGCTCGAGGATCGCCCGGACCTGCTGCGCCATCGATTGCTTGGCCGCTTCCGCGGTCGCGCGCGGATCGCGTCCTCGACGCTCGATCCATTCCTCGACGCTCCATCCCACCGGCAGATATCCGTTCACCGGATCGTGCGCCGAGGTCTGATCGGTCACGACGTCCGGCAGCATGCCCCGATCGAGAATCTGCCGGTAGACCTCGGCGGCATTGCCGAGAAGCCCGACCGATACCGGCTTGCCGCTCCTCGCTTTGCCGATGATGGCAAGAGCCTCGTCGAGATTGCCGGCACTGCAGTCGAGATAGCCGGTGCGCTTGCGGAACTCGATGCGGCTCGGCTGGCATTCGACGATCAGAATCGAGGCTCCCGCCATCGTCGCCGCCAGCGGCTGGGCGCCGCCCATTCCGCCCAGTCCGCCGCTCAGAAACCATCGCCCGGCGAGCGAGCCGCCGAAATGACGACGTCCGATTTCCGAGAAGGTCTCGTAGGTTCCCTGGACGATTCCCTGCGAGCCGATGTAGATCCACGAGCCCGCGGTCATCTGCCCGTACATCATGAGGCCTTTGCGATCGAGCTCGTTGAAATGCTCCCAGCTGGACCAGTTGGGGACGAGGTTGCCGTTGGCGATGAGCACCCGCGGTGCGCCGGAATGGGTCGGAAAGACGCCCACCGGCTTGCCCGACTGCACGAGCAGCGTCTGCTCCTCGGACAGCCGCTGGAGCGTGGCGACGATGCGATCGAAGCATTCCCAGTTGCGCGCCGCCCGCCCGATCCCCCCGTACACGACGAGCTCCTGCGGACGCTCGGCGACGTCGGGATCGAGATTGTTCATCAATAGCCGCAGCGGCGCCTCGGTGGACCAGCTCTGCGCAGTGAGCGAAGCGCCACGCGGCGCTCGAACCTCTCGTTCATTCCTGGCGCGGATCATCTTCTCTGCCACCGGTTTCGTTCCTCGCCTGATCAAATCGCCTTCTCGGCGCGCAACTGTGCGATCCTGGTTTCGCTCATCCCGAGATCGCAGCGCAGCACCTGGTCGGTGTCCTCACCGAGCATCGGTGTCCGCACCGGCGCCTGCTGCGGCGAATCCGAGAACTTCACCGGTTGCGGGACGAGAGGAACCCTGCCCAGGACAGCGTTGGTGCCGTCGCACAGCGCACCGCGCGCCTGCAGATGCCCGCTCGCCAGGAGCTGATCGAGAGTCCAGACCGGAGCGGCCGGCACTCCTGCGGCCCGAAGCCGCTCGAGTGCGTCGGCTTCCTCCAGTCCTGTCGTCCATGCCCGAATGATCTCCCGCAGCTCGCCTTCATGCTCGTTCCGCTGCCCGTTGCTGGAGAACCGCGGCTCGTCCGCCAGCTCCGGCCTTCCGATGCAGTCCATGAGCTGCCGAAAGATCTGATCGCTGAACCCGACCAGGACGATGTCGCCGTCGCGCGTCGGGAAGCTGTCGACCGGATAGGTTTCCGGGTGCCGATTGCCGACGCGCCGGGGAGGCCGGTCGGTGAAAAGCCGCCGCGCGAGGCTGGTGATCAGCATGCTGAACACCGAATCGAGCATGGCCAACTCGAGGTAGCGGCCCCGTCCGGTTCGCTCGCGGTCGTACAATGCGGCGGCAATGCCCCAGGCGGCGAAGACACCGGTTGCGACGTCGGCAATGCTCTCGCCTACCGCCGTCGGCCGGCCATCGCGCTCGCCGGTGAGGCTCATCAGCCCGCTCATGGCCTGAACGACGAGATCGAAGGCGGGCCAGTCCCGGAACGGGCTCACCTGGCCGAAGCCCGAGATCGATGCGTAGATCAGACTCGGATTGGACTCTCGCAGCGGCTGCTGACCGAGCCCGAGCCGTTCCATCACTCCCGGCCGGAAATTCTCGACCAGGACGTCGGAAATCCCGGCCAGATCGCGCACGATTGCGATTCCTGCCGGCGATTTCAGATTCACGGTGACGCTGCGCTTGCCCCGATTGAGCAAGGCGAAATAGGTGCTCTCCCCGTTCACGTGCGGGGCGAAGTGGCGGCTCTCCTCGCCGAACCCGGGCATCTCGATCTTGGTGACGATCGCCCCGAGATCGGCGAGCATCGCCGTGCAGAACGGGCCGGACATGACGCGCGTCAGGTCGAGAACGCGAATTCCGGCCAGCAATTGGCAGGGGGAATTGGTCATCTTGTCTCCCGCTGAAGACTGAGAACCGTCTTGCCCGCGCTCTTGCGCTCCCGCAGGGCCACCAGCGCGGCGGGCAGGTCCTCGAACCCGAGCACCGCGCCGATGCAGGGGCGAATGACGCCCGCCGCGCACAGATCCAGCATCCTTTGCGAGATCCGCCGCAGCATCGGCCCGTCGCGATCGTGGTCCCAGTACACGCCGATGGCCGAGGCGCGCCGCAGCAGCAGCCGGTTGGCGGGAATTTGCGGGATCTTCCCCGAGCTGAAGCCGACCACGAGCAGCCGCCCGCCCCAGCCCAGGAGCCGCAGCGCCTGCTCGCCGATCTCGCCTCCCACCGGGTCGACGATGACGTCGATGCCGCGGTCGCCGGTCATTGCGCGGACGCGGTCGGTCCAATCCTTCGCGCGATAATCGACCGTTTCGTCGGCGCCGTGCGCATGCGCGAGGGCGCATCTCTCCGCCGCTCCGGCGGCCGCGACGACCCTCGCCTCGAGGTGCCTTGCGAGCTGAACGGTGGCGAGCCCAACCCCGCCGCCCGCCGCGAGCACAAGCACCGTCTCCCCCGGCATGACGGTTGTCGATTCCAGGAGCGCCACCAGCGCAGTCGTGTACGCCACGGGCAGGGCTGCGGCCTCGCAGGCCGACATCGCCGCGGGAATGGGAATTGCCATGTCATCGCGCACCACCGCATGCTCGGCAAAGCCGCCCCACTCGACCTTGCTCGCAACCCGGTCGCCGACGGCAAGCGCGCAGTCGCCGGCAGCCGAGACGACGGTGCCGGCGATCTCCTGACCGGGGATGAAAGGTCGCGGCGGCCGGATCTGGTAACGATCGTCCATCATCAGCAGATCCGAGAAGTTGAGCGCCGCCGCCTCGACCCGCACGAGCGCAGTGCCGGGACCGCTCACCGGCAGGCGTGTCTCGCTGAGCTTCATGCCGGCGAGGCCCGGCGTGACCGACAGCCAGGCCCGCATTGATCGGGCCTGCTCGGAAGCGCCCGCCTGCGAGGCTTCGTTCATGGTCACCCGGTCAGCCGCCGCGCGAGGCGCTCGGCGATCTTCAGAAGCAGATGTGCGTGAGCCGCAATCTCGCGCCCCCGCATCCGGTGCAGCGGCCCGGCGATGGCGATCGAGCCGAGCGGCTGCCCGCTCCCGGCGCGAATGGGGACAGCGACACCGGCCACCCCGGGATAGGTTTCCTCGCGGGTGACCGCGTAGCCCTGCTCCCTGATCTGCGCGATCTGTGCCTTGAGCGCCGCCCGGCTCGTCCTGCTCGCCGGATTGAGCGGGGTGATATCGCCGGCAAGGACCGCCTGCAGCCGCGCATCCGGCAGAAAGGCCAGCACGGCCTTGCCGGTCGCTCCCGAATGGAGCGGGTAGGCCGCGCCCACGTTCTCGAACACCCGCAGCCCGCCGGCGAGACTGGGAAGCTGTGCCAGGCAGACGACGCTCGCCCGCGCGTGATCGTAGCCGGCGAGGATCACGGTCTCGCCGCTTCGCTCGGCGAGCTCCTGGAGCGCGTCCGCGCACAGCTCGACGAGGTTGAATTGGAGCTGTGCCCGCCGGCCGAGATCGACCGCGGCGAAGCCGAGCCGGTAGCGACCGTGCTGCTCGAGAAGATAGTTGCGCAGACACAGAAACCGCACCAGGCGACTCACCGTCGAGCGGGCAAGCCCGGTCGCGCGAGCGATCTCGGCCTGCGACCATGCCGGCTCGCGGTCGGAGAACAGGTCGAGGATATGGAACGTCTTGAGCAGCAGGCCCACCCCGGCCGGCGCTTCCGCACCGGGAGCGGAGCAGGACCGCCGCGTGTTGACAGGGGCCGTGCTCATTGCTCCAATTGTGAAACGGTTGCCCACAATGTGGCAAGCGGCCAGACAGCGAAATCCCACGGAGGCAGCCATGCGCCCGCTGATCCCATCCGTCCTGTGCTGTGGCCTCGCACTGGCGACCTCTGTCGCCGCCGATGCCGCCGAAAGCAGGAAGATCGCGATCTCCATGATCGTGGAAGTTCCCCAGCTGGTTCAGACCAAGGACGGGGTTCTCGCCGGGCTGGCCGAGCGGGGCTTCGTCGGCGGCAGGAACCTGTCGGTCGACTATCAGACCGCCAATGGCAGCATGCCGACCCAGCAGCAGATTGCCCGCAAGTTCGTCGGCGAGGCGCCCGACGCCATCGTCTCGATCACGACTCCCACGACCCAGACCATGGTCGCAGCGACCAAGGACATTCCCATCGTGTTTGCGACCGTTATCGATCCGATCAAGGCGAAGATCATCAGCCGCTATGAAAAGCCGGGCGGCAACGTCACCGGCGTCTCCGATGCGCCGCCCATCGCCGAGCAGCTCGGACTGCTCCGCGAGATCCTGCCGAACCTGAAGCGGCTCGGCTTCGTCTACAATCCGAGCCTGGACAGCTCGAAGGCGACCCTCGAATGGCTCACCGGGGAGGGCCGCAAGCTCGGTATCGAGATCGTCGAATCGCCGGCACCGACGACCAACGAGGTGCTCCCGGCAGCGCGCAAGCTGGTCGGCAAGGCGGACGCCATCTTCATTCCCAACGACACGACGGTGGTGGCTGCGATCGAGGCGATCGTGAAGATCGGCGAAGAGACCAAGACCCCGATCTTCACCGGCGAGACACGCGGAGTGGAGCGGGGCGGCATTGCGTCGGTCGGCCTGAACTACACCGAGGTGGGGCGCCTCGCCGGCCACATGGTCGCCGAGGTGCTCGACGGCAAGAAGCCGGGCGAGATCGATGCGGTCATCGCCTATCGAAAGCTGCCCAGGCTCGACGTCTTCGTCAACAAGCGGTCCGCCGCAGCCATGGGCGTGACGATCCCATCGGGTGTCCTGGCCCGGGCAACGAAGGTTGTCGAATAGGAAACGCGCACGGGCAGCTTGCCGGGCATCCGCGTCTGGAACAGGTGTCGATGCCTGGGACAAGGCCTGGGACAAGCCTTGGGACAAGCCCAGCTCGGCCATGATGCCCGAGGAGCGATAGCCCACAGCCTATCGTGCGAGCGCCGCATTCACCTCGCACCAGGATGCGAGGTCCGCACAGGAGCAGCCCGGCGCCATGACGCTGTATGAGCTCCTCGGCACGGTAGAGATCGGATTGATTTTCGGAATCGTTGCGCTCGGAGCCTTCCTGAGCTTCCGCGTTCTCGATTTCCCCGACCTGACCGTGGAAGGCAGCTTCCCGCTGGGTGCCGCCGTCACCGCCGTCGCCATTCTCAATTTCGGGTTGAGCCCGTGGCCTGCCACCGGGACCGGCGCGCTTGCCGGGTTTGCGGCCGGTCTCGTCACCGCCTTTCTCAATGTCCGCTACAACATCCTGCATATCCTGGCCGGCATTCTGGTCTCGATCGCGCTCTATTCCATCAACCTGCGCATCATGGGTGGCCCCAACAAGCCTCTGCTGGGGGCGGAGACGGTGTTCACGCAGCTGCAGGGCCGCGGCTTGCCTTCCTACGTCGTCGATCCGATCCTGCTGGGTTGCCTGGTGCTCCTGCTCAAGCTCGCGCTCGATCTCTTCCTCGCGACCGGGATCGGCACGGCAATGCGCGCGGCCGGAGCCAATCCGGTCATGGCCGCGGCCAATGGGATCGACGTCGGCAGGATGCAGCTCCTCGGCATCGGGCTTGCCAACGCGCTCACCGGCCTCGCGGGCGCATTGTTTGCGCAGCTCTTCGGCGCCGCCGACGCCTATATGGGCATCGGCGTCGTCATCATCGGGCTTGCCTCCGTGATCGTCGGAATGGCGATCCTGCCGGCGCGAACGATAATGCAGGCTACGTTCGCCTGCCTTGCCGGAGCGATGCTGTATCGCTTCGCCGTGGCACTGGCGCTGAATGCGGACTTCCTGGGATTGCAGGCTTCCGACGTTCAGGTCGTCACTGCGGTTCTCGTGGCGCTGGCGCTCGTCGGCCGCTCGGGCAGCGTCAGGGCGAGGCTCCCCGGCCGGAAGCCGCCGCGATGATCAGGCTCGAGGATATCCACGTGACGTTCGCCCGCGGCAGCCCGCTCGAGGCGCGGGCCTTGCAAGGCGTCAGCCTCGAGGTCCCTGCCGGGCAGTTTCTCACGGTCATCGGCTCGAACGGCGCCGGCAAATCGACGGCGTTGAACGTCATTGCCGGAGGCGTGCGTCCCGAGCGCGGCCGTGTCCTGATCGCCGGCGAGGACGTGACGCAATGGCCCGTGCACGCCCGCGCGCGCCTCGTCTCCCGCGTATTTCAGGATCCCAAGGTGGGCACCTGCGAGGACATGACCCTTCTCGAGAATTTTGCGATCGCGCAGGGACGAACGCATCCGCGCGGCATCCGTTTCGCGGTGGATCGATCGCTGCGTGAACGGGTAGGCGAGAAGCTCGAGCCGCTGAAGCTCGGGCTGGAGCGCCGGGTCGACGACAAGGTCGGCCTGCTCTCGGGCGGGCAGCGACAGGCGCTCAGCCTCCTGATGTCGACCGCCGGGGGCACCAGCGCGTTGCTCCTCGACGAGCACACCGCTGCGCTCGATCCGAGGACGGGCGAATCCGTCATGCAGCTCACCGAGCAGATTGTCCGCAGCCTGCGGCTGACCACGGTCATGGTGACCCATTCGATGGCGCAGGCGCTCCAGGTGGGCGACCGCACCGTCATGTTTCACCGGGGAAGGATCGTGTTCGACGTCGCGGGAGCGCAGCGGGCCGCGATGAGCGTGAGCGACCTTCTCGCACTCTTTCGCCGGGATCAGGGCGAGGAGCTGTCAGACGATGCGCTGCTCCTGGACTGATATCATGACAGCGCCTCCTTCACCCGCTCGGGCGAGAACGGGACCCGGCGGATGCGCACCCCGGTAGCGTCGAAGACCGCGTTGGCGATCGCCGCCGCGACCGGGCGGGTCGAGGGCTCGCCGGAGCCGGTCGGGGGCAGCTCCGGATAATTCAGCAAGGCGACGTTGATCGTCTCCGGGGTATCGGCGATGTCGAGGATCGGATAGCTCGCCCAGTCGACGCTGGTCACGTTCCCGGGATCGAACCGCACCTGCTCGCAGAGCGTGCGGCTCACGCCCTGGACGATGTTGCCTTCGATCGTGTGCTTGAGCCCCCTCGGATTGATGACCTGGCCGCAATCATGGGCGACGGTGAACTTGCGCGCCCAGATTCGACCGCTGCGGGGATCGACGTCGACCTCGGCGATCACGGCTACGCGCGTGCCGTTGCGCTGCGCGTAGGCAATTCCGCGGCCGCTTGCCGGATTGCCGGTCGGCTCCCGGCGCGGCGACGGCCGCGACTGCCACTCGGCAACCTCGGCGGCGGCCTTGATCACCGCGCTGTCGCGCGCATCCCTGATGTAGCGCAACCGGAACTCGACCGGATCCATGGCGAGAGCCGCCGCGATCTCGTCGATGAACGACTCGCTCGCGAAGTGGATCTGCGGACCCACCGGGTCGCGCAGATGGGCGGTCCGCAGCGGGGAGGCGCGATCGAGCAGCGGCGGGATCGTCTCCCAGGCGAGCCGCTTGTTGCCGAACTCGTAGGATTCCTCCGGCACCCGGAAGGCGTCGCCAGACTTGAGCGGAATGCCCAAGAGCTGGCCGGCGAGGCTGTCCTCCGGCTTGCCCTCGCGCGAAAACACGTCGAGCCGCGAGAAGCCCTTGCTCGTGAACTCGTAGGCGCCCACGTTGCCGACGATGTTGATGGCGGCGCGAGCGCGGTGGACCGAGGCCGGTCCCTTCGGATCCCAGCCTGTCCCCTGCTCGCGCGTATACTGCAGCCGCACCGGCCGGCCGGCGGCCTTGGCCAGGAGCGCGGCGTCCATCGCGGCATCGCCGGCGTCGTTGCGGCCGTAGGAGCCCGGTCCCGGCACCCAGATCGCGCGCACCTGCTCGACCGGCATGCCGAGCGTGGCGGCGACACCGTCGCGCGTGTAGTGCGGCTTTTGCGACCCGGTCCAGACCGTCGCCGATCCGCCGCTGATCTCGACGACGGCACACGCCGGTCCCATGCTGGCGTGCGACTGGAACGGCCATTCGTACTCGGCCTCGACCAGGCGCGCCGCGGTCGCGAACGCCTCGTCGACGTTGCCGGTCTCCTTGACCACCTCGCGCTTGCGCGGCGGGGTCCGGCGGATGTGATCGTAGAGCGCGGCCTCGTCCGGGAACGGCGGCTGCACCTGCGACCATTCGACCTTGAGCTTCTGCGCCGCCTTGATCGCATCCCATTCCTTGTCCGCGACCACGCCGAGGAAGCCCTTGTCCCGGACCACCCGGGCGCCCGGAATGTCCTTGATCGTGCTCTCGTCGACATCGACGGGGACGCTCCCGGCGACCGGCGGGCGGATCATGCGGCCATGCACCATGCCGGGGACCTTGATGTCGGTGCAGAAATTTTCCTGGGCGTAGACCTTGGGCGCGATGTCCGCGCGCGCGATCGGCAAGCCTACGATCCTGTGGTCCTTGGGGTCCTTCGGCTGCGCGCGGCCGGGCGCATAGAGCGCATTGTCGAGCTTCTTGTTCCAGTCGAGCTCGACGTTGAAGTAGCGTCCGCCGATCAGCTCGGCATACGAGGCCTGCTTCGACGGGTCGGCTCTGCCCTGCACCACGCCCTCGCTGACGGTGAGCTGATCCGGAGAAAGCCCGAGCTTCGCTGCCGCCATCTCCACGAGCACGCGGCGGGCTTCGGCGGCGGCCATGCGCATCTGCCTGCCGCCCATCTGCACCCCGGTCGAGCCAGATGCGCCGCCCTGGTTCACGCTCGAGGCGGTGTCGCCCATGATCACCTTCACTGCCTCGAACGGGACGTCGAGCTCCTCGGCCACCATCTGACCGATGGCGACGAACAAGCCTTGGCCCATGTCGATCTTGCCGAAATAGGCGGCGATGCTGCCGTCGCCGTTGACGGCGATGTAGGAAGAGAGCTGATCGGGCGTGAGCGGAGGCTTGCTGCCCTGCGCGTAGGCCGCCTCGATGCCGCGGACGATTTCGAGCGCCAGCGGGGTGCCGACCGACACCACCAGCGCGCCGCCGGACTTGAGGATCGCGCGGCGGGAGAGAGCTCGTGCCGTGCTGGTCATGATCGCCTCCCTCAGCTCATCATCTCGGCCGCGCGCCTGACCGCGCGCAGGATGCCCATATGGGTGCCGCACCGGCACTTGAGCCCGCTCAGCGCCTCCTTGATTTCGGCGTCGCTCGGCTTCTTCTTCTGCTCGAGCAGCGCCGCCGCCGTCATGATCCAGCCGTTGATGCAGTAGCCGCATTGCGGCACCTGCTCCTCGACGAAGGCCTTCTGGATGGGATGGGGGCTTTCCGGCGTTCCGAGACCGGCGAGGGTCACGACCTTGCCGCTGCCGACCGCCGAGAGCGGGGTGACACAGGAGCGCACCGGCTGCCCGTCGATATGCACCGTGCAGGCCCCGCATTGCGCGAGCCCGCAGCCGAAATGCGGATTGTTCAACCCGAGATCGTTGCGCAGCGCATAGAGCAGCGGCATCTCCGGCTCGGCGTCGACGGTGTGGAGGCTGCCGTTCACGTGGAGATCGATTTGGGGCATGGGTGCGTTTCTCCTCGCGGATTGACGTGCCGCGCCTTCGCGCACGCGTTCCTTGCTGCAGATTGGGAGCGATTTTTGGGTGCAGCGAGGCTAATCCATCGTGGCTGCCGGGGGAACATCCCTGGTGCACGATTCTGCGGCGGGCACCCGGCCGACAAGGCTTCACGAAGCCGAGCGGCGGTCATCGAGAACGACTATGCGGGTGCCGATGAATTTTGCATGCCGTCGGAAGATCCCGCCGATCTTCATCTCGTTGACGACGGCGGCAAGGGAAACCCCGTCGTCGAGCGCTTCCGCAATCCAGCGCTGTCGTTTGGGGACGTAGCCGAGGTGAGTGCCGCGATGCCGATAGGCGACCGCGTGCTCGCTGCCCGGGTCGGCGGCCTCGCGGACAAGCTCGAGTGCGTCGCCCGGTGCAACATGCTCGTAGGCATAGCGCCGCCGGTCGGTCCCCGCGGCCGATCTCTGCCGCAGCCCCGCCACCCGGCTCGGGTAGGAACGAACGCCTCGATCCGCGAGCAGCGCCAGTGCGTCGGCGCGCCGCTGCCGCTGCGGGCTCTCCTTGGGCGCCTTGGGCATGTGGGGCTGCCGGACCGCGAGCGCGTGAATGACCGGCAATGCGAGCAGAGGCCACGCCACGAGGGTGCAGGCGAACCCATAAAGATACCACCACAGGATATTGCGCCGCTTGCACAGAGCAATGAGCGCCGGCGGCAAGCCGCCTGCCAATGCCATCCACATCGGCGAGAGCTGCGACAGCCAGGAGATGATCCCTGCGGTCGGCAAGCAATCCGTGCGCGTTGGCTCATGCAGTGCATGAGCAGCTACATTGGACGCCGGTTCATCTCGGCGGTGCCGCGAAGGCGATGCAGCGTCGGCGTGCTATGAGCCGCGCGTGTGCGCGTCGCGATCGGCGAACAGCGCGGGATCGGCATAGCCCATGAACTCCGGCTGCGCCTTGCCCGCCATCACCTGGAGATAGACCGGCTCGACGCTGTCGTTGCGGTAGCCGTGGATGACGCCGGGCGGGCAGGAGACGCAGTCCCACGGCCCCAGTGCGACCTCGATGCGGCGCCCGTCCTCCTCCTCGAAGAAGACGACGAGCCTTCCCTGCAGGACGAAGAAGACCTCCTCCACCTCGTGCGTATGCGAGGCGTTGCCTTCGCCGGGCTCGACGAACATGACGCTCAAGGTGAAGCCGCGCGCCGGGATGAAGTTGGCGTCGGGCTTTCCGCTGGTATTGCCGATGAAGCGATGCTGCGCGCGCCGATAGCCGGGAATCGCGGCGTCGGCGAAGGCGTGCCAGTCGGGCTTGCGCTCGCCGAAGCGCGCGACATAGCGCCGGGCGATCTCCTCGATGCTCACGCCTTCGAGCTCCTTCGGCCGCGGGTGACGAGCGATCAGTGCCATGGCTCAGCCTCTTTCCTGAGAATGGTCTCGAGCGGGGTGCCGACGACGGCCGGATCGAGCCTGTCGCGAATTTTCGTCTGGCTCATGGCTGTGCTCGAGGAAGCCTGCTCGGCATCGCGGCGCGCTGGGCGACTGCAACGATCTGCTGCGGCATGACCGGGGTGCTGTTGAATTCCGCGCTGAAAGGAGCCAGCGCGTCACAGACCGCATTGGCGATGGCCACCGGCGGCGCGATCGCGCCTCCCTCGCCCAGGCCCTTGACGCCGAGCGGATTGAGCGGCGACGGCGAATGCAGATGGACCACGGCGATGTCCGGAACGTCGCTTGCGACCGGCACGAGATAGTCCATCAGCGATCCCGTCAGCGGCTGGCCGTCCTTGTCGTAGGGCAGGCGCTCGAGGAGCCCGCCGCCCATGCCCTGGACCGTGCCGCCGATGATCTGTCCCTCGACCAGCATGGGGTTGATGACAAGCCCGCAATCGTGCGCGACCGCATACCGGTCCAGCCGCACCGCGCCGGTCCCGGTATCGACCTCGACGATCGCGGCGTGCACGGCGTAGGACCAGGTGACGGTCGGCGGCTCCCAATAATATGTCTCTTCGAGTCCGGCGTCGATCCCCGCAGGCCGGCCGTGATCCCAGCCCGGCGCGGCGGCCCGCGCCAGCCTGCCGAGCGGCACCTCCATGGCGGGGACGCCGATCACGCCGATCTTGCCGGCGCGCAGCTCGAGGTCCTGCGGCGCGCATTCGAGCATGTTGGCGGCGATGGCAACCATCTTCTCGCGCAGGCGCTCGCTGGCATGGTGGATCGCCGCCGACAGGGTGACGGTGCTGCGGCTCGCCACCGTGCCGAAGCCGATTGGAATGGCCGCGGTGTCCGCCAGCGCGACGATGACGTCCTCGGGATCGACCTGCCAGGTGTCGGCGACGATCTGAGCGAAGATCGTCTCCATGCCCTGGCCCTGCGGGCAGGCGCCGCCGGCGACGTAGATCTTGCCCGAGGGCTCGATGCGGATGCGCGCGCCCTCGAACGGGCCGGCGCCGGTCCCCTCGGTATAGCAGCCGAGCCCGATGCCGAGATGCCTGCCCTGCGCGCGAGCTGCCTTCTGTCGTTGCCGGAAGCTGTCGAGGCCGCCGATCGCGACCAGCGCCTTGTCGAGCGCGCCCGGATAATCCCCGCCGTCGTAGACGATCGGCTCGCCGTCGCGATAGACGATGCCGAGCTTGTAGGGCATCTCGTCGGGGCGAATCATGTTGCGCCGCCGCACCTCGGCTGGCTCCAGCCCCAGCTCCGCGGCGATGAGATCCATTGCCCGCTCGGTGACCAGCGCCGCTTCGGGTCGTCCGGCGCCGCGATAGGGCGCATTCGGCACCTTGTTGGTGGTGACGATCTTCGCCTCGGCGGAGAAATCGTCGATCCGATAGGGACCGGCGAGGTGAGCGATCGTGTTGTACATGACACCGCTGCCGATCGGATTGAATGCGCCGATATCGGTCAGGAAACGGTCGCGGTAGCCGAGAATGCGGCCGTCATCGTCGAAACCGATCTCGAGATCGTGAATCTGATCGCGGGAATGGCAGGAGCACATGAGATGCTCACGCCGATCCTCGATCCATTTCACCGGCCGGCCGATCTTGCGCGCCAGGAACGGAATCAGCAGGTCCTCGGGATAGACGTGCCCCTTGATGCCGAAGCCGCCGCCTACATCCGGTGCGACGCAGCGAACGCGCGCCTCGGCAATGCCCAGCGTTGCCGCCGCCTCGCGCCGCAGCCAATGCACCACCTGGGTCGACGACCAGATCGTCATCGATTGGGTGCGTTCATCGTATTCGCTGAGCACGCCGCGGCATTCGATAGGCAGCGCGGCGTAGCGGTGATGATGGAAGCGCCGCGCGAGCCGGCGCGGGGCGCGGCGCAGGGCGCCTTCGGCGTCACCCTTGGCGGCGGCAAGCTCGGCGATGAGGTTGCTGCCGAACTGCTCATGCACGATCGCCGCTCCGGCCTCCAGCGCCTGCTCGGGATCAACCACCGCGGGCAGCGGCTCGAGATCCGCCTCGACGAGCGCCGCGGCGTCCTCGGCCGCATAACGGCTCTCAGCCACGACCACGGCGAAGGCCTCGCCCACATGCCGCACCTTGTCGCCGGCGAGGAGCGACTGCTGCGGATTGAGGATGTGGTGCTTCACCGTGGTGCGCCACTTGCTCGGCAAGGCAACCTGATGATCGGGCACCGTCGGCAGCAGCCGCGCCAGCTCGAGCCCGCTCAGCACAAAGGCGACCCCCGGCGCGGCGGCCGCGCGCGTCAGGTCGACCGAGCGGATACGCGCATGCGGCAGGGGGCTGCGCACGAGCGCCGCATGCAGCATGCGCGGCAAGACCAGATCGTCGACATATTGTCCGTGGCCGAGCAGCAGCCGGCGATCCTCGCGTCGCAGCATGGACCTGCCGATGAACGGCTTGCCTGCAGGCTCGTTCAAGTGGGGGGCCTTCCCGCGCGCTCGCGCATCATTCCCGCGACGGCATCGATGCCGGGCTCACCCGCAGGCAGCCGCGCATCGGCGTCGTGAGCATGCAGCCGCGCGATTGCCGCATCGGGCATTGCGAGAGCGTGATGAGCAAGCTCTGCCGGCGTCACGGCGCCTCTCGTCGCGGTCGCGTCCTTGGCGACCTGCGGCCACCATGATAAAGCGTGGCGGCGCGCCATCGCAAGGCGACGTGATGCGGGGGCCTGCGTTGCAGCAGGCCGCACCGTCGCTCGCCGGCCGGGAAACGAATGGAAGCAGCAGCGCCGCGCCATATCGGCCGTTCGCTCCCGAGGCGCGAGGATCGGCGGCTTCTTCTCGGCATTGGCCGTTTCATCGCCGATATCCGCCTTCCCGGCATGC
Organism: Xanthobacteraceae bacterium; assembly: GCA_036406655.1. Lineage (GTDB taxonomy): Bacteria > Pseudomonadota > Alphaproteobacteria > Rhizobiales > Xanthobacteraceae > VAZQ01. The sequence goes on along the minus strand of DASXAP010000171.1, from coordinate 23,349 downwards.
TGCATGTGGCATTCGTGCGCAGCGAGCGGGCACATGCCCGCATCCGTGCGGTCCGCGCCGATCGTGCAGCCTCGGCCCCCGGCGTTGTCGCGATCTTCACCGCCGCGGACATCCTGCCCGACCTGTTTCCGATTCCCGGCATGCAGAATCGGCCGCCCCGGGCCTGGCGCGAGGCGGTCGAGCACGAGACCGGGATTCCCGATCAGCCGATTCTTGCGGCGAGCAAGGTGTGCCATGTCGGGGAGCCGATCGCCGCAGTGGTCGCCGAGGATCGTTATCGCGCCGAGGACGCCGCCGCGCTGGTCGAGGTCGAGCTCGAGCCGCTCGCACCCGTGGCGAGCATCGATGCGGCGCTCGATCCGGCTTCGCCGCGCATACACGAGAGCCTTTCGAGCAATGTCGTAGCGCGGTTGCGCATGCGCAAAGGCGATGCTGCCGGCTTGCTCGCTTCGGGCGTGCAGACGATCCGCCACCGCTTCGACAATCATCGCTACTCGGCAATGCCCATCGAATGCCGCGGCGTCGTCGCCCGCCATGATGGCGGCAGCGACACGATGATCGTGTGGTCCTCGACGCAGGTCGCGCATTGGGTGCGTCGCGAGGTGGCGTCGCGTCTCCGCCTGCCCGAGTCGCGTGTGCGCTGCATCGCCCCGGAAGTCGGCGGCGGATTCGGCGTCAAAGGCCACGTCTACCCCGAGGACGTGCTCATTCCCTACCTTGCGCGCCGGCTGGGGCGGCCGGTGCAGTGGATCGAGGACCGCCGCGAGCACATCGCCAATTCCACGCATGCCCGCGACGACCGCCATGAAGCCGAGATCGCTTTCGACACCGACGGCCGCATCCTTGCCATTCGCGACCGGCTGCTGAAGGATTCCGGCGCCTATATGCCGGTCGGCATAGGCACCCCGGTCAACACCGCGGTGCATCTGCTCGGCCCATATCACGTGCCGAACTACGAGTCGTCGGTCACCGTCGTCGTCACCAACAAGACGCCGAACGCGCCCTATCGGGGGGCTGGCCGCCCCGAAGCGGTGTTCGTGATCGAGCGTCTGATCGACCTGGTTGCGCGTGCGCTCGATCTTGATCCGGTGGAGGTGCGGCTCAGGAACATGGTCCCGCCGGAGAGGATTCCGTACGCGGCCGGTCTCCTCTATCGCGACGGCGTCCCCGTCGTCTATGACAGCGGCGACTATCCCGCAGCGCTGCGGCAGGCGATCGAGGCGCTGGGCGGCCTCGCTGCATTCCGGCGTGAGCAGGCGGAGGCCCGGCGGCGGGGGCGCTTTCTCGGCCTCGGCATCGGCTGCTACGTCGAAGGCACGGGCGCCGGACCATTCGAGGGCGCGACCGTTCGCATCGATCCGTCCGGCGCGATCTATGTCGCGACCGGCGCCTGCGCGCAGGGTCAGGGTCACGAGACGGTCTTCGCCCAGGTCGTCGCGGATGCGTGGGGCGTCGATCCGGATCAGGTCACGGTGGTGGGCAGCGACACGGCGGCGATCGCGATGGGGTATGGCACCATCGCCAGCCGCAGCGCGGTCAATTCCTCCTCGGCGATCATGCTGGCCAGCGCGGAGCTGCGGCAGAAGGTCACGGCCATTGCCGGGCACGTGCTCGAATGTTCCGCGGAGGATCTGCAGCTGCGCAATGGAAGCGTCGAGATCCTGGGAGTGCCGGGCATGCGGATGACGCTCGGGGAAGTGGCACAGGCAGCGCGGCCCGGCTGGGATCACCGGCGCCCGCCGAACGTCACGCCTGGATTGGAGGCGACCGCGTATTTCGAGCCGCCGACCGTCACCTGGTCCTATGCGGTTCATGCCGCGATCGCCGAATTGGATCGCGGCACGGGCGTCCCGATGATCCGCAAATATGTGGTGGTTCACGACGCCGGCGTGCTGATCAATCCCGAGCTCGCCGAAGGTCAGGTCGTGGGCGGGGTTGTGCAGGGGCTCGGCGGCGGGCTCTTGGAGGAGATCGTGTTCGACGCGCAAGCCCAGCTTCGCACCGGGTCGTTGTCGGATTACCTCGTACCCACCGTCTCGGACGTTCCGCCGATCGAGGTGCTGCACCGCGAGACCCCCTCACCCCTGAACGCGCTCGGGGTCAAAGGCCTGGGCGAGGGCGGCGCGATTGCGCCGCCGGTCGTGCTCGCAAATGCCGTATGTGACGCGCTGCAGCCCACAGGGCTGCAGATCTTCGCGACGCCGCTGCGGCCGGCCGCGCTCGTCGAGGCGATGGACAAGGCCGGCGCAGGCGAATTGATCCCGTGAAGCAGCCGTGAGCGGTCGATCCCGAGCAGTCCTGGATACGCCGACCACGGTGCCGGCGGTGCAGGGCGTCGCGGCCGGCGCGCGCCAGGCCTTCATTGAGCTCGACGCCGTCTCGAAGTGCTTCAACACGCGGGACGGCTCCTCCACCCTTGCGGTGGACGGCGTCGATCTCGACATCGGCGCGAGCGAGTTCGTCTCGCTGCTCGGGCCCAGCGGTTGCGGAAAGAGCACGCTGCTTTCGATCATTGCCGGGCTCATCCAGCCGACGAGCGGCGAGGCGCGCATCGGGGGCAAGCCTGTGCTCGCGCCCCATACCAATATCGGCATCGTCTTCCAGAACGACCTGCTGCTGGATTGGCGCACCGTGCTCGGCAACGTGCTCATCCAGTTCGAGATGCGCGGCATGAAGACCGAGCCGCACCGGGCGCGGGCGCGGGCGCTCATCAGCTCTGTGGGCCTCGGCGACTTCGAGCGCAAATATCCATGGGAGCTGTCGGGCGGCATGCGGCAGCGGGTGGCGCTTTGTCGCGCGCTCATCCACGACCCGCCGCTGCTGCTCATGGACGAGCAGTTCGGCGCGCTCGACGCCTTGACCCGCGCCCAGCTGCAGATCGACTTGCAGAGCATCTGGCAGTCCTCGCGCAAGACCGTCGTGTTCGTCACCCACAGCATCGAGGAGGCGGTCTTCCTTTCCGACCGCGTCATCGTCATGACCCCGCGTCCAGGCCGCGTGCGCGAGGTGATCGACATCGACCTGCAGCGGCCGCGCGGGCTCGATGCGCGCGAGCACCCCGCCTTCACCGAGGCGATGCACCGCGTCAATCGTCTGTTCGAGGAGCTCGGCGTCATCCGGGGCTAGACCATGCACGCACGCATTCATCACCTGCTGTGGACCGCAGGCTCGTTCGCGATCGTATTCGCGGTGTGGGAAGCCGTGGTTCGGCTTTTCGCCATGCCGCAATATCTGCTGCCGGGACCGGGGCCGGTATTCGTCGCGCTCGCCAGGAACTTCGCGGTCATTCTGAGCCAGACCTGGTGGACGGCGGCAACCGTGCTCGCCGGCTTCGTCATCGCAGCCGCGGTTGCCGTTCCGCTGGCGATGGCGATCGTGATCTCACCGACGCTCGAGCGGCTGGTCTATCCGCCGATGGTTGCCACCCAGAGCATCCCCAAGATCGCTCTCGCGCCGCTGTTCATCGTCTGGTTCGGGTTCGGCGTCGTCCCCAAGGTGGCGGTGGCGTTCCTCATCGCCTTCTTCCCGATCGTGATCGACACGATCGTCGGGCTGCGCAGCATCGACCCGGCGATGCTGCAGCTCGCGCGATCGATGGGCGCCCCGCCGCACCGCACCTTCCTCAAGATGCGCCTGCCGCATGCGCTGCCCGCGATCTTCGGAGGCCTCAAGGTGGCATCCTCCCTCGCCGTGGTCGGCGCGCTGACGGGCGAGTTCGTCGGCTCGGACAAGGGCCTCGGCTACATGCTGGTGCAGGCCTCGGGCAACCTCAACACCGCGCTGCTGTTCGCCACGCTGGTTGTGCTCTCGGCGCTCGCCATGGCGTTTTTTTATCTCATCGAGGTGCTGGAGCGGATCGCGATTCCATGGCACGCTTCGCAGCGGAGTTATCCGCCGTGATCCGGAAAAGGGAGCCAGCAATGGTGACGAAGCTCAACGGGTTCTTTGCAGGCGTTCTGGTCGTCGTTGCGGCCGTGGCGATCGGATTCGGTGCAGTCCCGGCGGCGGCGGCGGACAAGGCGTCGCTGCGACTGGACTGGGTCAATAGCGGCTATCACGCCATCTGGTACTACGGCCTCGACAAGGGCATCTTCCAGAAGGCCGGCATCGATCTCGAGGTGCTCGAAGGCAAGGGCTCGGCCGTCACCGCGCAGACGGTCGGCAACGGCTCGGTGACATTCGGGACCGCCGACACGGCAGTGGTCATGGGCTTCATCTCGCAGGGCATGCCGATCAAGATGGTCGGCGGCTATCTGCGCCAGAGCGCGCTGGCGATCATCTTCCCGGCGGAGAAAGGGTGGAGGAGATTCAGCGACATCGGCAGCGCGAAGATCGGTTATTCGGCGGGCGGCGCCTCGGCGCAGATCCTCCCGGCGCTGATGAAGAAGGCAGGACTCGAAGGCAAGGTCGAGCTCGTGAGCATGGAGCCGGCCGCCAAGATGACCTCGATCCTCGCCCACCGGGTCGATGGCATCGACTCCTTCGGCTTCCTCATGGTGGCAATCCTCGAGGGCCAGGGTTTCAAGGCGGCGACCCTGCCCTACGCAAACGAGGGGGTGAACATCCCCGGTCTGTCGCTGATCGCGAGCGACGACACCGTGAAGAAATCGCCGGACCTGGTGCGCCGAATGGTCACGACCATGGAAGAGGCGATCGCGGCCGCACGGAAGGATCCCGAGGGCGCAATCGATTCACTGATGAAGCGCTCCCCCACGCTCAATCGGCAGGTTGTCCTGCGGACGCTCACGCTCTCATTCGATCTGCTCGATCCGGATTGGGGCCGGGGCAAGCCGCCGGGCTGGATTTCTCCCGAGGTGATCGGCAAGTCGCAGGAGGTCCTGCTCCAGTATGGCGGGATCGAGAAGAAGCTGCCGGCGGAGGCCTATTTCACCAATGAGTTCGTTCCGACGAACTGACGGGAACGAGGCACGGTCCGCCGGTCGTCTGGGGCTGTTTGCGAAGGACCCGAAAAGGCCTGGGAAGGCACGGATCGACATTCCCCTTGGAGAGAAGGAGACGAGCGAATGGCGCGACTCCGACACTTTGCCCTCGTGGTGCGCGACCTGGAGAGCTCCGCCAGGTTCTACGAGAGCGTATTCGATCTCAAGCGCGTCGGGCAGGAGACGCTCGACTTCGCGGCGGCGATCTATCTGAGTGACGGAACCATCAATCTGGCGCTGCTCAATTACTTCGGCAACCGCGGTTCCGGCCTCGGCGACGCCAGGAATTTCGTCGGCGCCCACCACTTCGGCTTCCAGGTCGACGACATCGCGGAAGCACAAAAGCGGATCGAAGCTGCCGGGGGCACCTTCTTCTTCGACCTCGGCAGCAACCAGGAGAAGGAGAACTTCGAGCGGAAGTTCAAGGATCCCGACGGGATCATCTTCGATATCTCGAAAAAAGGCTGGCTCGGCACGAGCTGAGCGGTTGTCGTCTCGATGAAGCATGCCTGCGATCATGTGCTAGGGTGGGGTTGCCCGGAGTGAGAAAGCACATGAGGCGACGCGAGCTCATCACGCTGCTTGGCGGTGCGGCAGTGTGGCCGCTGCCGGCAAGGGCGCAGCAGCCGGCGGTGCCCGTTGTCGGCTTCCTTCACTATGCTTCGGCCGCCACGCTGGCGCACCTCGCCGAGGCGGTTCGCCACGGCCTGAAGGAGACCGGCTACGTCGAGGGCCAGAACGTCGCGATCGAGTATCGCTGGGCCGAGGGTCACTACGACCGGCTGCCTGCGCTGGCGGCCGATCTGGTCGGCCGTCGGGTCACAGTGATCACGGCGGGTGGTGCCGTCGCGGCAAAGGCTGCGAAGGAGGCCACCGCCACCATCCCCGTCGTCTTCACCAGCGGCGCGGACCCGGTCGCGAACGGGCTCGTCAACAGCCTCAGCCGGCCGGGAGCAAATCTGACCGGCGTAAGCCTGCTGGCGGCGGAGATGGGAGCGAAGCGGCTCGAATTGATCCGCGATCTTCTGCCGAAGGCTCGTATGGTCGCGATGATGATCAATCCGACCTTTCCGGGTGCCGAGTCCGAGATGGCATGGGTGGAAGCGGCGGGACGGACGATCGGCATGCAGATCCATGGCGCAAAGGCAACGAGCCCGAGCGACATCGATGCGGCGGTTGCTGCCTTCAGTCAGCGGCGGGCCGATGCCTTCATCGTGGGCGCAGATGGCTACTTCATCACCCGGCGCGACCAGCTCGCGACCCTGGCCGCGCGCTACGCACTTCCCGGCATCTACCCGTTTCCCGATTTTCCGCAGTCGGGCGGCCTCCTGAGCTACGGCGTGAGCCTCGCCGACGCCTATCGGCAGGCCGGAGTTCTCACCGGGCGAATCCTCAAAGGCGCCAGGCCGGCCGAGCTGCCGGTGATGCAGCCGACCAAGTTCGAGTTCGTGCTCAATCTCAAGACCGCCAAGGCGCTCGGCCTCGACGTTCCGGCGACGCTCATCGCCCGCGCCGACGAGGTCATCGAGTGAGGGCGGCAGCCGCAAGCTGGTGCGGTCGAGAAGCGTGCACTTCGTAAGCGAGTGTCTGCGCCGCCACTGGCGACAGTGATGCGGAGCGTGCACAGCAATTGCATGCGTGCAACGCTGCCAATATTCGCAAGCAGGCTGCGCAATTTGCCGGGCTGCTCAACAGTGACGTGATCAGGCGCCGCTGAGCGCAGGTGCCGTTACGGCACTTTCGCCGACCCTCGAAACTGACGGGAAAACCGGAGCACAAAATACACGAAGATAGACCATGCCGAGACCAGCCAGCTCGATCGTCCGACGTACCAGCCGACACTGAACCGCGCCCCGCCTATGGCGGAAAGAAGAGTGTAAAACACCATTGCCGCAAGCGCCCAGCTGAGCCAAAGGTACAAGTCGCTCGGTTCGCGCATCACGAACAGGATCAGGGCGATGCTCGAGCCCAGCAGGATTATCGAAAGCCATCTCACCATCCAGCTCAGACCTGTAAAGTCGCTTCCGGTGACCAGCCTCGGCAGCTCCAGCTTCACCGCGGCTGTGGTGACGATGACGACTGCGACCGGCACCAGGCACAATGCTGTCGCGGCAGCTTGCCCTGCACGGTTCGCGGGAACGCGGTGATGATCGGACCGGGCCTCGAGAGAGACTGCAATCAGGATCAGCAAAGCGAAACCATTCGTCCATCCAGCAAAGATCCAGGCCGTCGCCTGTTCCGAGCTCGCTACCAGCGCTCGGCCCATGAGGATGGCTCCTGGGAACGTCAGCAAGTGCGAGAGCGACATCAAGCCTGAATAGAGATAGGCGCAGAACAACAGCAGCAGCGACCAGCTGCCGTCTCTGCGGAACCAGGCCAGCAGGAGGAAACCCGTCGGCAGCTGCGCAAGAAAATCCCGGCGACGAACAGGGGGACGAGGCCGGGTATCTGCGGCCCTGGAATGTGGGCGATCGGGATCAATAGGAGCGCCAGCGCTGCGTAGACGATGAATGTCAGAAGCGTGATGCGAACGGGAAGGGAGGGCGAATCGGGCTCGCGGTCGTCAGGGGCTTCGGAAGCGGTCATCTGCCGACGTGCCTCTTCAACGACGGAGATTCGGCAGCGATCAGGCGCTCCTCCACCGTCCATGCAACGCCGACCCGGCCTCTCTTGCAACTTTTCTTATGCCATGCCGCGCGCGCCATTGATAAATATCAATACGCTTGATTCCTTGTGCTCACAGCCGCTTATGTGCGTTGACATGAAGCGGCGATGACGTGGAGAGAGTTCCTCTCGAGGTGGCACGTAGAATTCAGGTCCAAAGTCTCTTGGAACGGGGCAATAACGAGGGCGTTGTCGTCATTGAAACCGCAGCTCCTGCGACGAAGGCGTGCGCGCTCGGCTCACATTCTTGCAATGGAGGTAAGCCATGGATCGGGGGCGCGAGCTCCTGATGCGCATGTTTGGCCGTCCCAGAGGCTTCCTGGGACGACTCGGCGGGGTCATCATGTCGCGCGCGAACCGGGATGCCGCAGCGCAAGTCATCAAGCTGCTCGACGTTCGGCCCGACGACAAGGTGCTGGAGGTCGGCTTTGGACCGGGTGTCGGCATCGAGCTACTGTTGGAGCGCATCACAGGCGGATGGGTCGCAGGCGTCGATGAATCGCAGGAAATGGTCAGACAGGCGGCCGCCCGCAATGCGAGGGCACTGCGCAACGCGAAGGCTGACCTGCGGTATGGTTCAGTCGAGAGGCTGCCATTCGCGGACGAAATTTTCGACAAGGCGTTCGCTATCAATTCGATGCAGGTGTGGCGGGATATTCGCACGGGATTGCGGGAGATACGGCGCGTCCTCAAACCTGGTGGCAATGTCGCGCTCTGCTTCACTGTCAACTCCGGTCAGTCGAAGGACGGGGTTGTGGAGTCCCTCGCCACGGCTGGATTTGCGCAGGAGCAAATGGTGGACCAGGCAAAGCTATTCTGCGCAATCGCGAAAAAGTCGTGAATTATCGTATTCGAAAAGATTGTCACCGGGCACGTCTGTTCGGCACCGTCCGACCTAAGCCCAAGCCGTGAATTTATGGTCGGTTTCGGGGTGATCCGGGCCTGGCCGACAGCCTGAGCGGATGCGGCGTATCGGCATGCTCATGAGCACACCCGCAGATGACAAAACTTGCGCGAGGCTAAGCGCCTGACGGTAGGATGGGTGGAGCGCGCGCTGCGCGCGATACCCATCGCTTCTGCTCGGCGATGTGATGGGTATCGCCCCCTACGGGGGCTCCACCCATCCTACGAGGTTGTGCGTGATCTGCGCCCTGCTCGGCAGCCACGCGCGCGGCTGGCTCCGCCCGTTCGACCTTGGCCGCGCATCTAGAAATCCATCTCCAGAATGTAGAGGCCGCCGACATGGCGGTCGACGGTGTAGACGATCTGACGCTCGTCGACGAAGACGTCGTTGAGCTGGATGGTTCCGGTCGGCGCCAGCGGCGGCGCCGGCGGCACGAAGACGCCGACCTGCTGCGGCTGATACGGGTTGGAGATGTCGTAGGCGCGCAGCCCGCCGTTGAAGAAGGTGCCGAGCACGATCTGGTCGGACCGCCAGGCGGTTGGCCGCGGCACGTTCTCGTGGATGTTGTGGGCGCCGAAGCGGCCCCTGGCGGCGAACGCCTTGTGATCGGGCAGCGGGCAGGTCGCGATCGGAACGAGGTTGGTCTCCTCCCGCGCGTCCAGCACCCAGATCAGCTTCGGCCAGTCCCGGGCGTTGTCCTCGGTCGACTCGTCGGTCACCAGCATGAGCCCGCGGTCGAACAGCGGCACGGCCGTGTGCATGAAGCCGGTATAGGGCGGCGAGTTGGTCCACTGCGAGATGCGCCGGGGATTGGCCTTGTCGGAGATGTCGAGGATGAACATGCCGCCGTCGATATAGGCGAGATAGAGCCGGTCGGGCCGCTGCGGATACACGTTGGTGTTGTGGGCCCGGTAGCCCTTGTCGAGGGGATGCCGCGGCGGCGGCTTCACGTTGTCGCCCGCCCCGGTGCCCGGCATGTGCCAGCGGCCAATCTCTACTGGTTTTGCCGGATTGCGCACGTCGATGCAGCGGTAGAACTGGTCGTCGCTGGGGTTGGTCGGGATGAAGTCCGGTGCGCCCGAGGCGCAGTGGACATATTCCCCGTCGCAGAACCAGAGCTGATGCACCCCGCGCGAGGTCGCGCCCGAGCAGTCGAAGAACGAGATCGAGCGCGGCCTCTCCGGCACCGAGATGTCGAACAGCTCCATGCCCGCGGGCTCGAGGCCCGTCCGCTGGGTCTGGTAGGCGACGGCCATGATGTCGTCGCAGGTCTCGAGCGAGTTGGAGCGCATGTGCGCCTGCGGCAGGTCGGTCTGGACGACCACCTTGGGCTTGCGCGGATCGGAGACGTCGACGGCGGTGAAATTCTTCGGCGCGCTCTCGTGCGCCAGCCAGAGGATGCGACGGCCGTCGCGCGCGATCTGGATCGACATCCCTTCGCCCATCCCGCCGAAGCCGTCGAGCAGGTGATGGGCGATGAGCTTGAAGTTCCAGGTGACGGGCGCGCCGTTGCCGAGCGGACGTTGCGCGCGCGGCGCGCCGCTCCCGGACGGCTTCCTCGTCGCGGGCTTCGGCGCGGCCTTGCCTGCCGGTCTCGTTGCCGCTGGTCTTTTTGCCGGCTTCCGGCTCGTCGATTTCCTCTTCCGCAGCTTCATTCCACTCTCCGTTTTATGCGCTTGCCTTGGCCCAGAACTCGGGCCGCAGCGCCTTCTTCCAGTCCGGAACGGCGGCGATCTTCCTCTCCCGCAGCAGCACCTCGGCATCCTTCTGCAGGCCGGGCACGAGGTCGGAAGGAAAGCCCGGCTCGACCTCGACCCGCGCCATCGCCTTGCCGAAGGTGTCGCGCGACATGCTGTAGCCCTTGGAGCCGTAGAACGCGTAGATGACGTCGGCGACCTTGCCGGGATTGTCCTTGAAGTCGCGCCCCGCCTCCCGCCACGCCCGCAGATAGGCGACAATGGTGTCGCTCTGCTTGTCGGCGAAATCGGGGGTCGCCGCCATGAACACCGGCATCCTGTCGACGCTCGAGAAATCCATGAGCGAGGTGCCGATGCCTTCGGCCACCGCGATCTCGTTGTAGGGCTCGACATTGACCATGGCATCGACGGTCTTGGCCGCCATGGCCGCCACCATGTCGTTGACGTTCATGCGCACTTCCTGGAAATCCCCCTTCTTGAGACCGGCCGTCGGCGCGATCACGTCGACGAACACGTTGCCGACCGAGGAGCCGGTCTGGTTCGCCACCTTCAATCCCTTGAGCTCGGCAACTCTGCTGAGATTGAGGTCCTTGCGCGCCACGATCTGCGCCGTCTTGCCGACGGTCTCGATCTGGGCGATGGCGACGAGGCCGCCCTTGTCATGGCCGATGATGAGCGATTGCCCCGCATAGGTGCCCATGTCGACCTGCCGCGCCACCATCTGCTGCATGGTCAGATTGCCGGAGGGGACCGGGAATTCCTCGAACCTGACGCCGTGCTTCTCGAGCAGGCCCGATTTCAAGAGATAATAGGTCGGCATTCCCCAGATATTGGTCTGATAGCCCTGGCGGACGGTGGCGAGCGCCAGCGCCGGGCGCGTCGGCAAAAGCCCGAGCGCGAGCGCGCCGGCGCCCACCGCGAGAGCTTGCCGCCGGGTGGAACGGGTACGCGTCGGGTTCATTGGACTGTCTCCCTCTGGATGTCGATCCGGCCGGCCATCGTCAGCATGCCGAGCCCCCGGCCTCGCCGAGATGCCGCAGCAGCAGCTTCTGGTAATCGAGAAACTCGATGCTGAGCGGGTCCCGCGGCCGGGCCAGCGCGATCGGCACCTGCTCCTTCACCCTGCCGGGATGCGGCGTCATCACCACCACGCGATCGGCGAGGTAGACGGCTTCCGCCACGTTGTGCGTCACATAGACCACGGTCTTGCGCGTCTCCCGCCACACCTCGGCCAGTAGCCGCTGCATCTCGTCGCGGGTGAGCGCGTCGAGGGCGGCGAACGGCTCGTCCATCAGCAGCACCGACGGATTGTAGGCAAGCGCGCGGGCGATGGCGACCCGCTGCTGCATGCCGCCGGAGAGATGGTGCGGATAGGCGGCGGCGAACTTCTCGAGCTTCACCAGCCTGAGCTGGTCGAGCGCGATCCTCTCGCGCTCGGCCTTGGCGATCCGCTTCATCTCCAGGCCGAACGTCACGTTGCCGAGCGCGGTGCGCCAGGGGAACAGCTGGGCGAAATCCTGGAACACGACGCCGCGGTCGAGCCCCTGGCCGCTCACCGGCCGGCCGCCGATGCGGACCTCGCCGGCAGTCGGGGCGAGAAAACCCGCCATGATGTTGAGCAGCGTCGACTTGCCGCAACCGGACGGGCCGACGATGCAGAGGAACTCCGAGGCCTCGATCTCGACGCTGACATCCTGCACCGCCGCCACCACCCCGGCCGGCGTGTGATAGTCGAGGGAGACGCCGCGAGCTTCGATATGGGGCATCGCGGCCCTATCCCTTCGCGGTCCGCACCATGCCCCAGCGCGCGATGGTGGCCCGCTCGAGCGAGCCGAACACCAGCCGCTCGAACAGGAAGCCGATGGCGCCGATCACGGCAAGCGAGGCGAGCATGACGTCGGCGTTGAGGAACTCCTTGGCGTCGAAGATGAGCCAGCCGAGGCCCCAATCCGAGGCGGCGAGCATCTCCGCTCCGACCACCGCGATCCACGCCCGCAGGAACGCCTGCCGCAGCCCGGTGATGATGAACGGCGCGGCTCCGGGAATGATCACCTTCCAGAACAGCGCGCGCTCGTCGGCCCCCATGGCGCCGGCGGCGCGCAGCCACAGCGGGTTGACCGCGCGCACGCCGGACCAGGCATTGAGCAGCAGCGGAAACAGCGCCGCATAGAGCACGATCAGGATCGCGACCGTGTTGCCGAGCCCGAACCAGAGAATGAATACCGGCACCCAGGCGAGCGAGGGGATCGGCATCAACGCGCTGGCGAGCGGAAGAAAGAACCTCTCGACCGGCCGGAACCGCCCCATCAGGATCCCCAGCGGCAGCCCGACGACGATCGCGAGCGCGAGCCCGAACAGCACCCGGTAGGTGGTGGCGAGCGCGTGCGCGAGCATGCTGCCGTCGCGCAGAAGCGTCATGAGCGTGGCGGCGACCCTGGGCAGCGTGGGCAAGAGCGCCGCGGGAAAGCTCCCGCTGCGCGCGACCGCCTCGTAGAGCGCGGCGGCGAGCAGCAGCGAAACTGCGGCACGAGCGGCCGAGCGGATGCGCTCCCCGGCTGCCCCGACGCGGCTCACGACAGCATTCCCCAGCGGACGACGGTGTAACGCTCGATCCGCTCGAACACGAGCTTCTCGAGCGCAAGGCCGATGATCCCGATGACCACCACGCCCGCCAGCATGACATCGGTATCGAGGAACTCGCGCGCGCCGAAGATCATCCATCCCAATCCCCAGGGCACGGCGGCGAGCATCTCGATCCCGACCAGGATGCGCCAGGCCTGCGCCAGACCGAGGCGCAGTCCGGTCAGTATGTAGGGGAGCGCGCCCGGCAGCACGATGTGACGCAGCAGGCGGGTGCGGTCGGCGCCCATCACCTCGGCTGAGCGCAGCCAGATTTCCTTGACCGCCTTCACGCCGGTCCAGGTGTTGAAGGCGATCGGGAACGCGGAGACGAAGGCGACGAGCAGAACGGCGGTCTTGTTGCCGAGGCCGAACCACAGCAGGAACAGCGGCGCATAGGCGAGCCCGGGGATCGGTGCGCCGACGCTCAGCAGCGGCAGCAGGAGCTCCTCGGCGCGGCGCGAGCGCCCCATGGCGAAGCCGATGCCCACCCCGACGGCCGCCGCGAGCGCAAACCCGGCGATGAGGCGGACGAGCGTGTCGAGCAGGTGGTGCGGCAGGATTCCCGCCGCGCTCAGGCGCAGGAATGCGGCGGCGATCTCCTCGAGCGGCGGAAACAGCTTGCGCGGGAAGACGCCCAGATGCGCGGTAACTTCCCAGGCGAGCGCCACCACCAGAAACGGCAGCGCCGTCCGCGCCAGCACCCATGCAGGATTTTCCGCGGCCGCGTCGGACCGAGCTGCGGGGGCGGCGGGCGGCGCCAGGCTCGGGGCGACGTCGGTCATGCGCGCACGATAGCTTGGGGCGCACATCGAGCGGAAGCGAAATGCCACGGCCCGATCTCGCCGGCCCCGAGCGCATCGAGCCGCCGCGCGCAGGCGCTTCTCGCTGCGGCGCTCCGCGCCGGGCTGCCCGGTCGGCAGCCGGCATGCGTGCCGCGCGTCGGCGGCATTGGATTTGCCGCGCCGGCGCTGTTACCACGCGCCTCACCCATGCGCCGACCGGCCAGCCTCCGAGGCAAGGACCTCACGCCCGCTCTGGCAATGGCGGGCACGCTTGCGGCCGGCGCGGCGGGCGGCGCCGCCGCCCGCTACGCGCATCTGCCGCTCCCCTGGCTGCTCGGCTCGCTCGCCGTCACCATGGCGCTCTCGCTCGCCGGCGCCCCGGTGCGGCTCATCCGCTGGGGCCGGCCGGCGGGCACGCTGGTGGTCGGAGCCTCGACCGGGCTGCAGTTCACGGCGAGCGTGATCAGCAAGCTCGTCACCCTGCTGCCGCCGATCCTCGGCGCTGCGCTCCTGTCCACCCTGGTCGGCGCCGTCGGCGGGCTCCTCTACATGCGGCTCACCGGGATCGACCGCACCACCGCGTTCTTCGCCACCGTGCCCGGCGGGGTGGTCGAGACGCTGACCATCGCGCCGCAGTATGGCGGCCAGGTCGAGCCGATCATGGTCGCGCAGACCACGCGCGTGGCGCTGATCGTGATGCTCGCGCCGTTCCTGGTGATCTCCTTCGCCGGCGGCGCGGTGCGCAATCCGCTCCTCGGAGTGCCAACAGCATCGTGGCTGCCGCTCGTTGTCCTGCTCGCAGTCTCGGGTGGCATCGCGGCACTCCTGTCGCGCACGCGCTCGCCCAATGCGTGGCTGATGGCGCCGCTGTTCATCGCCGCGGCGATGAGCAATCTCGGCTGGATCGAGGGACGCATGCCCGATGCGCTCCTGGTCGCCGCGCAGGTGGTGATCGGCACCGCGCTGGGGGCCCAGTTCCGGCCGGAGTTCCTGCACCGGCTGTTCGGTCTCCTCTGGGCGTCCTGCCTGGTCGTGCTGCTCGCGGCGGGGGCGATGGCGCTGTTCGCCGCCGCGACCGCCTGGATGATGGGCGTCGGCGTGCCGACCATGGTGCTGGCGATGGCGCCGGCCGGCATCGCCGAGATGGTGCTCACCGGCAAGGTGCTCGGGCTCGATGCGACCGTCATCGCCGGCTTTCAGCTGGCGCGCATCGTCATCGTGCTGATCTGGTGCCGCACCGCGCTCGTGCTGTTTCGGCGCACCGCCGATCGCATCTACGGCAAGCCTGCGGATTGACACGCAGGTCGGGTCGAGCGTAGCGAGACCCGAGCCTGGTTCGATCGACGGCGGTGGTTGGGGATCGCCGGAGCTCGACAACGAAAACCTGCAAGTCGGAGCAACATGATGGCAGCGAGCAAGCAGCGGATCGGCTGGATCGGCATGGGCCGCATGGGTTATCCGATGGCCGAGCGGCTGCTCAAGGCCGGCTACGACGTCGCGGTGTGGAACCGCACCCGGTCGAAGGCCGAGCCGCTGGCGAAAGTCGGCGGCAAGGTGGTGGACAGGCTTTCCGACCTGCGCGAGACGGACGTGCTCTTCTCCATCGTCTCGGCGGGAAAGGACCTGCTCGAGGTCTATTTCGGAGAGGGCGGTGTTGCCGCGGGGGACGGCAGGCTCCCGAAGATCTTCGTCGACTGCTCGACCATCGCAGTCGAGGACTCCGCGGCGATCCGGCAAAGGCTCGAGGCGCTCGGCGCCGAGTTCATCGCCGCGCCGGTTTCCGGCAATGCCAAGGTGATCAAGGCCGGCCGGCTGTCGGCGGTGATCTCCGGCGACGAGGCCGCCTGCAAGACGGTGACGCCGCTCCTCGAGGCGATCGCGCCGCAGGGCGTCTCCTTCGTCGGGGCGGGCGAGCTCGCTCGCATCTGCAAGATTGCGCACAACGTGATGCTCGGGGTGGTGATCGAGAACCTGCTCGAGATCACCCTTCTCGCCAACAAGATGGGCGTTCCCCGCCACGCCTTCCTCGCCTTCATGAACAACGGCGTGATGGGCTCGATGTTCACCCGCTACAAGTCGCCGGCGCTGGTCAACCTCGATTGGACCACCACCTTCACGCCCGAGCTGCTGCGCAAGGACCTCGATCTCGGGCTCGCGCTCGGCCGCCAATGGGACGTGCCGATGCCGGTGACCGCGGCAGCGCGCGAGGTGCTGCAGGGCCATTTCGGCGCCGCCACGCTCAAGCCCGATCCGGAGGCCTACCTGCAGCAGGATTTCGCCGCGCTGATGGAGACCATGGCGCTGTCGGCGGGCATGAAGCTCGCGAGCGAGAATAAGAACGTGCCGACGGGGCTGGAGAGCTGAGCAGCGCTAGAATCCCAGCGTCGGGACGACGTCGGCGGGCGGCACGCTCCACCGCTTCGGCGGGCGTCCTTCGGCGATGGCGCTGAGCTCGCGGGCGAGAATGCGCCGCCAGAGCACGATCGCCGCGTCGGAGCGTCCGAGAAACTCCCGCTTGCGGTCCTCGATCGCGCCTTGCCCCGCCTGCACGGCGATGTCCTGCACGACCGCGAGATCGGGATGGCGGACCTCGGCATAGACGAGCCTGCCCGACCACAGGTCGTCGACCACCTGCTGCACCGGCGGCGCCGCGGCCCGCCGCCGGTCGAGCTCGGCGCGCTTCTCGCTAAACGTCTCGGCGTCCCTGCCGGTGACGAACACCTTGCTGGTGATCAGCCAGAGACAGCTCTCGTCGTCGACCGGCGTGAAGCTGAAATTGATCTCCGGCCAGCCGCCGGCGCCGTCGAGACCGGCGAGCGGCGGCACGACCACCCGCACCATGTTGGGCGCATAGTGCAGGGTCTGGCGCACCTTGCCCGAGGCCCTGGTGCCGAAGCGCAGCAGACCCCAGTCGGTCTCCTTGGCGGTGATCACCGGCAGGTCGACGGACAGCCTGGCGTGCGAGCCGCCGGGGGCATGGGTGAAGGCGACGTGCACCTCGTCCATGCTGTTCTCGAAGCATTGCAGATAATTGCAGGGGACGCGATAGACCGGCCAATGATCGATGATCCCCTCGCGCGCGGGCTCGGGAAACGGCGGGAAGGGAGGCGGCTCGCCCTCGCCGAAATAGCCGAAGATCTGTCCCATGTGCTCGCGGGTGGGGTAGGTCCGGATCCTGACCTTCTGGTTGTAGCCCGGGGCCTCCGCCGGCTGCTCGAGGCACTGCCCGCTGCAGTCGAACTTCCAGCCGTGGTAGATGCAGCGGATGGCGTCGTCCTCGACCTCGCCGAGATGCATGAGCGCCCCGCGATGCGGGCAGCGTGCGTCGATGATCTGCGCGCCGCCCGATCGGCCGCGGAATATCGTGTAGCTCTCGCTCATGATCCGAAGCGGCCTGGCGCGGCCCGGCGGCAGGTCGTCGGCCCGCTCGACTGCGATCCAGAACTGGCGCATGAAGCTCCCGCCGGGGCTGCCCGGACGCGTGCTGGCGAGCTCGGGATCGGTGGGACGGATCGCCGGCGCCCGCGTCGGCTGCGCCTGCGAGCTCTTCTCCACGAGGGTCATGTCGACCTCCTCGGCTCTGCTATCGTCGGTCGCGTCGAGCTCGGGCGCAACAGGCGCGTTCTCGAGGGCCTGCGCGCGACGCGCGGTCCGGCACTTGCCGGGGTGCCGAAGCGCGCTTTTAATCCGGCCTTGCTGCTCGCGGCGCGCAGCCTATCGCAGATTCCGCTCGTCTGCATCCGCCTCAGGCGCGCGCGCGCCTTCCCGCGCCTGCGTCCCTTCCTGCTGCACGGCAGGCCCCCGTCTAGCGCAGATGGCAGGCGACCCACTGCCCGCGTCTCACCTCGCGCAGCGGCGGCGCTTCCAGCCTGCAGCGCTCGACGGCGCAGGGGCAGCGCGGGTGGAAATGACAGCCGGCGGGCGGATGCACCGGGCTCGGCACGTCGCCCTGGAGGATGCGCTTGCGGCGCTTCACCGTCGGGTCCGGCACCGGCACGGCCGCGAGCAGCGCTTCGGTGTAGGGATGCTGCGGCGTCGTGAACAGGGTCCTCTTGTCGGCGAGCTCGACGATGCGGCCGAGATACATCACCGCGATCCGATCACTGATGTGCTCGACCACGGCGAGGTTGTGGGAGATGAAGAGATAGGCGATGCCGAGCTCGCGCTGCAGATCGACCATCAGGTTGAGCACCTGCGCCTGGATCGAGACGTCGAGCGAGGAGACCGGCTCGTCGGCGACGATCAGCCTGGGCTCGAGCGCGAGCGCCCGCGCAATGCCGATGCGCTGGCGCTGGCCGCCGGAAAACTGATGCGGGTAGGCGTCCATCTGCGCCGGGCGCAGACCGACCCGCTCGAACAGCGAGGCGATGCGGTGGCGGCGGGCGCTGCCGTGGAGCAGTCCGTGCACCCGCAGCGGCTCGCCGACGATAGCGCCTGCCGTCATCCGCGGGTCGAGCGAGGAGAACGGATCCTGGAAGATGATCTGCATCTGCCGGCGGAACGGCCGTAGCGCGGCGCGGCCGAGCAAGGTGATGTCGGTGCCGTCGAGCTTGATGCTGCCGCTGGTCGGCTCGATCAATCGCAGCACGCTGCGGGCGACGGTCGACTTGCCGCAGCCGGATTCCCCGACCAGGCCGAGTGTCTCGCCGCGCTCGATCGAGAAGCTCACCCCGTCGACGGCGAGGACGTGTCCGACGGTGCGGCGCAGGACGCCCCTGACGACCGGGAAGTGCTTGCTGAGGCCCTGCACCTCCAAAAGCGGCGCGGTCGTCCTCGGCGTCGCCTCGCGTTGTCGGTCTCCCTCAGGCATCCCGCGCTCCGTGGAGCGCCTCCGAGCGCCAGCACGCCGCCCAGTGATCCGGGCGCTTCTCCTCGTAGGGCGGAAGCTGCCGGCGGCAGCGGTCGTCGGCGAGCGCGCAGCGCGCCGCGAACGCGCAGCCCGGCGGGAGATCGACGAGCGCCGGGACCATGCCGGCAATCTCCGGCAGCCGCTCGACTGCGTCCGCGCCCGCCTCGCGCATCAGCGGCAGGCGCGGGATCGAGGCCAGGAGCCCGCAGGTATAGGGATGCATCGGCCGCGCGAACAGCTCGGCGACCGCGGCCTCCTCCACCTTGCGCCCCGCATACATCACGATCACCCGTTGCGCGGTCTCGGCGACCACGCCGAGATCGTGGGTGATCAGGATCATCGCGGTGCCGAGCTTGTGCTGGAGCTCCAGGATGAGGTCGAGAATCTGCGCCTGGATCGTCACGTCGAGTGCGGTGGTCGGCTCGTCGGCGACCAGCAGCTTCGGATTGCAGGCGAGCGCCATGGCGATCATCGCCCGCTGGCGCATGCCGCCGGAAAGCTGGTGCGGATATTCCCGGGCGCGCTGCTCGGGCTCGGGGATGCGCACCTGGCGCAGCATGTCGGCCGCCTTGCGGCGGGCGGCCGATGCATCGAGCCCCTCGTGCAGGCGCATGACCTCGGCGATCTGCGCTCCGACGGTCATGACCGGATTGAGCGAGGTCATCGGCTCCTGGAAGATCATCGAGATGTCCTTGCCGCGCACCTTGTGCATCGCCGCTTCCTCGAGCCCGAGGAGATCGGTGCCGGAAAGCCGCACCGAGCCGCCGACGATGCGGCCGGGCGGATCGGGGACGAGCCGCATCAGCGACAGCGCGGTGACGCTCTTGCCGCAGCCGGATTCCCCGACGATCGCCAGGGTTTCCGCCGGCCGCAGCGAGAAGCTCACCCCGTCCACCGCTCGGACGACGCCGAGCCAGGTGTAGAAGAAGGTCTGCAGGCCTTCGACGCGCAGCAGCGCCGCCTCCGCATCGGCCGCCGCCGTCACCTCCGGATCCCCCGCGCCGGCGCGTTGCATGCTGCGCTCGTCAGTGGCGCAGGCGGGGATCGAGCGTGTCGCGCAAGGCGTCGCCGAGGAGGTTGGTCCCGAACACCGCGAGGCTGATCGCCAGCCCCGGGAAGATCACCAGCCAGGGGGCGGTGCGCACATACTCGGCCGCCGACTCCGACAGCATGCGGCCCCAGGAGGGATACGGCTCGGGGATGCCGAGGCCGAGGAACGACAGCGCCGCCTCGACCAGGATGGCGGACCCGAGCTGCGCCGTCGCCAGCACCACCAGCGGGGCGAGCGTGTTGGGCAGCACGTGCCGCACCGCGATCGCGATCTCGTTCATGCCGGCGGCGCGCGCGGCTTCGATATAGGGCATCTCGCGCAGCATCAGCGTGCTCGAGCGGATGACGCGGGCCACCGTGGGAACGAGCGGGATCGAGATCGCGATGATGGTGTTGCCGAGCGAGGGCCCGAGCGCGGCGGCCATGACCAGGGCCATCACCAGGAGCGGCAGCGACTGCAGCATGTCCATGAAGCGCTGGACGAGCAGGTCGAGCCAGCCGCCGAAATAGCCCGACAGCAGGCCGAACGTCACCCCGATCACGCAGCCGAGCGCCGTCGAGCCGAGCCCCACCGCCAGCGAGATGCGCGCGCCGTAGACGATGCGGCTCCACATGTCGCGACCCATGAAGTCGGCGCCGAGCGGATGGGCGGCGCCGGGCGGCGCCAGCGAGATGCGCGCGTCGGTGGCGACCGGATCGAAGGCGGTGATCCAGTCGGCGAAGATCGCCATCAGCACGATGCCGAGCACGATGCCGGCACCGGCCGCCCCGAGCGGGTGGCGGCGGAGGAAGGAGGAGAACGAGCCGCGCAGCGAGCCCGCTTCGGCGGCATCGCTCAGCTCGGTGGGGCGCTCGAGGACGACCAAACGATCAATCCTGATACTTGATGCGGGGGTCGAGGGCGGCGTAGGCGAGGTCGACCAGCAAGTTCACCAGCACGACCACGACGGCGATGAACATCACCAGGTTCTGCACGATCGGGTAGTCGCGCCAGCGAATCGCCTCGACCAGGAAACGGGCGACGCCCGGAATGTTGAACACCGTCTCCGTGACGATGAGCCCGCCGGCCAGGAAGGCCGCCTCGATCCCGATGATGGTGACGATGGGCAGCGCCGCGTTGCGCAGCGCGTGATTGAAGTTGACCGAGCTCGGCGAAGCCCCTTTGGCGCGCGCCGTGCGAATGTAGTCCTGCCGCAGCACCTCGAGCATCGACGAGCGGGTCAGGCGCATGACCAGCGAGGACGAGCGGAACCCCACCGCCGCGGCGGGGATGCTGAGCAGCGCAAGCTCATGCCACAGGCTCATCGGCTCATTGGAGTAGATGGGAATCCAGCCGAGATAGCGCACGAACACCATCAGGATCAGCAGCCCGAGCCAGAACGAGGGAAGCGACAATCCGCTCAGGCTCACGATCCGCAGCAGGTAATCGAGCGCCGTGTCCTGGCGCACCGCGCTCACGACCCCGAGCGGGACGCCGAAGAGGACGGCGAACAGCAGCGCGAGGCCAGCGAGCTTCGCGGTCACCGGGATGCGCGGGAGGATCTCGTCGAGCGCCGGCCGGTCGGACACATAGGTGTAGCCGAGATCGCCGCGGGCGAGCCCGCCGATCCAATCGAGGTATTGGACCACGATGGGCTTGTCGAGGCCGAGCTCGGTCTCGAGCTTGTGCTTCTCGGCCTCGCTCACCATCCCGGCGGCGTCGAACAGGATGTCGGCGATATTGCCGGGCACGATGCGCAGCAGGACGAAGATGATCACCGAGATCCCGAACAGCGTCAGGATCGTCAGCAGCAGTCGGCGAATGAGATAGCTGCCCAATGTCGGTCCCGCGCGCCGCCTGCCGCCGTCATGCCCGCGCTCGGCGCGGCCATCCGCATCCTGCCCGTTGCGCGCAACGACGTGGATGCCGGGCCCGCGCCCGGCCCTGACCGGCTTCTACGCCGTTCCGGCCTCGCCGGCCGGCAAGGCGGCGTCACTTGTCGAGCCAGATGTCCTCGTAGCGCGCCCCGTTGTACATGCTGTTCTCGTGCAGCACGAGCCCTTTGACGTGCGGATACCAGCAGTTGGCCTGCCGCTGATAGTAGATGACCGGCCGCGCCACGTCCTCGGCGAGCTTGCGCTCGATCTGCCAGACGATCGACTTGCGCCTGGCGAGGTCGGTCTCCTTCGACTGCTCGGCGATCAGCCGGTCGACCTCCGGGCTGCAGTAGTGGTTGTAGTTGCGCTCGGAACGACAGGTGTAGTTCTCGACGAAGTTCACGTCGGGGTCGTCCACCCCCACCCCGGTGAGGTTCATGCCCACCGCGTAGTCGCCGCGGGTCATCTTGCGATGCCAGATCGTGGTGTCGACGACCTCGAGCTCGGCATCGATGTAGATCTTCTTGAGCTGATCGATGAGGATGACCGCCGGATCGCGATAGTCGGCGATGTCGCGAGTGGACACCTTGATCTTGAGCGGCTTGTCGGGACCGTAACCCAGGCCCTGCATGATCGCGCGCGCCTCGGCGAGCCTCTGCTCGAGGTCGTCGCTGTAGCCGGGCAGCGATCGGATGATCTCCGGCGGCATGCCCCAGAACCCCTCCGGCAACGGCTGCATCGCACCGGAAAGCCCGAGCTTCCCCTGTCCGAGGATTTCGTCGAAGCTCTTGCGGTCGATGGCGAGCGCCATGGCCCGGCGCAGCTTCGGCTCGTTGAACGGCGCCGCCTGGTGGTTGACCAGGAGATTGCTGTAGACGCCGGTCGGCCGCAGCTTGCAGATCGCCGTCGGCGCCTGCGACTGCACGTCCTTGAGCAGCGGGATGGTGATGTCGATGTCGTAGGTCATGTCGAACTCGCCGGCCACGAATGCCAGGATCCGGGTCGAGCGGCTCGGGATGATCCGCACCTCGACGGCGTCGAGATAGGGACGCCCCGGCTTCCAGTAGTCCGGATTGCGGACGAGCCGGATGAGCTCGTTGCGGCGGAATTCCGCGAACTTGAACGGGCCGGTCCCCACCGGCCGGGTGCGCATCTCCCGCGGCGACACGTGGCAGGGGTAGATCGGCGAGTAGCCGGAGGCGAGCAGCGCCAGGAACGAGGGCTGCCGCTCCTTGAGCTCGACGACCACCTCGAAATCTCCGTTGAGCTCGACGTTCTCCACGTTGCCGTACCAGCCCTGGCGGGGGTTGAGACGCAGGCCGTCCTTCGCCTTGCCGAGCAGGAGGTCGAAGGTGCAGCCCACATCCCTGGCCGTGAACGGCTTGCCGTCGTGCCACCGCACCCCCTGGCGCAGCTTGAACGTGAGCCGCTTTCCCGATTCGTCCCACGACCAGCTTTCGGCGAGGTCGGGCACGATCGTCTCCAGGCTGTTGCGCGGCTTGTGCTGGTCGAACAGGACCAGGTTGTTGAAGACCATCATGAACGGATTGACGGTCGAGATCGTCGCCTCCTCGTGGATGGAGGTCGTCGGCGGGTTGTCGCGATGGTAGTAGCGCAGGGTTCCGCCCTGCTTCTGCGCGGCCGCGGGCAGGCTCGCGAGCACGGCGCCGGCGGCGGCCGCGGCAATCATCGCCGACATGATCGTGGGAGCTCCTCGCATCGTGGTTCCTCCCCGGCGGCCCGGACCCAAGGCGTGCGAAGCCGTCACGCAGCCGCGGCTGCCCGCTTCTCTCGCAGTCACGCTAGTCGCAGCGGCTTGCGCAGGCAACCGGCCATGCGGGATGGCGCCGCGGCGCGGTCGTCCGGCTGACGCTTGCCAAGAGGGTCGCTTGCAACCACGATGGCCGCGCCGCCCGGCAGGGACGAAGGTTGCAGCGGGCGGGGCGGATGCCGGCCGAGCAGGGAGCAGCGTGACCGACAGCAT
>DASXAP010000170.1:0-17653 GCA_036406655.1 Xanthobacteraceae bacterium | reverse complement strand
GGGGGGCTCGATGAGAGAAATCGCACTCGGATATGCTGTTCGCTTCGGCCAGCCCGCCGCGACAGCCATTGCTGACCCGCTCAAATTTGCCAGAGCTTCAGGACGCAATAGCCGATTGATCGGTCCGACCCGTTTGCGCGGACAGCTCGAGCTGGACCTTGCCGCGTCCCGGCCACGTCAATTGCCCGGTGGTTTCGTCGATTTTCTCCTGGGCAGAGGCGCCCACGGCCGGCGGTCAATCGCCCGCGATCGATGACGGCACGTCGGTGCGGAAGAGCAGACAGAGCAGACAGAGCAGGCAGCCGAATTCGATTTAATGGCCAAGCTGCCGACTTCGTGTCGTCGGTCCGATCCTGACCAGCTGCAGATGACCCCGCCGCCTATCGAACCAGGCAAGCAGCCCGGAGCAGAGGCGCCGTTTTCAAAGACCCTCAGATTTTCCAGGAAGCGGCTCGTTCTCGCCTTCGCCGTCGCAGGCATCGCGGATGCGATCGGTGCTTTCGCAGCTCTTCTCCCGCCGATTGTATGGGTGGTGGATCTTGCGACGGCGGTGCTGCTTTTCCTGATCCTGGGCCGGCAGTGGCTGCTGTTGCCGGGACTGGCCCTGGAAGCGGTTCCGGGCTTGGGCGTGTTACCGTTCTGGCTGCTGGTCGT
Organism: Xanthobacteraceae bacterium; assembly: GCA_036406655.1. Lineage (GTDB taxonomy): Bacteria > Pseudomonadota > Alphaproteobacteria > Rhizobiales > Xanthobacteraceae > VAZQ01. The sequence continues at coordinate 16,999 of DASXAP010000170.1, read as the reverse complement.
CGGCGCGATTGTTGTCCTGGGAACTCCGCGGCCGACTTTTGAACGCCACTGACGAGCTGCACCGCCGATGCGTGCTGCAATTCATCCTTTCGCCCAGAGGGTTTGTGCCAGCTCCCAGCCGGCGACCGCACCTCCTCGACAGCGGCCATGAACAAAAGGGCTCCGGGGAGGTTGATCGCCGGAGCCCCGGCGGTCTCTATCCTTCCTTCGGGGGGCAGATCGAGACCACCTGCACACGCGCATGCCATGTCTGGAGGCTTCTGGTCAAATGCCGGCTGCGTAGCGATCGTGGTTCGCATGTCGGCGCAGCTGACGTCATGAACCTGCGACGATCCTGCGCGATCCGGCAGACTGCCTATCGGCGGTGCCGGACGCCGTAGCGCCCCCCAGCTTCCCGCCGCCGGGCTGATTTCACCCGCCTGTCATGTGCATTTCACGATGGCCGTCGCGAGAGCCCGCACCGGCAGGCGCGCGAACCTGCGCATCACAGCTGCTCGGCACGGAAGGTATTGCAGCTCGAGACGGTCCCGCCCTTCAAGCCGGCCATGAACCAGCGCGTGCGTTGCTCCGAGGAACCGTGGGTGAAGGCGTCCGGCACGACATAGCCCTGACTTCGTCGCTGCAATCGATCATCGCCGATCGCCGAAGCGGTCTGCAGGGCGGATTCGACGTCACCCGGCTCGATGAAATTCCATTTTGCCTGGCCGCGATTGCCCCACACACCGGCAAGGCAATCTGCCTGCAGCTCCACCCGGACTTGCAGGCTGTTTGCCTCCACCTTGTCCATTCCACGCTGCGCCTGCTGGACCTGCGGCAACAGCCCCATGAGGTTCTGCACGTGATGGCCGATCTCGTGCGCAATCACATAGGCTTGAGAGAATTGGCAGGTCTTGCTGCCAGCGTCGCAAGCACGAAAACGCCGCTCGAGATCCTGAAAGAAGCTCGTGTCGAGATAAACCTTCTGGTCAATCGGGCAATAGAACGGCCCCATGGCCGATTGCGCCAAGCCGCATCCGGATTGGGTGGCGCCGGAAAACATGACAAGGGTCGGCGGCTCGTACTTTCGCCCCGCTTCCGCGAAGATGTCGGTCCATTCCGCCTCCGTGCTGCCGAGAATGGCAGAGACGAACTTGCCGAGGGCGTCCGACGGAGTCCCCGAGCTCGTGGAACCGGCCTTCGACTCTTGTCCGGACTGACCGCTCCTCGACATCATTTCCGCCCCGCCGATGAGAACACTCGGGTCGATGCCCAGTGCCCAGCCGATCAGACCAAGCACGACGACCGTTCCGATCCCGAGCCCGCCGCGGCCTCCGGGGAAGCTGCTCAGGCCGCCTCGGCGGTCTTCGATTCTGTCGCTTTGCGGCAGGTCGTCCAGGCGCATGACAGTTCTCCAATGAGTCGAGCTCGCGCCTCGAAACAGCCCTCACACGGGTTTCGACAATTCACCGGGAGTAGGAAGCCGGCCCTGGGGAGTCAGCTTGTCTACGACGCCCGGCAGGACCTGTGACAATGCCTTCATGATCTCCTCCTCCGAGAGACCCGACCGCTGCGCAAGCGTCTTGATGATGTCGGGACCCAGTGCCGTGCCGAGCTGACCGGGCGAGACCGGCTGATTCTGGCCGGGACCGATCCAGGAATTGATTGCATTGCCCAAGCCGCCCTTCTGCAGCTTGTCCATCAGCCCGCCGAGGCCTCCGAGCAGACCGCCGGCGCCTTCGTCGGAAGGAGGTTGCGCCCCCGGGCTCGCGGGACGGCCCGCATCGCTCTTCCCGAACAGGGCACCCGACGCGAGCAGGGCGAGCAGCGCAAGCATCAGCGGCTTGCCGACGTTGCCGCCCGGAGCTGCCTTGCGGATCATGTCTTCGAGTCCGGCCATGACCTTCATTCCTTCGCTTGCAGTTGCTGTTTGCCGCAGGTGATCAAGCCCGGCGGCGACCTGTCATCGCATTGTAGATCAGCAACACCACGACCGCGCCCACGATCGCGACGATCATGCTGTAGATATTCAAGCCGGTAACGCCCGATGCTCCGAAAAAGTCGAAGAGAAATCCGCCGACCAGAGCGCCGATGATTCCAAGCGCGATATCCAGCCAAAAGCCTTGGCCCTGCTTGTCGACGATCTTGCTGGCGATAAACCCGGCAATCAGGCCAAGAATGATCCAGCTGATGATGCCCATCGCGTGCCTCCCTCCATCAACACTGCGACCGCGCAGCTCCGGATCGCCTGGAGCAGCGCGGTCATCCAAGCCGACATGGCTGCCGGCAAATCATCCCGCAGCCCGCCGAATGCAGGCTCGATATCGTCGCGAGCCTCGAGCGATTATGATGCAGGTGTCGGCCAATTAACAAGCCATGACGCATCCTGGAGGTAGAATTACACCGGGGTGTTCCGGATGATCAAGTGGCGTCGCCTCCGCCGCGCAACCGTCGACGGATACCCGGAGTAACGGACAGAGCAAGGTACAGTCGCTCGATACCGAAAGATTTGCCGCCATCCGGGCTCGCGAGGAGCCTTTCGCGGGCTCGCCTCGTCCGGACCGTATCCGGCCGCAACGGCGCCGAGCTACTGCTTTCGACTCATATACGGCCGGCTCAGGTCGGAGAGCTGCTCCGCGAACTCATAGTTGTGCGCCAGCGACAGCCAGCGTGTTTGCATGGCAACGAAAGCAGCCCTCGTTTCCGGGTCGCGTTCCCGCTCGGCGCGTCGCTTGCATTCTTCGGCGTGGAGGTAGCATTCTCGGATTTGTTCACCGAGGTATTGTGGCATGACGCAACCCCACAACAGGCTGGAGCCGGGAGTTGGGTGCCCGCATTCAACGACGCAGGCGAATCAATTGATCGTGTAGCACGCGCGAGCCGCTACCATCGTATGGACTACAGCTAATTCCTCTCATTTGCGTGCACGTCTTTCCTGGGCGAACAAGGCGTGGATGGCCGGGACAAGCCCGGCCATGACGACGTTCTGTTTCGATCCGATCAAGACATGCTGTAGTGCTCGCGTTGAATTCATGTCTGGCGGAATCGAGCGATGACGCACTTTGCAGCACGGAGGAAATTCTGCCGGAAAGCGCAGGCGGCGTTACTCGTGTCGCGACGATATTTCCCGCCGAGATCCCGGGCGCGGAGAGAACGGCGGGCGAGGGACTTGCAACGGCAGCAGGAGATGCAGCATGACTGACGCGGTCCCTCCGGCATCCATTTTCAATTTCAGCGCCTACAGGCATATGTGACCGTCGTTCACAGGGCGCGAGGGCGCGCCTCTCAGGCAAGGGAGAGGGAGTTGTGGGCCAGCCCAATGCAGCCGATTATTCGGCCCTCGAGCAGCTGCGCGACGGCCGCAAGGTCGAAATCCGCGCGCTGCGGCCGGACGATCGCGCCGCCCTCCTCAGCGCCGTCGGCCGCGCCAGCGCCGAGTCGCTCTACCGTCGCTTCTTCGGCGTGCGAGGGGACTTCACCGAGCGGGAAATCGCCTTCTTCTTGAACGTGGATTTTGCCAGCCACGTGGCCCTGGTCGCAATCGTCGAAGAGAACGGCCGGCCGGCGATCGTCGGCGGCGGACGCTATGTCGTCGTGCAGCCCGGGAAGGCCGAGGTCGCCTTTGCCGTAGTGGATGCGTACCAGGGCTGCGGGATCGGCGCCGCCCTGATGAGTCACCTGGCGGCGATCGCCCGTCGTGCCGGGCTCGAGGAGCTGGTCGCGGAGGTGCTCCCCGACAACCTCCCGATGCTGAAGGTATTCGAGAAAACCGGGCTGCGCCTCGAGACGCGGCGCGAGCCCCGCGTCGTGCATGTCTCGCTTTTCCTCGATTGAGAAGTTTCATGGCGTAGGCGACAATGCTCCGGGAAGCGCGAGTGCACGGCGCGAGCCGGGTGCTTTGTGCTTTGACATTGATCAATGCCCGCGCTCTTGTCGGTCTCTCTAATTCGTTGCTTGCACAACAAGGACGACCCGCGATGACACAAGAATCGGTAAGACTGCGTGTTACCCGCTGCTTGCTCGCTGTAGCGGGTTCGCTCGTGCTGGCCATGAACATCAGTCTCGCGAGGGCCCAGAACGAGGCTCCGCCGCGCACGCCGGCGCAGCTCGAGCAGCTGGTGGCGCCGATCGCGCTCTACCCGGATGCGCTGCTTTCGCAGGTTCTCATGGCATCGACCTACCCGCTCGAGGTGGTCGCCGCCGCGCGCTGGTCGCAGGCCAATCCGGGGATGACCGGCAAGGCGCTCGAGGATGCGATGCAGAAGCAGTCCTGGGATCCCAGCGTGAAGGCGCTCGCCGCCGTCCCGCAGACGTTGCAGATGATGAACGACAAGCTGGACTGGACGCGCGACCTCGGCGACGCGTTCCTGGCCCAGCAGGCCGATGTGCTCGACGCCGTGCAGCGCCTGCGCCAGCGCGCCGACAATGCCGGAAATCTGAAGACGACCGAGCAGCAGCGGGTGATCAGGAGCGCGCCCCCGGCCGGCACGGTGCCGCAAGCGACCGCCGCCCCGGCGTATGCGTATGCGATCGAGTCCGTCAGCCCCGATGAATACTACGTGCCGGTCTACGACCCGGGCGTGGTGTACGGCGCCTGGCCCTATCCGGAATACGCGCCGTTCTACTGGTACCCGCCGGGCTGGGTGGGCGGGGGCATCGTCTCGTTCGCGGCGGGGGTGGCGGTGGGGGCGGCGATCTGGGGCGGCGTCGACTGGTGGCGCCACCGGGTCGAGATCAATCCCCTCCGGTACAACAGCTTCAATCGCACCAACATCGTCAACCGGAACTGGACGCACAATCCGGCGCATCGTGGTGCAGTGCCCTATCGCGACCGCAACGTCGCCCAGCAGTTCGGCAGGCCCGGCCAGGGTGCGGCGCGCGAAGCCTATCGCGGCACCGCCGATGCCGGCCGCCGTGAGATCGCACGTCAGGGTGGCGCGGACCGACTGGGCCAGAAGGGCGGCGCCGGCCACATCGCCGCGGGCGCCGCCGCCGGGGCGGCGGCCGGAGCTGCCGCCAGGCACGCGGCCACCAGGGCAGGAGCCGCAAAGCAGGCGGGTTCGAGACAAGGCGCTTCGCGGCCGACGGCGGAGCACCGGGAGGCAGCCCGGCCCAAGCAAACCGAGAGGCCCAGCCGGGGAGCGGAAAACCGGCAGGCCGCCCATCGCCAGGCCCCGCGCCAGCAGGCGTCGAGGCAGCACGCCGCGCCGCGACAGCACGCGCCGCGGCAGGCCAGCGCGCCACGACGACAGCAGGTGGCGCGGCACGCCGCACCGAGTCGCGGGCACGTCAGCCGTGGCGCCGTCGGCGCGCGGGCCAGCATGGCGCGCGGCGGCGGACGCGGCGGCCGGCGCTCCGATATCCGCCTCAAGCACGACATCGCACTCCTTGGCCATCTGGACAACGGCCTCGGGTTCTACCGCTTCGTCTATAACGACGGGGGCGGGGCGTATGTCGGCGTCATGGCTCAGGAGGTCCGAGCGGTGATGCCGGAGGCAGTCGTGCGCGGCCGCGACGGCTACTTCAGGGTGCATTACGAGAAGCTCGGCCTGGAGTTGCAGACCTATGAGCAATGGATCGCAGCAGGCGCGCTGATCCCGAGCACTGCCGGACACCGGCACTGATCGGTGTGATTGGAGCGCCGTCAGCGACGGCGCTTTCGATCGACGGCATGCGACGTCATGCGCGGGACGCGTGTCGGTTCAGTGACAGTAGGGGCCGACCGGGACGCCGAAGCCGTCGTGCTTGAACAATGTCCCCGCCCGGGCGTGCGACCGCCCCGCTCACCAGTACGGATTGTAGTTCGGCTGATAGCAGACGTTGACCCAGCCGTAGCCGTTCCAGACCAGGCAGTCGTCGTAGTAGCCATAGCCGCCGTAGTAGCCCGCTCCGAGGGCTGCGACGCCGGCGGCGACAGGAAAGCCCCACCGGCGCCATCGCCATCCGGCCACGCCCCATCCGGGGCGCCCGACCCACGGGCGCCCGACCCACGGGCGCCCGACCACGCCTACGCCCGGACGTCCGACCACGCCCAATCCGGGACGTCCGACCACGCCCAGTCCGGGACGCCCGATCACGCCCAAGCCTGGCCGGCCGATACTGGCTGCTCCCACGCTGCGGATGCCGGGACTGGCGATTGCGGCGGAACGGATCGCGCCGCCGCCGATTCCAGCCCCACCGCGGAATCCGCGCTGAGCCGAAGCTTCGCCTGCGACAGCGAACGCCAGCGTCACTGCCGCAGCACTGAAAACAAGCAGCTTCTTCATGATCGTCTCCTTACGAGCCATCTTGCAAACCCGGCTGCATCTTAATCCGAACCAAGCCTACGCGAGGATACTTTCAGAACAACGGGTAAGATCGCAAATCGGCTGTCATGATCCCGTGATGGCAAGAAACTAGCCGCCTCGTTGCTCTCGCCGAGGACGGGAGAGACCAAGCCCCTGCCGATCCTCCTGCAGCGCCATGGCCTTGTCCTCGGGATCGAGTGCCGAACGATCGATCACGAGGTCGAGGTGCCTGAGATAGCGCCGCACTGCCTCGGCGCGAGCCGGGGTGGTGATCGTTTCTGCGAGCCCGATGAGCGCGGCGCGCAGCCGGCGCAGCACCTGAATGGAAGTCGTGCCGAACTGCCGGATCTCGTCGAAGGCGAGTGCCAGATAGTCCTCCCACGTCGGCATCGGGAGGACGAGACGCACGACTCCCTTGGCGTCGCGGAGAACTCCTGCGTCGAGATCGTGTCGCGCGAGACGGCGGAGGAGGTCCTCGATCTGGTCGATCGCCTGCACCGCGGTCGTGGGATCGTTGATCGCCGGTGAAAGCGCCTTGATCGCTATGTCCACCAGCAGGCGAATCGGGTATTTCGGGTCTTGCTCGAACGTGCGCTCACTCTCGAGCTCGATTCCCCGCATCATTTCCTTCTCGGCAAGCCTGCCGGCGGCCCCCTGAACGCGCAGGACGACGCTGCCGTCGACGAGAGTGTCGCCGACCGCGGACACCAGCTCGATCACCCCGCCGCTTCGTTCGGCCTGGCGAACCAGCGCATCGACGTTCACCTTGGCGATGGTTTGCGGATGGCCGGAATAGACGAGGGTCTGCGTCGTCGGGCCGAGCGGTGGGTCCGTGCGCGCCTCTGCGAGCGTTCCTTCGTCCGGCTGTCGCTCGCTGCGGCGCTCGAACATGTCGTCGATGACCGCGCGTCCCTTGTCGCCGATCAGCTTGAGCACGCTCGTGATCTGCAGATCGGTCAGGCGCTGCACCAGACGGGCGAACAGCAACATGCTGATGACGAGCATGATGGCGACGATCAGGGTGGAGAACAGCGGCACATTTCCCGACCCGTCCCGATCAATCCACGCCAGCGTGAACAGGGCGTAGATGAACGTGGCGCTGAAGACGCCGAGCGAATGGAACAGGGCGCGGTCGCGTGCGAACCAGAGCACCAGACGCGGCGAATAGGCGATGGCGTTGAACTGCACCATGACGAATGCCATGGCGAACACGATGCCGGTGAGCGCCATCATCCCCGATGCCGCGGCCGAAAGGCATGCCTGGGCCGACGAGACCGAGAGGTCGAACGTGTGTAACGGGAAGTATGCCCGCTCGGCACGCGGCAGCAGCACCCCGCAGACGACGCTCCCGCCCACGTAGATCAGCGGTATGAACCAGAGGGGCATGGCCTATCCCCGTTGCCGCAACGGTTCCGCTCGCGGCTTGTTCGATGCTCCCCACCAGAGCGCCACCAGAAGCGATCCGAGCACCTCGATGATCCCATAGGCCAGCGCAGCCGACACGGCGGGAGTGCCGGCGAAGTTGCCGCTGACGATGACGAGGCCCAGCCCCACGTTCCGCAGCGAGGTGGTCAGCGCCATGGTCCTGCGGCCATCCCTTCCCGGTCCGCCGGCGAGCCAGCCGATGACCAGGCTCGCTGCCAACAAGACGAGCATGCCGACGAAGCCGCGCACGCGGATCGTCATCAGCATCGGGAACTGGCTCCCCAGGATGAGCCCGGCGACGCCCAGGTTCAGGACCTTGCTGAGCAGCTCGAGCGGGTTGGCGAGCCGTTCGGCCAGCGCCGCTCGCCGGTGCTTCAGCAGCAATCCGAGCAGCAGCGGCAGCAGCTGCGTGAGGAGGAGAGTCCCCACCATCCCGACGAGATCGATGCGCGGCGCTTCGCCGCCCGACAGCCACGGCAGCAGGAGCCGCAGGAGCGCCGGCGAAAGGAGTGCGGAGGATCCCGCCAGGATCGTCATCAGACCGACCGCCTCCGGCACGTTTCCCCGCGCAACCCCGGTGAGCGGCGGGCCGAAAGGCGCTCCGGGGCAGACCGCGAGGACCAGAAAGCCTGTGGCCACCATCGGGTTTGCACCGAACAAGGCGAGCAGGACGACCGCCGCGGCGGGAACGAGCAGATAATTGGCAAGCCCCGCACGCGCGAGGAGCCGCCAGTCCTTGATGGTCAGCACGATCTCGGCGAAGGTCACCCGCAAGCCGATCAACAGCATCATCTCGATCAGCGTGATCGTGACGAGAATGTTGATCAGCCGGTCGAGAGGCATGGGTGCTCGATCAAACGGGAGCCGGCCTCCAGCCCGAAGGCAGGGCCAGGACCGGGCACGGCGCGTGCCGGATCACCCGTTCGGTCGTGCTGCCGCGCAGCACGTCCAGAACCCCACGGTGGCCGGCGGTGGGCATGGCCACGAGATCGACGTCGAGCTCGACGGCGGTGTCGATGATCGTTTGCACGACGCTGCCGGACCGAACCATGACCGGCGGCAGCCCGCCTCCCTTGGAGGCTGTCATGCGCAGGCGCGGAGCGGAGGCTCCGACATGCAGGAGGTGCATGGCCACGTCCGCGCCGGTCATGAGCGTTCCGAAACACTGCACGACCTCGATGGCCTCGTCCGGCGGCGGAGAGAGATCGATCGGCACCAGCACGCGCCGAAACCGGGCGTCGCCGCTGACCTGGTCGACGAAGCTGCGCGCGCCCTGCGCGACGAACAGCACCGGGACCGCCGCGCGGCGAGACACCGTCTCGGCCACCGATCCCTTGAGCCAGCGGGCGAGCCCGTCTCCCCCCTCGGTGGCCAAAACGATGAGATCGCAGGAATGCCGGCGCAGGAAACCGACGATGCCTCCCACCGGCTGCTGCGCCACGAGCCGGACGTCCTCGATCTCGATGCCGAGCTTGTCTGCGATCTCCCCGGGATGATCATCCTCGTCGATGAGCTCCCACTGCGCGAGCAGGCGCCGGCCATGCGGGAACGCCAGGGCGCCGGCGGGGTCATGCGGCAGCACATGGAGGACCTGCAGCCGGCTTCCGGCCGCCAGGGCTATGCACAGTGCATGCGCGAAAGCCGCGCCGCTCAGATCCGAGAAATCCGTCGGATGCAGGATTGCGCGGATCGACAGGCTCATTTGAGCTCAGTATCTCTCGGCAACGAACTTCCGTGCCCGCAGGGATTCCTGATCGTCATACCTTCCCTTTGTCGATCGGTCGGGCAGCTTGGCCTTGCTATTCGAGATCTTCTCGAACGGAATCGACCTCAGGATGTGCGAGATGCAGTTGAGCCGCCCCCGCCGCTTGTCGTCCGAGCGCACGATGTGCCAGGGAGCGTGCTTGCTGTCGGTCGCATCGAGCATGAGGTCTCGCGCTCTCGAGTAATCGTACCAGCGCCGGTAGGATTCGAGATCCATCGGGCTGAGCTTCCACTGCCGCAGGGGATCGTCGATGCGCGCGCTGAAGCGTCGTTCCTGCTCGTCCTTGCCGACCTCCAGCCAGATCTTGATCAGCCTTATGCCGGCATCGATCACGTACTTCTCGAGCTGTGGGCAAAGGTCGAGAAAACGCCGATGCTCCTCCGCGGTGCAGAATCCCATGACGTATTCCACGCCGGCGCGGTTGTACCAGCTGCGGTCGAAGATCACGACCTCGCCCGCGGCCGGGAAGCGCTCGATGTAGCGTTGCATGAACAGCTGGGTCTTCTCGCGCTCGGAAGGAGTCGGGAGCGCCGCCACCCGGAACACCCGCGGGCTCACGCGCTCGGTGATGGCCTTGATCGTCCCTCCCTTGCCGGCCGCGTCGCGTCCCTCGAACAGCACGATGATCCGCTCGCCCTTGCCTCTTACCCAGTCCTGCAGATGGCAGAGCTCGACCTGCAGCTTGCGCAATGTCTTCTCGTAGACCTTCCGCTTCATCTTGGCGTTGCCAGCTGCCGCCTGTTTCGTGGCCATGCGAATATCCTTTCCGGAAGCCGATTGCGCGCGAGGAATGCGCCGCGGCGTGCTGCGGAGTCCCCGCACCCCGTCAGTCGATAATGTGGTAGCCGCCGTCGATATAGAGGGTCTCGCCGGTGATCAGGCGGGCCGCGTCGTGGGCGAGGAACGCAGTGGCGGCACCCACGTCATCGATGCTGACGAGACTGCGGGCCGGGGCTTTCGCCTTGGCCTTGTCGAGCAGGGCATCGAATTCCGGGATCCCCGAGGCTGCTCGTGTCGCCAGCGGTCCGGGAGAGATGGCGTGCACGCGGATGCCCTTGGGGCCGAGCTCGGCGGCGATGTAGCGGACCGCGCTCTCGAGCGCCGCCTTGGCCACGCCCATGATGTTGTAGTTCTTCACCACCATATGGCTGCCGTAATAGGTCATCGTGAACAGCGTGCCGCCTTTGCGCATGAGCGGCTCCGCCAGGTGCGCCATGCGGATGAAGGTCCAGCAGGACACGTCCATGGTGGTGAGAAATCCCTCGCGCGTGACGTCGACCACGCGTCCCTGCAGCGCCTCCTTCGGCGAGAAGGCGATCGAGTGCACGACAAAGTCGAGCTTGCCCCATTCCCTGGTGATGCGCTCGAACACCGCCTCCATCTGGCCGGGCGCGCTCACGTCGAGCGGCATCAGGATCGGCGCTTCGAGCTCGCGGGCGAGCGGCTCTACGTATTTCTTCGCCTTGTCGTTGAGATAGGTCACCGCGAGCTCCGCCCCGAACGCCCGGAACGCCTTGGCGCAACCCCAGGCGATCGAGTTGTCGTTGGCAATCCCGACGATGAGACCTTTCTTGCCTTCCAGGAGCTTCGCTTTCACCACCGGAATCATCGAGGAGCTCCTCTTGGTTTCGAGCTTCACTGGGTGCGCCTGGAGATAGTCCTCCGCGGCTTTCTTGAGCTCGCGAAAAGCCTGACGCCGATCCTTGGCGTCGTTGACGTGCGCGACCTCCCGGCCATTGACCCTGAGATGACCCTCGCCCCAGGGAGCGACTTCGATTTCAAGCCTGGCATCCCCGGCGCTCGCGACGAAGGCCTGGAGCGTCGCGCCTTTCCCTGCCGGCAGGTCCTCGTTCGTCTTCCATTCCAGTCTCATCGAATTCGTCTCTCCGGCTCTCTCGCGCGCAGGCTCCGCTGGGATTGATAAGGCCGACCGGTCTCAGGCCGCCTCAAACGCGCGGCGGCATCGTCATAGCGACATTTCCGGAACGCGATCCGGAATCCGGAGCGCGGCCTCGGTGGCCGCCGCAACCTGCGCCGTGGATATTCCCGGGCCGGTCTCGAGCAGGGTCGCCCGCCCCTCCGGGAAAGCGATCACCGCGAGCTCGGTGACCACCAGGTCGACACGCCGCGTGGACGTGATCGGCAGCGTGCATTTCTTCACGATCTTCGAGGCTCCCTTGGCGGTGTGCTGCATCGCCACGATGACGCGCTTGGCGCCCGATACCAGGTCCATGGCCCCGCCCATGCCGGGGACCATCTTGCCCGGGATCATCCAGTTGGCGAGCAGCCCGTTCTGGTCGACCTGCAGGCCGCCGAGAACCGTGAGGTCGAGATGGCCGCCGCGAATGAGACCGAACGACATGGCGCTGTCGAAGGTGCTGGCGCCGGGCAGCGCCGTGACAGGACGGCCGCCCGCGTCGGTCAGCGTCGGATGCGCCATGCCTTCCTCCGGCGGCGCGCCGGTCCCGATCAGCCCATTCTCGGACTGGAAGAACACGCGCATTCCCTCGGGCACGTAGTTTGCGACGAGCGTCGGAATGCCGATGCCCAGATTCACCAGCATGCCCTCGGCAAGCTCGCGGGCAATCCGACGCGCGATGATCGTCTGTGGCTCCATGGATTGCTCACGCATTGGCGACGAGATAGTCGACGACCGGCGCCGGCGTCACGACGTGATCGGGCGAGATCACGCCCACCGGAACCACATTATCGGCGCTGGCAATGACGGTATCGGCCGCCATGGCGATCACCGGATTGAAGTTGCGGGCGGTGAGGGCGTAGCTCAGGTTGCCCAGGTAATCGGCGAGGAAGGCCTGCACCAGGGCGAAGTCGGCGCGCAGCGCGGGCTCCAGCAGATAGCTCTTGCCGTTCACCTCGACGCGCTGCTTGCCGTCCTCGACCGGGGTGCCGATCCCGGTCTGGGTGAGAATTCCGCCCAGCCCGGTTCCGCCGGCGCGGATGCGCTCGATGAGAGTTCCCTGCGGGACGAGCTCCACCTCGAGCTCCCCGGCCATCATCTGCCGCTGGGTCTCGGGATTGAGCCCGATGTGGCTGACGATCGCCTTGCGGATGAGCCTGGCATCGACGAGCTTGCCGATCCCTGTTCCGCGGGCGGCGGTATCGTTGGCGATCACCGTGAGATCGCGCCGGTTCTGGCGGACGATTTCGTCGATGACGCGCTCGGGCGTGCCCACGGCCATGAAGCCGCCGATCATCAGGCTCGCGCCGTTCGGGATCATCTCGACCGATTGCTCGAGGGAGACGGTTCGCATGACGGTCGGTCCATGAAAATGGTCGGTCCATGAAACATGCCCCCGCCTCCCTCTGCAGGAACGGGCAGGTGCGCCGTTACCGGCTGGCCGTTGCTAATCGGTGCTGAACGGGCCGACCGATACGCTGCCTCTTTGTTCCGGGGGCAGGGTGCGCACGACGAGCTCGAGCCGCCGCGCTTCGTCATCAAGACCAATCCAGCGCAGCTTGCGAATCAATCTCGTCCAGTCGGAGCATGACTGCTCACGTCTTGGAACGAGCTCGTTCTCGCGTGCCTCGACCATGGAGGTTCTCCGGGCCATTGCTTCTTTTTTGGACAACGACGCGGCCGCTTTCCTTGCTCTCACGTGCTTCCGCTCGGCCAGCCGTTCGAGAACGAGCGCGTGATCTTCTGGATGATCCTCTGGCTGTCCTCGAACAGGCGCCGCCCATCATCGGCGGCCATTTGCATCCGCTGCGCGACGCATTTCTGGTATGCGTCGATCGCTTCCGGCGCGGATCGCGTCGCCGCCATCGTCGTAGCGAGTTCCGACCAGAGGTCCACCTCCGACTTCACCCGAGCAAGCCAGGAGCGGCTTGCCTGCTCGTAAGCCTCGAGCAGCTCCTTCTGCATCGTGAGCATTGCTTCGGATTGCCCCTTGCCCAGCTGCAGGAACGAGGCCGCGGAAGTTCCTGAATCCATGGATTTAGCTGACATCGTCTTCACCTCCCTGTGGCGTCTTATTCCCGCCTTCCATTCATCCGGCATTGACATATATCAATGGGCCGCCGAAACAAGGCGTGTAGCCATCTTTTGCAATCTGCCAGGGAGGCGAACGTGAACACAAAGGCTGGCGAGCTGCTGCCGAAGGCGAGCGACGTGATGAAGAAGATCGCGCTCGCCGAGGCTGAGGACGCCTCCAAGCAGGCGGCCAAGCTGGCCGAGGCCGAGGCCGAGAAGCAGGCTTTGCTCGAGCAGCTGCGGAAGCCGTCGGGCGTTTCGGACGAGGAGGCGATAAGGCGGGCGATCGCCATCATCGATCGCGCGGCAAAGAACGGCCGCACCGAGGTGCAAGTTTACCGGTTTCCCAACCAGATGTGCACGGACAAGGGCCGTGCCATCAACCAGCAGGAGGCGGGCTGGGAGAGCACGCTCACCGGCGTGCCGAAGGAGATCTACCAGCTGTGGGCGAAATATTTCCGTGAGCGCGGCTACAAGCTGAGGGTGGAGATCGTCAGCTTCCCCGGCGGGATGCCGGGCGACGTCGGCATGACGCTGAAGTGGGGTTGAGTAGCGCCGCTGGTCGCTTCAGCTGCGCAGGCTGCTCACGAGAACCGTAATGACCGGGCTTGTCCCGGACATCTCGATCGCCAAGGCACCGCAGTGCCCAGTATCAGGATCGCCGGGACAAGCTCGGCGATGACGGACGGCAAGAAACGGGACGCGTACGCGGGAACGACGACCTCGCGAGCCGTGCCGAGAAGCTTGGACAAATCAGGGAGTAGGAAAATGTCTACCGAGCGGAGCCTGCCTTTTCTCGGTGTCGCTGCGCCGCAGCTCGGCGCGTTCGGGCCTCTGGCCGAATACATGGTCGATGCGGCCCAGCGCAGCGTCCTGTTCTGGGACGTCATGCGCCAGCGCGGCAACCAGTACCGCAAGCATCTCACCCAGGCCGCCCCGCACGTGCTGGACTACGAGGTCGAGCTCCTGATCGACGGGCGCACGCTCGATCGGCCGGTCAATTACGCCCTGGTGCGCGTGGTCCCGCCGGCGGGCATCGAGATCGATCCGGCGCGCCGCCCGTTCGTGATCGTCGATCCGCGCGCCGGCCACGGCCCCGGCATCGGCGGGTTCAAGGCCGACAGCGAGATCGGCGTCGCCTTCAAGGCCGGGCATCCCTGCTATTTCATCGGCTTCCTGCCCGATCCGATGCCGGGCCAGACCATTGCGGATATCGCCCGCGCCGAGGCGCTGTTCCTGGAGAAGGTCATTGCCCTGCACCCGACGGCCGACGGCAAGCCGTGCGTGATCGGCAACTGCCAGGCCGGCTGGGCGGTGATGATGCTTGCCGCCGTGCGCCCGGAGCTGTTCGGCCCCATCATCATCGCCGGCTCCCCGCTGTCCTATTGGGCCGGCGTGCGCGGCAAGTACCCGATGCGCTACAGCGGCGGGCTCCTGGGCGGCAGCTGGCTCACCGCGCTCGCGAGCGATCTCGGCCACGGCAAGTTCGACGGCGCCTGGCTGGTGCAGAACTTCGAGAACCAGAACCCTGCCAACACGCTGTGGACCAAGCAGTACAACCTCTATTCCAGGATCGACACCGAGGCACCGCGCTATCTCGGCTTCGAACGCTGGTGGGGCGGCCACGTCAAGCTGAACGTGGAGGAGATGCAGTTCATCGTCGACGAGCTGTTCATCGGCAACAACCTCGCCGCCGGACGGATCGAGACCTCCGACGGCACCCCGATCGACTTGCGCAACATCCGCTCCCCGATCGTGGTGTTCTGCTCGAAAGGCGACAACATCACGCCGCCGCAGCAGGCGCTCGACTGGATCCTCGATCTCTACGAGAACGTCGACCAGATCCGCTCCTACGGCCAGACCATCGTCTACACCATCCACGAGAGCGTCGGCCATCTGGGCATCTTCGTCTCCGGCGGAGTGGCAAAGAAGGAGCACGGCGAGTTCTCGAGCAACATCGACTTCATCGACACGCTGCCGCCCGGCCTCTACGAGGCGGTCCTCGAGAGCAAGACCGCCGACACGGCTGGTGCGGATCTGGTGACGGGAAACTGGGTGATGCGCTGCGAAGCCCGCACCCTCGACGACATCCGCGCGCTCGGCGGCAACGACGCGGCGGACGAACGCTGCTTCGCGACCGCCGCCCGCATGTCCGAGACCAATCTCGCGCTCTACCGCACGTTCGCCCAGCCTATCATCCGGGGCGTGATGAGCTCTCCCATGGCGGAATGGATTGCGCAGCTGCATCCGCTGCGTCTGCAATACGAGCTCCTCTCCAATGCCAATCCGCTGATGGCCCCCCTCGCGGCGGTCGCCGAGCAGGTCCGCAAGAACCGCCGGCCGGTGGGCGCCGACAATCCATTCCTCGCAATGCAGGAGAATGCTTCGAACCAGGTCGTCGCCGCCCTCGACGCCTGGCGCGACCTCGGCGAGCGGCTCTCCGAGCGGCTTTTCTTCGGCATCTACGGGTCTCCGACGCTGCAGGCGGCGGCCGGCATCGATCGAGCCGCGACCCGGCCCTTGCGGAAAGCCAGCAAGAGCCTGCTGCATCGCGAGCTCCTGCAGAAGCGCGTTGCCGAGCTCGAGGCGCAAATTCCCGCCGGCGGGCTGCGCGAGGCGATGACGCGGGCACTTGTTTACGTTGGGGCCAGGCGGGAGACCGTCGACGAGCGCGGATTCGAGGCGATGCGGCGGCTTCGTCAGGCTCACGAGAACATGCCGCTGTCCGCGTTCAAGGCGATGGTGCGTGAGCAGTTCTTGATGCTGCTGCTCGACCGGGAAGCGGCGCTCGCGGCCATTCCGGCCATGCTGCCATCCGACGCCTCGGTCAGGGCCAAGGCATTCTCCCTGATGAAGGAGGTGCTGGCTGCACGCGGCGAATTCTCCGCCGAGGATCGCAAGCGGCTGAGCGAGGTCGCGCGCCTGTTCGACGTCGGCGAGGAGATCGCCGACGTCACTCCCTTTCGGCCGAGCCGAAAGGACGCTCAGGCGAGAGCATCGTGACCGGGCAGCATCGCCGCGCAATGATGAAGGAGTGATCATGGCCACGGACAAGGAAAGCGATATCGGCGCCATCGCCGCGGTCGCTCCGGTCGGCGACCCGCCGCAATCGAAATACGAGCGGCTGATCGCCCGAGCCAAGCAGGTGCCGGCCGCCCGCACCATCGTGGTGCATCCGTGCGAGGAGACTGCCTTGCGCGGCCCGCTCGATGCGGCCGCTGCCGGCATCATCGTTCCCGTCCTCGTCGGTCCGGCGGCCAAGATTCGCGCCGTGGCGCGCGAGCGCCGCCTCGACATCGAACGCTTCGAGATCGTGGACGTGCCGCACAGCGAAGCCGCGGCGGCCAAGGCCGTGGAGCTGATCCATCAGTCCAAAGGCGAGCTGCTGATGAAGGGTAGCCTGCACACCGACGAGCTGATGCGCGAGGTGGCCTCGAGCAAGACCGGCCTGCGCACGGCACGGCGCATCAGCCATGTCTTCATCATGGATGTGCCGACCTATGCGGAGACGCTGTTCATCACCGATGCCGCGATCAACATCTTTCCCGATCTCGA